>JANMTG010000032.1:0-26121 GCA_031390205.1 Gemmatimonadota bacterium
GATCATGTCAGGACTCTTGCTCGCTCTTGACTTCGTCGACCAGCCGGGCGAGTACCTCGAGAGCTTGAAGTGGTGTCATCGGGTTGGGGTCCATCTTTCCAAGTTTGTCTACGACAGGATGAGGCAGGGGCGCGAAGAGAGCGAGCTGGTCTCCTTCTCCTCGCCTGGAATGCAGCACGGCGGGCGCTGATCGAGGCACGATTTGTTCCGCTTCGAGCACCCGGAGCAGCTCCTTTGCCCGCGCCAGCACGGCGGGAGGCAACCCGGCGAGCCTCCCCACCTCGATTCCATAAGACCGGTCGGCGCCACCCGGCTCGAGCCGGTGCAGGAAAAGCACCTGGTCGTCTATTTCCCGCACTTGCACGTTATAGTTACGAACTGCTACTAAATTATCGGCCAGCTGCGTCAACTCGTGATAGTGCGTGGCGAAGATCGTTTTGCATCCCACCGCATCGTGGAGATGCTCGCTCACCGACCAGGCGATGGAGATACCATCGTAGGTGGAAGTCCCACGGCCGATCTCGTCCAGCAGCACCAGGCTACGCCTGGTTGCGGTGTGGAGAATGGCGCTCGTTTCCGACATCTCCACCATGAAGGTGGATTGGCCGCGAACGAGGTTGTCGCTCGCGCCGACGCGGGTGAACAACCGGTCGACGATGCCAATTCGCGCGCGCAGAGCCGGGACGAAGCTGCCCACCTGGGCCATCAGCACAATCAACCCGACCTGCCGCAGAATGGTGGATTTCCCCGCCATGTTCGGACCGGTGAGAATTATCATGCGCGCGTCCTGCGTCAGCGCGAGGTCGTTCGGGATGAATTTCTCTCTCGGCATCATGCGCTCGACCACGGGATGCCGTCCAGCCACTATCTCGAGGTCGAACCCATCGGTCAGCTCCGGCTCCACATACCCTTCGCTCGACGCGACTTCGGCGAGGGAAGAGAGCACATCGAGCTCCGCGATCACCTGGGCCACCGACTGGAGGCGCGAGATCTGGGCGCCCACCCGCGCTCTCAGCTTCTCGAACAGCTCCCGCTCCCGAGCCTCTACCCGCTCCGCCGCCGTCAGCACCCGCTCCTCGTATTCCTTGAGCGATGGCGTCACGTAGCGCTCGGCGCCCGTCAGAGTCTGTCGCCTTTGATAGTCCGCGGGAACAAGGTGCAAGTTGCTGTTCGTGACTTCGATGAAGTACCCGAACACCTTGTTGTAGCCGACCTTCAGCGAGCTTATCCCGGTGCGTGCGCGCTCCTCCGACTGGATGCGGGCAATTCCGTCCTTGCCGCCATCTCTGAGTGCGCGCCATTCGTCGAGCGCGCTGTCCACTCCTTCCCGGATGCTGGGCTCATCCCCAATGGCGATGGGTGGCCGCTCGACGAGCAGCCCCTGTATGTCCTCGCTCAGATCGCCGCAGCCATCCCAGGACAGCGCGTGCCTGCTCAGCATCATGGCCTCACGCGTTGCCGATGCCGAGCGCGCCCGTTCGAGAGCAGCGTGGACCGCGGGCAGTCGGCCCATTGAATCGCCAAGCGCGCGCAGCTCCCGTGGCGAAGCCCGGCCCGTGGCAGCTTTGCCGCCCAGTCTCTCCATGTCGCGTACTCCATCGAGCGCTTCGCGTAGTGCGCTCCGAATGAGAGCATCGCCGAGTGTCGCGACGGCGCTGAGCCTCGCCTCTATTCCCGTGCGGTCTATCAGAGGGGCGAGCAGCCATTGTCTCAGCAGCCTTGCTCCCATCGGAGTCAGCGTCCTGTCGAGAACGTTGAGCAGCGTCCCCGATGTTTCGGCACCTCGCATTGACTCGACCAGTTCGAGGTTGCGTCGCGTCATTTCGTCGAGTGGCATCACTCCCGAGGCCCGTTCGATCTTCGGGCGGGTAAGGTGGGGCGTGCCGGCAGGCTGCAGCTCGTCGATGTAGCGAAGCAGCGCGCCGACTGCTCCCAGTATGGCGGAATCCCGGTCTTCGATTCCGAACGCCTCGAGTGAACTCACCCGGAATCGTTGTATCAGAAGATCGCGACCGAGAGCCGGATCAAATTCCCACCCCTCGCGCTCGGTGAGAAGCGGTCCTTCCTCTCCTACCGGTGACTTGAGTATCTGATCGAGATTTGCTGCCCGAGCGACGATCACTTCGCGCGGGGTCAGTCTCGACAGTACCGACTCCGCGTCGGACAAACCTGTTTCCGTGAGACGCAGCTCGCCGGTAGAAAGATCCGCGGCCGCGAAGCCGATCGAGTCACCCGAGCGGTTCAATGCGCACAGGTAGTTGTTGCGTGTGCCGTCGAGCAGGGCATCGGAAAAAACGGCGCCGGGAGTGATTGTCTCGACGACTTCGCGCTTTACTATCCCCTTCGCCAGGCGGGGGTCTTCCGTTTGCTCACATATGGAAACGCGGAAACCGTGCTGGACGAGACGCCGGAGGTACTCGCCCGCCGCTTTTACGGGAACACCCGCGAGTGGAACTTCGCTCGCTCCGCCGTTGTTCCTCGAGGTAAGCGTGAGGCCGAGCGTCCTTGATGCGACTTCGGCATCCTCGTAGAACATCTCGTAGAAGTCTCCCATCCGGAAGAACAGAATCGCGTCCTGGTGACGCGATTTGATCTCCCGGTATTGTTGCATCAACGGTGTTGATGCGGCGGTCGCCACTCTACGGCACTCTTACCACAAAGCCGGCCATGCGTTTCGACCTGATCTCCTTGAGCGCGGCTTCGGCATCTCTGGCGCTTGTGTAGCGACCGATTCTTACTCGGAATGGCGCGCTGGTCCCGTCGACGCGCGCGTTGTATCCGCGTTTTCCAAGTGTCGATGCGAGCCTTTCCGCCTCGACCTTACGGTTGTAGGCGGCGACCTGCACCGAGTAAGTCCGGCCTGTAGCTGGCGAAGCGGCCGTGCTCTTCACCTCGGTTGCCGTCTGTACCGGCGTTTTCGGCTCGATCTTGCCTGGCCGAGTGTCCACTCCTTTACTCGGCGGGGTAATTCGCTGGGGTGTCGCGCTTTGGACGGAGCTCGTCGTCGCTACCGCCGTGGTGGAAGAATCTGTGATTGCCGGAGGCTTTGCTTCGGCAACTGCCGATGTCGTTGTCGATGCGGTTGGAGCCGGCTCCGGCGCAGACGTGGTCGTCGTCGTCGTCGCGGGAGTGGAGGTGCTCGCGGTGCGTTGGGCCGCCGCATACGAAGCACACCTCTGGTTCTGATACTGGATCTGGTTCCTCAGCTCTATCTCGCCATCGGCGGTTTGTGCCAGGGCATTCGCGTTCGCCGCACAGGCGCCGGCGATGTCGTTCTTCTCGAACAGCACGCGCGCGGTCCAGTAACTCGCCCGCGCGAGCGACTTGCTCCGGGGATAGTCCCGCGGGATGCGCTGGAGGTGCAGGAGCGCGTCGTCCTTGTCTCCACGCGCGAGCTCAAGCTGTGCGAGGCGTAGCAAGGCGTCTTCGGCCTGTGCCGCCAGCGGATAATCGACGACAATATGCCGGTAGTCACTCTCCGCTTCCGCGGCACTGGTGGCAAGAGTCGCACGCCAGAAGAGCGCCTGCGGATAGATTGGAGAAGCCGGGGCGGTTGCCTTGATTACGGAATCAATCAGCGCCCTTCCCGCGGCGCTGTTTCCGTCGCTGGCCATCTCCTGGGCTCTCGTAAAAGCTGCTTCCGCTGACCGGGCCACGGACTGTGCGTCCACCGCCGTGCCCGCGCAGAATATCAAAACGCCTGAAAGGCATGTCCGTCTCAACATCTCTCTCCCCTTCTCAGTTTGAGCATTACGCTGCCGCGGTTGTTTCCTCGGCCGCACATATGCTGAGTACTACTGTAGCCAATATTTGTTCTTCCGAGGAGACCTTGCTTTCCTTGAGGGCTACGTCTGCATCGAGCAGTGCATCGAGCGCGTAATCGATGCCTTGCCTGCTCCATCGTTCCGCTGCACGGGCCCATACCACGGTGGCAGAGCCCCACGACCTTCCCGTGAACGCCCCTGTCTCTTTGAGGAGATCGAAGTATTGCTGACTGAGCTGGCCCCTCGAAGCGCCGTCATCGAGTCTCGCCCGACCCCATGCAATTCCGATCATCTGTGTCGATAGTGCCATGACGACCGAGACCGCCGTGGTTTTCGGTTGTGACAGAATGTGAGGTATGAGCTCGAGTGCGCGTGTCACGTTGCGATCGGCAACCGCATCGAGCAGATCGGCCTGGGTCTCTCCACGCCGCACCCCGACAATGGCGGATACGGCGTCTTCGGTTATCTCGCTGCCCTGGGTAAAGCTGGCGAGCTTGTCCAGTTCTGCGGCCAGCGCCTGGAGATCGCTCCCCACCGCTGCCTGAAGAAGCTCGACAGCCTGTTCAGTAATCCTGACATCGAGATCGTTCGTGGCATAGTGTGCAATCCACCTGGGTAACCGATCACCGGTGAGGGGATCGAATTGCAGCATTCTCGCGGCTCCGGACAGGTCTTGATCGGTTTTCGATCCACTCGCCGCCGTGAGTATGAGCATCAAGTCAGAAGCGGGATTCCGCAGATATTGATCGAGAGCCTTGCGCGCCTCCTTTTTCAGGGCTCCCGCATCCCGAATCACAATTATCCGTCGCTCCGCCATCATTGGGGGAGTACTGAGCAGGCTTCCCAGAGTTTCCGCATCGAGGTCAGCTGCTTTGCGGACATCCAGGTTGAAGTCGCGGGACTGTGGATCCAGCGCCGCCTCGATCAGCTGGCTGACCGCATCGTCCTTCTGGTAGTCGTCCTCCCCCGTGATGTAATAAGCGCCGTCAAAAGAGCGGCGCTTGAGGGCTTCACGAAGGGTCTTGAGTGAGGAGACGGACATCCTCGAAATATAGGGCTGCCCTTGAAAGCTGCCGATCGGGGTAGGCCCTACCGGGTGAGCTTTGCCAGCTCGAATCTCGAATGGGCGAACCGGACCGGGGCCTCTTCCGCGAAGAGCGCTACCGGCCAGAACGCGAGCCCGGCGGACGCTGAGGCGACTATCGCGGGAGTGGATGTCGCGATCGGCGTGAGGTCGGGTTCCGTGGCAACGGCAACCACCGGCGGCATCACAACGTCACGAGGCATTTCGGTCTGATAGAGCGTGCTGCCGATATAGGCGAGCATGACCGCGCTGGCGAGAGTGGCGACGGTAGCCGCCATGGCGCCTCGCTTCAGATTGCGCCGCGTCGTTTCCAGGAGCAGATCATTGTCGTGCGCTTCCTGGAGCCGCGCCTCCAGGCGATCGGAGAAGCCTGTCGAGGGCTCGATCGAGGGAAGGTTCCTGAACAGGAGGAGGGCACGACGGACCTTTGCGTCCTGTCTGGCACAGGCCTCACATTCAGCGGTGTGGCACTGCATGCGGACCAGCTCGATACCAGCAAGGGTATCGTCTACGAAGGCAAGGTGCTTTTCAGAAAATTCGCGACAATCCATGGAAATCGGTTGGGGTCTGGGAACAGGTACCCTTGAGCGGGGGACCTGTTCCCGAATCGTCGACCCTAATCTACATATGGGGCAATGATTTCCGCGAATGAGTTTCTTGCCCTGTTCAGCCGCGATTTAACCGTCCCCAGGTTGCACTGGGTGATCTCGGCGATCTCCTCGTAGGACTTGCCTTCGAGCTCACGCAGGACGAACACGTGCCGGTGGTGTTCCGGCAGCTTCGCAACGCTCTCTTCGACGACTTCTCTCAGGTGCCGCTTACGGTACATGTCGTCCGGACGCGAGGTAGTGTCCTCGAACTGCAGCGGACGGTCTTCATCCTGAAAGTTCTTCTGAACCGTCTGGAAGAGAACGAGCGGGTTGCGCGATCTGTTGCGCAACTCATTTTTCGCCAGATTCGAGGCAATCGTGTATACCCAGGTCGAGAATTTCTTCGAGCGGTCGAAGCGATGCAGATGCCGGTATACCCGGATGAACACTTCCTGCACCAGGTCCTCAGCCTTCTCGCGGTCGCCAATCGTGCGGTAGACGAAGTTCAGTAGGCGCGTCTGATAACGCGTTACCAGCTCCGAAAAGGCACGCTCTTCACCACCCAGGAAAGCAGTCACGACGGCTGAATCGTCCATCGCCTGTAGCCGTTCCCTGACGGTTGGCCCCACAGCTGGAATTATTTGCTTACGGACGATGTCAGCCATTCTTCTCTCCTTTAGGTAGAAGACGTCCACGACGGAAAGTCGTGCACAGCCCCGAGGAACTTTTCCTCGCTACCACTTAACGCACACGGTATGCCGGAGGGTTCCCATGATTAACCCGTTGGTATTAAAGGACTTAGCTGCCAAGGCCCTACGCCAGAGCTTGTCCAGTTTCTGCCCTTATGTCCCATTTTCATGACATTTGTTTGGCGTCTTTATTGATTAGACGCCAATTTGGCTCTGGGGGTTAACGGCCGGCGCGAAATCCCGCAGCGAAGAGCAGGCCGAGTGCGGTCTTGGCGTCCTGGATTTCACCCCGTTCGACCATCAATAAAGCCCGGGAGAGGGGCGTAGGGTGCAGGTCGAGGAACTCGTCGGCTTCGTGGCTCGATTCTCCGGTCTCGAGTCCGGTTGCCATGAAGAGGTGGATCTTCTCGTCGGTAAAGCCCGGGGTCGTGTACATCGTGAAGAGGTGCTCTATACCGGCGGCCGAACAACCGGTTTCCTCCTTGAGCTCTCTGAGTGCGCACGCCTTTGGATCCTCGCCCAAATCGAGACGTCCCGCGGGTATCTCGTAGAGATATCCCTCGGCCGCATAACGGTACTGGCGAATGAGGAGAATCTGGGGATCGTCACCGGCGGGGTCGCTGAGAAAGGGTACGACTGCGCTTGCGCCCGGGTGTCTGATTATCTCCAGCTCTCCGATGGAACCGTCGGGGAACCGCACCTCATCCACATCCATGGAGATGACCTTCCCCGTATACGCGCGACGGGAGCGCACTTTACCCATCACGCGTCGTGGATGTGGACGACACCGGCGCCGAGCTCCGCCAGGGGCTCCCGTATGAGCGCCGCGTCTCCCACCACTACTGTCTGCAATTCCCCCGGATGGATATGGGTGCGCGCTGCTTCAAGCACCGATCCAACTGTCACCCCGCGAATATTCCGGCGATAGGAGTCATAGTAATCGCGCGGAAGATCGTGGATCACCATGTTCGCCAATGCGGTCGCGACCGCCGAGGTCGTCTCGTAGCGAATGGGGAACACGCCTTCGAGATAGTGGGTTGCCAGTGAAAGTTCGTCCGCCGATATCTCTTCGTGGCGAATGCGGTCGATCTCGAGGAATATCTCGCGCAACGCGAGAGCCGTGACGTCGCTTTCCACCGCGGTGGCCACCGCGAATGGCCCTGGGCCGCGTCTCCAGTCATAGTACGAGGACGCACCGTAAGTGTAACCGTGCGCTTCGCGAAGATTCAGGTTGATCCGCGAGCCGAACAGCCCGCCCAGCACCGCGTTCATTACCTTGGTCGGAAAATAGTCGGGGTGGCTGCGCGGAAGCCCGATATGGCCGACACGAAGCTCCGACTGGGGAGCGCCGCTCTTGCTTACGATATGGACGTTCCGCGCCCCGCTTCGTGGTGCGACTACCAGAGGTTGCGCCGGAGTCGATCCAGTGGGAAACCCGCCGAAGGCCGACTCCACCAATTCGTGAGCTTCATCGGGTTGGACATCCCCCGTAAGGATCACTGTCGTTGCGCCCGATATGAATCGCGACCGGTAGAACTGTTCTACGTCCGCCCGACTCAGTCGCGATACGCTTTCCGCGCTGCCTCCATCCGGTTTCGAGTATCGCGATTCCTCGGCGTAAAGAAAGGACTCAAAGCGCTCGTCCGCCAAGGCGCGCGGCTCAGTTTCAATCTGGAGTATCTCCGCCAGCCGCTCCGCTTTGAGCCGTTCGACCTCACGCTCCGGAAAAACCGGCGTCGTAACAACCTCACTGAGCAGCCCGAGCGCCGCCCAGAGCCGCTCGGACAGAACTGTGATTTTTATGAAGATGCTGTCCCAGTCAGCTCCTGAGTCCAGCGATGTCCCGAGCTGCTCGAACTTCTCCGCCAGCTTCGCCCCATCGTAGCGACGAGTTCCCTCCAGGAGTGCTCTGGCCGTCAGCATCGCGACTCCTTCCTTACCGATCGGATCGTTGGAGGACCCGGCATCCACTACCACGAGAACCGTGACTACAGGGAGCTTCTCGACGGGAGCAACCAGCAGTCGGATGCCGTCCGATAGAACTTCGCTGTGGAATTTCGGAAACTGATAGCTGCGCGCTGGCCCTGACTTCGGTCGGAGGGCGGTGACCATCAACTCACTCCGGCGGCGGTGGCAAGGATTTCTTCCACTTCCACTCGATCCTTCGGAACGTAGAGAAGGGATGCCCTGTTCTCCTCCACCATCCGCTCTGTGATAAAGTCGTTCACCTTCGCCGTCGTTACAGCACGATAGCGTTCCGTCTGCTCGTTGATCAGCTCGGGCTCCCCGAAGTAGGTCGCGAACATCGAGAGCCCGTCAGCGCGCTCACCAGCCGATTGCAGCGACGCCACGAGATCTGTCTCGATCAGCGCCAGCGCCCTGTTCACTTCTTCGCCGGTTACACCGTCACTGAGAAGCAGATCGATTTCGCGCTCCACCTCCTCCTCGAGCTGGCTCGTCTCCGTCTCGGGTCTGGCGGTGACGTCGACCACGAGAAGATCAGTGCCCTTGGCCAAACCGAAGGTGAATGCGGAAACCCCGGCCGCCACCTGTCGCTCTCGCACTAGTGACCGGTACAAGCGGCTTCCTTTTCTCATCCCGAGCAGCGCCGCGCACACGCTGGACGCGTAATATTCCTCGCTCCCGAATACCGGAGCGCGGAAGGCCATGAAGAGCCTTGCCAGGCTGACGTCGTCTGGCACGACCGCGCGCAATTGCTTTCCGAAAACGGAAGGAAGCGTCATCGCCGAAAGCGGAGGCTTCCCTTTCCCCCTCGGAATTGGTCCGAAGAAGTTCTCAACCAGACTTCGTGCATTGCTCGAGTCGAAGTCTCCGGCGATGGACAGGACGGCGTTATCCGGCGTGTAATAAGTCGCGAAGAACTGCGCCACGTCATCGAGTGATGCGGCCGACAGGTCCTCCATCGAGCCGATCAATGAATGGTGGAAGGGATGCCAGGACGGGAACACCAGCTCCTGGAGCTTCTCCAGCATCGTCCCATATGGCTGGTTATCCACGGACCACCGCCGTTCATTCTTCACGACATCGCGCTGGGTATCGAGCTTTTCCTGGGTCATGGCCGGGAGCAGCTCACCCATTCGGTCCGCTTCGAGCCATAGCGCCAGCGCCAGTTCGTTCGACGGGATAGTCTCGAAATAGTTCGTTCTCTCAAGCCAGGTGGACCCGTTAAGCGTTCCACCCGCGCGCTGGATCAGCTCGAAGTGCTCGTTGGATCCAACATGCGCGGAGCCCTGAAACAGCATGTGCTCGAAGAGGTGCGCAAACCCGGTGCGGCCTTCCCGTTCGTTAGCCGATCCGACGTGATACCAGAGATTCACTGCCACGATCGGAGCTGTGTGATCCTCGGAGAGCGTGACGAAGAGTCCGTTGTCCAGATGAAAGGTTTCTATCGGAATCCGCATTGCCGTAAATTGCCCGCCATGCCAAGCCTCTGGAACCCCCTTTGCACGCCCGCGTGACTTTCGCTCTGCTCACCCTTCTCGGCCTGCTGTCCGGTTTGCTGCTGCTCCTCTGGTGGGGACAGGAACGAATTCTCTTCCAGCCGCCGCCGTTCTCCCACGTCGGTCACGAACCGGGCCGGGTCGAGTACAGAGCGGCAGATGGGCAGCAGCTTGCCGGTTATGTCGTCGGCGATCCACGAACGAGCCCCGGCGTGTTGCTCTGTTTTCACGGGAACGCCGACCTGGCCATCTGGCAGCTCGACTGGGCGCGCTCCGTTCTGGAGCGTACCGGTTACGCGGTTTTCCTGGCGGAGTATCGCGGTTACATGTCGTTGGGCGGGACTCCAAGCTACGCGACCACCAAGCTCGACGCGGAAGGGGCGTACGATCATCTGCGGAGCAAACTCGGGGCAGATACGAGCCGACTCGCTTACTACGGCCACTCACTGGGCAGTGCCGTCGCTGCGGAGCTGGCTGAAAAGCATCCGCCCCAGGCGCTGCTTCTTCAGTCGCCTTTCACATCCGCCCGGGCGATGGCGAGATTCATCGCCTCACAACCCATTGTCCTGGCGTGGAAGACAGTTTCCCGGATTCACTTCGACGCGAGCAAGGTAGTCTCCAATCTGGATGTTCCAGTGTCGGTTGCTCACGGAAAGCAGGATCGGGTGGTTCCGGTGAGGATGGGGCTCGAGGTGTACGAAGCCGCCAGGAAAAAAGGTGAGCTCCTCGTAGTCGAGGGGGCTGGGCACAACGACATCGCCGATGTAGCCGGTGACGCTTACTGGAAGTGGGTCGCGGCTGCACTCGACCCGCACAAGTAATGGTCAGCACACAAATCGCGTTCGACTGAAGACTACTTCGTCGGGTAAAGCCCGCAGTCCATTGCCGTAAACGCTGACCGCCCCTGGCAGGTCGTCTTCAGTAAAAAGTGTTCAGCTATTCACATTTGGGGGCGAGCGGTTACTGAACCGGCTGTCCGGTCATATCCCTGATCGAAATCGGCCCGACGTTCACCGCTTTCAGGCTCTGCTCGATGGTTTTCCTGTCGCCGACTATCACCACCGCCAATGACTCAGGGTTCACGTACTGCCGCGCGACGCGCGCGACATCGGCCGGTGTGACCGTCTCGATGTTCTGCACGTAGTTGTTGTAGTAGTCTAGAGGCAGCCCGTACATGGCCACCGGAACCAGGGCGCTCGCAATTTGCTGCGTAGTCTCGAAGTCCGACGGTAGCTGCAGCTGCAGGTACCGTTTCGCCCTGGACAGCTCGTCAGCGGGCACCGACTGCCGGATGGCATTGAGCTCCTTCATGAATTCCAGCAGCGCGGAGTCCGTCTTCGCGGCGACGATCTCCGCGGACGCGATGAATGGTCCCGCAGCTCGTCTCATGTCGAATGCCGAGCGGGCACCGTAGGTGTAGCCTTTGGTCTCGCGAAGGTTGTTGTTGAGGCGACTCGTAAATGATCCGCCAAGAATTGTGTTCATCACGGTGAGAGCGAAGTAGTCCTTGGTGGATCTGGGAACCCCCACCGTCGCGATACGAAAGGATGACTGAGCTGCCCCCGGTTTGTCGATCAGGTAGATCGTCGTGCTCCCTGGCTTGGGCGGCTCGCTGTACGTGACAGGCATCACATCCCCCCGCTGCCAGCCACCGAAGTATTGATTGACCTTCTGCTCGATCTGCGCCGGCGTCACATCGCCGACGACGATCAGTGTGGAGTTGTTGGGCCGGAAGTTCGTTCCGTAATACGATTGGAGATCGGCAACGGAGAGGCCGATCACCGATTCCTCCGTCCCAAGCAGCCGCGCGCCATATGGATGCGAGCTGCCGTAAACGATCGCCGGATACGCGATATTGGCGATCGCCGGTCCCTGGTCCTTAAGCTGGAGGAGATCAGTCAGGCGCGTCTTCTTGATTCTTTCGAACTCATTGGCGGGAAACGAAGGCCGGAGTGCAACATCGGCGAAAAGCGCGAGGGCGCTATCGAGCTGCGCGGTAGGAGTATGGAGCGACAGCGTGCTCGACTCCCAGCTGCTGCCCGTGTTGAGGCCGATCCCGAGGAAGGCGATCTGGTCGGCGATCTCCAGGCTCTTTCTCGTCGTCGTCCCCTCGCGAAGCATTGCCGCCGTGAGATTGGCAACGCCCATCTTTCCCACCAGGTCGGTTGTTCCTCCACTTCCAATCAGCAGAACAAAATCAGCAATCGGAAGCTCGTGGTGCTCGACGATCATGAGCTTGAGTCCATTCGGGAGCTGTCTCGTTACGATAGGCGGAAGCGAGACTTTGGGCGGAGCTCCGAGCTCCGGCGGTTTGGTGCGGTCGAAGGTGCTCTGCCCACCGATCGTGGATTGAGCGGCGAGGAGCGCGAGCGTGCTCAGTCCAAATCTGGCGAGCGGTTTCATCGGCCACTCCCGGCAGCAGTCAGCATCAGCTCTTTCTTCCCTTCCGGGACAACGGTCAGGATGATCTTCGGCTTACCGAGATAGGTTTTCGCCACCCGCTGCACATCCGCGGCGGTGACCTTGTCGTATCGTGCGGCATCCTGCTGCACGAAGTCAGGAGTTCCCACGAAATAATTGTAGAAGTTGAGCACATCAGCCTTGCCGAGGACGCTGGCAAGCCGGTCAAGGAACTGCGCGCGGTAGGAATTCTGCGCTCTCACCAACTCACGCTGCGTAATCCCATTGCTGATAACCCCGGCAATCTCGGCCTGAACCAGCTTGTCTATATCGCCAGTCGCTTGCCCGGGCTTTGGCAGCACATCGATCTGAAATTTTCCATCAAGACGGCCGCTTTCCTGTCTCGCTTGCACGCTCTGCACTACCTGCAGGTCGTAAACGAGCTTCTTGTAGAGGCGCGAGTTCTTGTCGTTGGCGATGACCTGCGCCAGGATATCGAGCGCCGCGTCGTCGGGCGCGAAGGCTTTCACTGTGTGCCAGGTATAGAACACGCGCGGCAGCTGAACCTTGTCCTCCAGAACGAGGAACACGTCACGCGGAATGGTCACCGCGGGAACTGACGTTCGCCTTATGACCGCTGGACCCTGCGGAATTGAGCCAAAATATTTCGCGACGAGTTGCTTCGCCTTGACTGGATCGAAGTCCCCCGCGATAGCGAGTGTGGCGTTGTTGGGCGCGTAGTAGGTACTAAAAAACTTCTTCGTATCGTCAAGCGTGGCGGCACTGAGATCGGCCATCGATCCGATCACCGGCCACGAGTAAGGGTGCGACTTCGGGTAAAGCGCCGCGAGAATAGTCTCATCGGCTCGGCCGTAGGGCACGTTGTCGTAACTCTGACGCCGCTCGTTCTTCACCACCTCGCGCTGGAGGTCGACCTTGGGGAGATCCATCGTCGGCAACAGCCATCCCATCCGGTCGGCATCGAGCCAGAGCGCCAACTCGAGCGCGTTGGAGGGTAGCACCTCGTAATAGTTCGTCCGGTCTTCAGTGGTCGAGCCATTGTTGTCCGCTCCGGCCGCTTCCAGCCACTTGTCGAACATCCCGACGGATACATTCTCGGAGCCCATGAACATGATGTGCTCGAACAGGTGAGCGAAGCCAGTGCGCCCGACCTGCTCGTCTCCTGACCCGACATGATACCAGGTGTTGACCGCGACGATCGGCGTCGAATGATCCTCGTGCAGGATCACCTGGAGTCCGTTCGGAAGCGTGTATTTCTCGAAGCTGATCCGTGGTGTTGTCTGCGATGCCAGTGGCAGCGTTATCGACAGGCCAACTATTAAGTATCCTATTGCAACTAAAAGAATGTTCTTCCTCACAGCTTCCTCTCGAAAAAGAAGGCCAGCGGAGCTTTTACCGACTCGCTAAAGATATACTTCCAGCGCTGCTCCCTGTTCGGCTCGATCGGGCTCGTTCGCGTCGGCGACGTATAGGGCGTAAACCCGAAACGCCGCGCCAGAATCCGCAGCCGCAGCATGTGAAAGGGATCGCTTACCAGGAGCGCGCTGTGGAGCCCCCGCACTTCGAGCATGCCGGCGACGGCTTTCATCGATTCGCTGGTGGTCCGCCCTTCGTTCTCCACGAGTATCAGAGTGTCGGGCACACCGCGTTTCTTCGCGTAGGTTCGCCCAACCGCCGCTTCGCTGGTCGTGTCTCCGGCGCCCGTTCCCCCGGTCAGAATCAGGAGCGACGCCAGCTGCCGCTTCCAGAGGTCGAGCGCATGATCCAGTCTGGCACGAAGAACGGGCGATGGCCTTCCCGCATACTGGGCAGCCCCCAGAACTACAATCGCCTGCGCGGGTCTCGCTTCGTCACGGGAGCTCCAGATCAGCACCGCTGCCGCCGAGATGATCCAGAGCGTGAAAAGCCCAACCATACCCAGGATCACTGTTCGCCGGATGAAACGCGCCACGCTTCCCATGTCTGGAAGCTACGCTAGAAAACATGCCGGGTGCGAGGCTCGGGACACTCGACTGAATATCCCTTGGCGGTGAGCGCAGTCCTGAACTCATCCTGCACCAAAGGCTCCCCGTGCACGAGCCAGATGGGACCCAGCCGGGGAGATTTTTCCTTCACGCGTCCCAGCCATGTCGTCATTTCCGTCCGGTCCGCGTGCGCGCTATATCCGTTGATTATCTCCACCCGCGCCTGGAGCGGCACATCCTCCCCGAAGATCCGCAGTACCGGCCGCCTCTCGACAACCCGACGGCCAAGCGTGTGCTCGGCCTGGAACCCCACAACGAGAATTGTATTCCGCGGGTCGCTCGCTCCCTGCGCCAGATGGTGCAGGATACGTCCGTTTTCCATCATCCCCGCCGCTGCAATGATCACCATTGGCCCACGGGCTCTGCCGAGTGCCTTCGACTCCTCCACACCACGCGTGTAGTGCAGGAGGTCGAAGCGGAACAGCTCCTGGGCCCTCACTACCATGTCTTCAGACTTGTCGAAGATCTCGGGGTGCATCTCGAATACGGTCGTCGTGTCGATCGCGAGTGGACTATCCACGTAAATCGGGATGGAGGGAATCGCTCCCTCCTTCACCAGAGCGTGGAGTGCGTAGATGATCTCCTGGGTGCGGCCGAGGGCGAAGGCCGGGATGAGAATTCTTCCGCCACGTGCGGCGGTTTCACGAACCACCTGAGCCAGCTTCGCCCGTGCTCCTTCCACCGACTCGTGATCCCGGTTGCCGTAGGTAGACTCCATGATCAGGGCGTCTGCGCCTTCCGGTGGCACGGGATCGCGGATGATCGCCTGCCCGCTCCGACCAATGTCGCCGGAAAAGACGAGTCTCTTCGTCTTCCCGCCTTCGGTGCAGTCGAGCACGACGGAGGCTGAGCCAAGAATGTGTCCGGCATCGACATAAGTAGCCCGGACCCCCGGAACGACGTCAAACAGCTTGGAGTAGGGCACGCCGACCATCAGATCCATTGTCCGAACCGCATGGCGAAGCCCATAGAGCGGCTCGACAAATTCCTTTTTTCGTTTGGCCAGAAACTCGGCGTCTTTCTCCTGGATGTGGGCGGAGTCCGCGAGCATGATGGCGGACAGGTCCCGGGTGGCCGAAGTCGCCCAGATGGTCTTGCCATACCCCTCTGCTACCAGGTAGGGAAGCCGTCCCGAATGATCGATGTGGGCATGAGAGAGGACCACCGCGTCAAGATCGGCGATGGGCAGGGGAAGCGTGCGATTCTTCGCCGCTGAGTCCTGGCGCTTTCCCTGGAACATTCCACAGTCAAGGGCGACCGTGTGACCGTTGACGTGCAGCAGGTGACACGATCCGGTGACTTCCCGGGCGGCGCCGACGAAGGTTATCTCCAAACAGCTAGCCTTCTGCTACTGCATCGCGCTGGAACAGTATGGTCAGCCGCTGCTCGTCCTGAGACATGAGCGCGGGCTCCCAGCCTCCCCTGCTTCGCTCATTGAGAAGATCGGTGAGAGTATCTTCGTCTTCGCGTGTGTGACGCGTGAGTTTGACCACCACAGCCTGGTATTCTTTCATCAGGAGTTAGAGATTATGAGCCCGTGAGCAACAACCGTCTGGATCAGGGAATCCCGGAGCAGAAATGATCGAGCGCGTCAAGGAATTCCCTTCGCTGACTATTATCCGGCATCCACTGGTCCAGCACAAGCTGACCATCCTGCGGGACCTCGAGACCGAGACCAAGCACTTCAAGGAGCTCGTTGACGAGATCGCGATGCTCATGGCGTACGAGGCGACGAGTGAGCTAAGCCTCGAGCCAAGAGATGTGGATACCCCGCTCGAGAAGACCAAGGGCTGGCACATCAGCGGCAAGAAGCTCACTCTCGTTCCGATATTGCGCGCCGGGCTCGGGATGGTGGAAGGAATCCTTCGCCTCGTGCCTTCAGCACGGGTGGGCCACATAGGACTCTACCGCGACCACGATACGCTCCAGCCTGTCGACTACTACTTCAAGGTGCCAAGTGATCCGGCCGCACGGGATTTTTTCCTCCTGGACCCGATGCTCGCCACAGGCGGGAGCGCGGTGGCGGCGGTGGCATCACTGAAAAAGGCTGGAGCAACCCGCATTCGTTTTCTCTGTCTGGTTGCGGCACCCGAGGGCGTCAGGCGCCTGAGCCAGGCGCATCCGGACGTGCAGATCTACTGCGCGGCCCTGGACCGGGAGCTGAATAGCCTGGGTTACATTCTGCCCGGACTCGGCGACGCCGGAGACCGGCTATTCGGCACCCGCTGATTTCTAGCCGAACCACTCCCGCGGATTCAGCCGCTGCTGGTCGGCGGCATCGACTATCCACTGCTGGCTCGCTGCGTCGGTTACTTCAGCCGACACCGATTCGAACCAGCGCGTCGAAGTCTCGATGTCGCCGACCCTCCGCCACAACTCTCCAACCAGATATGTGAGAACTGCTCTCTCGTCCCGTGGTACGCCATCATAGGATGCCAGCACCTCTTCAAACGTCCGGCCTGCCAGCCGTCGAAAGTAGCGTTCAGCCTCGATGTCTCCCTCATCTACGCAGCACCACGCTGCACGAAGGAGGAGGTCGGCGATGTGCCGTGTATCCATTCCCTGCCACTCAGCGACCTTGGCTGCTGCCTCGTACTTCTCCGAGCCCGGGACGAGCGAGGTGTGGAGCGGGGTGAGCTCGCGAAACACATGCTGTTTGAGCACCGGGCTTAGATCGGCACCACCCGTGAAGTCCGCTTCGGCACCCGAGTAGCCGCACTCGCTGCACATGTGGATGAGATAGGCGAGGGGTTGGGTTCCAGCAGCCCGCTCGTGAAAGTCGGTGCGCTTTCCTCCGAATGCATTCGTCGAGATCACGCTCTGGGACTTGAACTCATTGTCACACACGGGACAATGAAGCTCAATTTGACGTAGCGTAGTCATGGCTGTACCTCCCCTCCCCTTCGCTTTAGCTCTTCGATAGAAAAAGACAGGGAATATCTGTGCCAGCTTTCAAACTCCCGCCAGAGATCGGTCTTGTTGGGAGTTTAGGGCGATTGTATCTTCTCGCATCGCAAAACCGCGAAAGGCTGCCCACCCGCGAACTGGTCGTTGATGCTCATCAACCTACTGCCCGACTTTTTCGCCGTTCACAACAGTACCGACCGTGTCGCCGCCTATCTTCGCTACTTCGAAAATCATCGCCGTTTTCTGGAAGCCTACTGGCATAACTACGTCCTGGATCCGGCAGGACCGCATTTCATGGAGGTCGTTCGCTCGGCTGCGCTTGCAAGCCGGGTGGATCTTCGCACGATGCTCGAGAGAATCGACGTCGTCTCGCTGGCAAGAAATACCGAGGAGCAGTGCAGGACGCTGCTCGACATAGATACTGATATCGACGTCTATCTCATGGTGGGGGTAGGCGCCGCCAACGCCGGCGAGCTCGTAATAGATGGAAAGGGAGTAGCTTTCGTCTGCCTCGAGCACTTTACGAGCGTCACCAATCCCGAAACCCAGGGCCTGGGCCTCGATCCGGAACTGATTCCACTCTGGCTCGGTCACGAGATAGCGCATACGGTCCGTTACACGTCGCCGACGAGCAGAAGCGAGATGAAGCACCTCGTGGACGAGGCGGGCGGGTACTACTCATACTGGGAAACCGGGAGACGCGCGTCTTTGCGCGAACTCATGATCAACGAAGGGCTGTCCATCCAGGTTTCCAGGGCTATCAGCCCAGGCCACGCTGCCTGGGAATATTTCGGATATTCCAGACGGGAGTACGCGACAGTCCGCGAGCTGGAGCCGATGATGACGAGATCCCTCGGCGCAGAGCTCGACCGTGCCGGCCTTGGTCTCAGGCTGCGTTATCTGTCGGGAGGAATGAGCGACGACGCGCGTACTGTCGACCGGCATGTTTTCCCCGAGCGCAGTGGCTATTTTCTCGGCACAAAGATGGTCGAAGCCGCAGTTAATTCCCACGGCTTGTCGTGGGCGGTTCGTGCCAGTGCCAGCGAGATCACATCGATCTCGTCGTCAGCGGCTGCTTCGGCCTGACTATTTCCCCACGCAAAACGAACTGAACACCCGGTCGAAGATGTCTTCGACGTCGACCGTCCCTATCAGTTCCTCAAGAGCACCCACCGCGGCGCGGAGATGCACCGCCGCAACCGTCGGCGGCAGTTTTTCCTCCCGCCACGCCTGCTCGAACTGGATCAGCTCAGCCCGTGCGACGTCGATCGCCTGACGGTGCCTGACTCTAGTCAGCATCGGCAAATCCAAAGCGATATCTCCGTGCTTTTTCTCGAGCACTTCATCGATCGCTGATAGAAGCTTCTGGAGGCCAGTCCCCGTCTCCGCACTCACCATGATGGTATCGGAAAGCAGAGAGAGTTTGTCGCCAGATGGTACTAAATCGCTTTTCGTCCGAACCCTGAGCACAGGCGCGGATGACCTTCCGCCCACAATCTGGATTGTTTCCTCCACCCCTTGGTCGGTTTCGGCACAGGCGAGAACGACGTGAGCTGCTGACAGATAGCGTTCGCTTACCTCTATGCCCATCCGCTCGATCGTGTCATCGGTAGCCCTGAGACCAGCTGTATCCACCAGTCGCAGTGGCCAGGTCCCACTGTCGATAACGGCTTCTATTGCATCACGCGTAGTTCCGGGAATCTCCGTCACTATCGCGCGTGATCTGCCAAGCAGGGCGTTGAACAGAGAGGATTTCCCGACATTTGGAGCTCCCGCAATTACCACTATTGCGCCCTCGCGGATCAATTCCCCGGCTGAGCCCGTGGCAAGCAGTTTCTCGAGCGCCGCTCCCAATGATCGGATCGCGCTATCGACTCTCTCTCCCGAGACAGGTCCATCGTCCTCTTCCGGAAAATCGATATCGTAGGCGATGAGCGCCTCGAGTCCGATTAGCTCTTCGCGGAGCAACAGCAACCGGCGGGAGAGTCCCCCATCCAGCTGGCCGAGCGCGGCGCGGCGCATCGCGTGTGAGTGGGCATCGATGAGGTCACCAATCGCCTCAGCCTGCAGGATATCGAGCTTGCCATTCATCACCGCCCTTCGGGTGAATTCCCCTGGCAGCGCCTGTCTTGCACCTGATGAGACGAGCACCGCGATTACCGAGCCCGGAACGAGCAGTCCGCCGTGTGTCGATATCTCGACGACATCGTCACCGGTAAACGATTCAGGGCCGCGGAAGACCGTTACCAACGCCTGGTCCAGCGGTTCGCCGGAATGATGTATCGTGCAGAGACGGGCTTCCCGAGGCTCGACGCTCCAAGGCTTCACGTGCCTCGCGGCGATCGAAAGTGCTTCGGGCCCGCTCAGCCGGATGAGCGCAATCGCGCTCCGTCCCTGAGGTGTGGCCAGAGAGACTATGGTGTCGTCGAGCTGCCACACCGGATTCGTGGGGACATTCCGGCTCACAACTCTGCTATCGGCAGCACAAAAGTCGCGCCCGGCTCCAGGATTCTTACGGACGACCGGAGGGGATGACTTTCGAGAGCCGGCCGCAAGCGGTCGATCGCATCGAACGCCGTCGACGTCACGTGATTGAACGTTCCCCAGTGATACGGGATGAGATAGCGTGCCCTGAGACGCTCGAAAAGTGTCAGCGCGTCAGCGCTTGTCAGGTGCCCCTTCCGGAATCCAGGCTTCCACCACGGGGCATGTCCAATCGGCAGCAGTGCGAGGTCGAGAATGCGCCCGGTAGCCGTAAGGTGGCTCTCGACAAGCTGGGTGGTGTCAGGGACAAGGGCCGTATCGCCCGCGAAGAAGCACGAGACTGCTTTAGTCTCAATAAGATACATATTCGCAGCGCTCCGCCACCGGTCCACTCCATACCGACTTCCCTTGTGCGTTGCCGTAGCAGCTCGGATCATCACGTCATCCACCTTGACGAATTCCCCGGGACCAAGCGGGAGCGAGTGAGAGTAGCCCTGTCTCACCAACCAGCGCGCAACGGGCGTGGGAGCATAGAGCGGAATGTCCCTCGGCAGAGAGTCAAGGGAAGCAAAGGAAAGGTGATCGGCATGGGCGTGGGTGAGAAGGATCGCGTCGAGTCGCGGAAGCGCGTCGAGCGCTATTCCCGGCATGCTCACGCGGGGAAGAAATCCGCCCAGCGAGGTGTCGAAGTTGGGGTCGGTAAGGAAGCGCTTACCTTCGACCTCTATTAGTAGCGTAGCGTGACCAATATAAGTGACACGCAGCATCTTCAGTCTACCTCGTACGTCCTGACCGTGCGGACTTTGGCCCGCTCCCGCGCGAGCAGCCACTGCTGCGGCAGCGCGGCAATGTTCTGCGCCGTGTAGTAGAGGTTGAGACCCGACGCCATGTTGAGGAGAACCACGGTCATCATAACCGGGAACATGTACATCATCATCTTCGCCTGCGGATTGGGCGGAGCATTCCGCATGCCGATCCAGGACAGGAAGAACATCGAAACACCCATCAGGAGCGGCAAAATGTAAAACGGATCCTTGACCGAGATGTCGTGCAGCCACATGAATGGCACCCCGCGGAATTCGATCGTGTTCTGAAACACAAAAAAGAGTGCGAACAGAATGGGCATTGGAAGAAGCGCCGGCATACACCCGGTCAGCCCCGCGAACGGACTGACCCCCGCCTCTTTGTAGACCTTCATTATCGCTTCACGCTGCTGCAGCGGATCTTTGTACTTCTTCTGTGCTGCCGCGAGCTTGGGCTGAATCTCCTGCATTTTGAGACTCGAGCGCATTGCACCCTGGTTAAGCGGCCAGAGTGCCAGACGGATCAGAACGCCGAGGATGATGAGCACCCAGCCATAACTGAGCTTGAGCCGATTGTGCATCCAGAGCAGCCCGCGGATCACCTCAGATGCGATGGGATGCACCACGCCCTGGACGAAACCCCATCCATAGGGATTCACGTGGTCGAACTCACGACCCATCCGGAAGAGCCGCTGCGATTCCTGAGGACCGGCATAGACATCGAAGGCAAAACTGCCGTTAGCCACTGGCATGACCGCGGTCGCCGTTGCGTTGGTCGCAACCTTCGAGGTTCGCGGTCCACCGGTAAGCGTCACTTCGCTGAACGACACCCCGGTGGGTGGAAGAATCCCGAGAACGAAGTACTTGCTCTTTACGGCAATCCAGTTGAGGGGGCCGGGCTGGAGTCTCTTCTCTCCGGGATCGAGGTCTCCGAAGAGTACGCTGCCGGCGTGCCCCTTCTGCGGCATGAAGCTATAGGCGAGGCTCTGCTGATCAGCGAGCGTGTCCTTCTCGACCGATCTGAGGGTTGCTGGCAGATCGACGAGCATGTACGCCTGACCCTGGTTACCCGTCACCTGGCCGCTGACGTTCATTACGTAGCTCGCTGCTGAATCACGCGGGATTTCGTACGTAATTGCTGTCCGGTGATTCTCCACATTGGCACTGTAGGTGAGAATCTCCCACTTCGTGTCGCTGCTTCGAGTCAGCGAGAACGGCACTCGTCGCAGGTCGAGCGTGTCTCCCGACGTCACTAGCCTAAACCCCAAGAGAGGCAGACCGGGAAGGGCAAGATCGACAAGCCCTCCAGCAGTCGAGCGATTCTCGTAGTCACGAATCACGATCGACACCGGTGCTGCGCCAATATTACTGAACGTGTATGTGGCCTTTGGCATGCTGGCCGTAGCTGTCTCGACAGCTGTCACTGCCTCTACCCGTGTAGGATCAGACGGAGATACAGATACCTTGTTTCCCGCAACCGGTAACACATCCGCCGTCGATGACGCGGCCGGTGTGATCTTGCCACTGGAATCGACCGCAGTGACAGAGGGCCGTACCGGCTTGGCTGTCGGAAACAGCAACTGTGATATCGCGATGACTATCAGCGAAAGAAACAGAGCCAGGAAAAAGCGCTTATCCATCAGGGAACCGGGTCGTAGCCACCAGGCCGGAAGGGGTGACACCGCAGGATGCGGCTTATCGTGAGCCGCATCCCCTTGGCCGAGCCGTAGCGCTCAAAGGCTTCGAGCGCGTAGGCCGAGCAAGTTGGATAGTAGCGACAGCTGGCCGGCAACAGGGGTGATATCGCCAGCTGATAGCCGCGGATCAGGCGAACGAATATCGCCCGCATCATGTGCGCGACACGATCATGTGCGCGACACGAGCATTGGCACCCAGCGGGCAATCGCATCGACATCCAACGCGAGTTGCTCGAAGGTCGTGGCGTAAGCGGGAGGCTTTGCGCGCAATAACAGATCGACGTTTCCAAGATTCGGGAGCAGTCGGATCCTCGCCAGCTCACGCAGACGCCGTCTGACCCGGTTTCGGCTCACTATGCTGTGTCTGTACTTGGGAACAACGATGCCGACCCGGGGATGAAGCAACAGGGAAGCAGACGCCCGAGCTTCGAGATGCTCGGTTTGCATCCGCTTCCCTGCACGTCTTACCGCTTCCAGGTCGGCTTCCTTCGTCAGCCGGCGGCTGCGATGGTAGCCGAGGGTTTTACGCGCCAGCGTATTTCGAAGGCAACTGAACTGTGAGCCGCTTGCGACCTTTCTTGCGCCGACGGCTTAGAACTTCTCGTCCCCATTTAGTAGCCATTCGCAACCGAAATCCATGGGTGCGAATTCGGCGCTTGTTGCGGGGACGGTAGGTGGGCTTACCCATTATAATACTCCGGAAACCGAGCAGATCCTGGTGCGGAAAAGAATCGGGTAAAACTATCCCAGCATTAGAGATAGGTCAAGGCAGCTGAAGGAGTTCTCCCTCCTGGTGATTTGACTTTTCCACATAAGTGGGCTAGGGTAGCACGTCATGTCGCTCAACCACTCCGAAGTCTGGAAACTCCTTCTCGATCGCGCCCGGCAGGAGCTTCCAGACCAGACATTTCAGGCATGGCTCGAGCCCACCGAAGCCCTCTCGATCGAAGGCACGACTCTCTTCGCCGGAGCTCCTGATCAGTTCACTGCCGACTGGAACAACTCCAAGCACGCTGAGCTTGTCTCGAGTTACGCACCCATTGTACTTGGCCACCCGCTGAATGTGGTTTTCCGGGTCCACGAAGAGCGGAAGAAGCGCTCTCAGATGGACTTTTTCGTCGCCCCTCCGCCCAATGCGCTAAAGCCGGCATTTGCGCGCAGCAACAATACGTCAACACCACTCAGCGACCGGTACACCTTCGATCTGTTCGTAATCGGGAAATCCAACGATGTCGCGGCCGCCACAGCCCATGCGGTCAGTCAGGCTCCTGGAAAAGCCTTCAACCCTCTCTTTATCTACGGAGATACAGGGCTCGGCAAGACCCACCTCATGCAGGCAATCGCGCATGAGACTCTGCTGCGCGCTCCCGAAACCCGCATCACATACGTCGCCACTGAACAGTTCATGAACGAGCTCATCGGATCGATTCTCGATCGAACGGGAGCGGAGTTCCGACGCCGATATAGAGAAACAGATCTGCTCCTCATTGATGACGTGCATTTCCTGAAAGGCCGGAAGGAAGCGACTCAGGAGGAGTTCTTCCACACCTTTAACGCATTATACGAAGCCGGCCGTCAGATCGTTCTAACCAGCGATCGTCCTCCCGCAGAAATTGCCGGGCTCGAGGCGCGCCTCATAAGCCGTTTTGAGTGGGGAATGGTAGCCGGCATTTCACTTCCAGATTTTGAGCACCGTGTGGCCATCCTTAAGCAAAAGGCAAAACTCGACCGACTCGAGCTGACCATTCCCGATGACGTCATTTACTTCATCGCCGAACACGTGAGGTCCAATGTTCGGGAGCTCGAGGGTGCGATCATCAAGCTGCTCGCATACGCTTCACTCAAGCACAAGGACATAACTGTTGATGTCGCTCGTGAAGCTTTACGCGACAAGCTCAAAGCATCGGAAGCGCTTGACCAGGACCGGGATACCTCGCTCACGCTTCTCAGAATCCAGCAGGTTGTCGCAAGAGAGTGGGGAGTTACTGTCGAGGGTCTTCGTTCGAAGACCCGAACCAAGCTCCTCACAACACCTCGTCAGATTGCCATGTATCTCACCCGAGAGCTATTGGCTACCCAGCTTGTCGAAATCGGAAATGGCTTTGGGGGTCGTGATCATTCCACGGTAATTCACAGTCTCGAAAAAGTTCAGCAAGCACTATCTCAGGATATCGAACTCAAAAATCGCATCCAGCGGGTTCGTACAGCACTTCAGAATCTCACACCCGTCCACAGCTAATGTGCAAATAAAAGCTTATCCCTGGAGAGAGACGATTCGGTCACTTGGGCACCGCTTACTTATAGACGAACAGCACACATCAGACAGCATAGCGGAAAGCACTACCCAGTCATACTTTACGATCATCTCCACACAGTTCCACAGTAACTGCTACGGCTACTGCTAAAGTTCTTCTATTTAGATAAGTACTTAGAAGTCCAACCGTGAAACCCGGAAGGGGAAGGGATGCGCTTCACGATTTCCCGAGAGAAGCTTCAGGAAGGACTTGCCGCGGTAGTGGCAAGCATTCCGGCGAAGACAACTTTACCAGTACTGGCAAACATCCTACTGGAGACCACCGATAAAGGGATCAAGCTTTCAGGAACCGACCTGGATATAGCTGTTAGCACGGAGGTAGCAGCTGATGTGGAAGTTGGTGGTGCCGTTACGATACCGGCAAAAAAACTGAGTGAAATTGCACGGGAGCTTCCACCAGCTCCGGTAAAGATCGGAGCTATTGGTGAGCAACGGGTCACTCTGGAATGCGGACGGTCTCGCTTCAAGCTCCTTGGCTTGCCACGGGATGAGTTTCCGACTTTTCCATCAGTGCGTTTTAATGAGAGCTGGCGGATTCGTTCGGGAGATCTGCAGCAGCTGATCTCTCATACTTCCTTTGCTGTTTCGTCAGAGGAAAGTCGGCCAATCCTGAATGGCGTTCTCTGGGAGCTCCGTCCCGAAAAAATGCGGATGGTAGCTACGAACGGACACCGTCTGGCAAAGATGGAAATGGGAATTGATTCTGCCGATGCCCCCTCAAGCGATCTGATCGTTCCTCCCAAGGCACTCGAGCAGGTGCGACGCCTTTTCCCTGCTGAAGAAGAACTGGAGATCGCACGTGGAGACAACCACATCGGCTTCAGATCTCCATTTACCGCTGTTTTCACCAGGCTGATAGAAGGACCTTATCCGAATTACGATCAGGTAATCCCGAAAGACAACGACAAAGTGGCAATTGCCGACAAAGTTGCTCTGATGAGTGCCCTGAAGCGCATGTCGGTGATTGCATCCGATCAGACACATCGTATTCGTCTTTCTTTCAATGCCGGGATGCTGAAGCTCAGCGTGCAGACACCGGATCTTGGTGAGGCACAGGACGAGCTGCCGATCAAGTTTACCGGCGACCAGCTTGATATAGGGTTCAACGCCAACTACTTGCTCGAGATCCTGCGATACATCCCCAGCGATGAAGTTCGCATCACCTTGAAAGCTCCGGAGCGTGCGGCCACGCTCGAACCCGAAGGCTGGAAGAATCCCGCGTCGTACATGTGTCTGGTAATGCCGCTTCGCTTGGTAGACTAGCGGACTTGCACAAACTCCTGATTCGTAGTCTGTGTGAAGGAGTGTACACGTCCCGAGGTAACCACCTTGATCCAGGATCGTTGACTGGTGGTCAGTTGGGAGACTTCTCCCGATATGGTATCCAGATAATAGAGAGCGCTCCCAACACCCGTGCCTTCAACCAGCATCCGGTGCTGACCGTACGCTCCTTCACCGCGGGCAGTGACAGAATCCGCTCTCTGGACCAGAAGAAGCAGTCGGCCAGAGTGAGCCACCTCACCGGCTACTGTAAATGTTCGTTTGCTGGTAGCCGTGGTCGGTATTCCGGCCTGGCATCCCGACACACTGGTTGAGTCTCGCCACACTGCTCCTTTGGAAAGTCGTGATGGAAATGGCGTGAGAAGGTTGTAGAGATCCGTTGCGACAGTGGCTCTGGCTGCATTACAGGAGCCATTTGCCGGACTCTCAATGCGAACACCAGTCGAGCCAACAGTTCCTGACAGCTCAACAGGAAGCTCCACCAGTTGTGCCGGCCCCACAACACCCTGGGTGGTCAGCGCGAATGTGTCTACTACCGCCCTGAAGGCCATCTCCTCTCCAGCAGGCTCGAGGGTGAGAATCTGGTGCGTGAAATTGCTCAC
>JANMTG010000107.1:0-2473 GCA_031390205.1 Gemmatimonadota bacterium
GAAGGGTGGGACGAGGTGCTGGTGCAGCGCTTTATCAGTGGCCGCGAGGTGAACGTCGGAATCGTGGGCGACGAGGTGCTGCCCATTTCGGAAATTGATTTCGCCGACATGCCGCAGGGAATGTGGCACATAGTGTCGTACCGGTCGAAGTGGGAGACGGGGAGCGACGAGGACCTCGGCGCAAAACCGAAGTGCCCCGCCGACCTGTCAGAGGACTTGGCAAACGAGCTCGTTGGGATCGCGCGCACCGCCTGGGGCGTCGTGGGCGGCGAGGGTTATGGGCGCGCCGATTTCCGAATCGATTCGTCCGGCCGTCCGTGGCTGCTTGAGATGAACGCCAATCCCGACATTTCTCCAACGGCGGGACTTGCCCGCATGGCGGGCGTCGCGACGCTCGGCTATTCCGCTCTTATTCGCCGCATCTGCGATCAGGCGCTTGCCAAGCGTGGTGAGAACGTCGCCGAACGTTGGCTGCGGACGCTCCGGCTATCCGGAGTAGGTTGAGCACGCGCGCAACTGGAACGTTGCAGGAACCCGGTGCCGAGTCGTTCGGCGCGGGGGCAGTACCTCGATCCGAGGATGATCGGATCATCAAGAATCCCCCGGTGGGGGCTGGAGTGGTGCACGAATGAGCGATTGGCAACAGACTCTGAAGGACCAGAGCATTGCGACACTCGAAAAGCTGGCTGAGAAGTTCGGGCCCGACGCGATTGACGTCGAAGCCCTCAGGCCGGCCTTTGACAATTTTCAGATGCGGATCACGCCGGCTGCGCTCGAGCAGATCAAGGAAGTCGGCGACGCGATGTGGCAGCAGTACGTGCCGACGGTCGAAGAGCTCGACGTGGTCGATGGTGTCATCGACTCGCTCGACGAGGACGCTGACTCTCCGGTGCCGAACATCACGCATCGGTACCCGGACCGCGCTCTCTTTCTGGTCAGCCCGGTGTGCGCCACCTATTGCCGGTTCTGCACGAGACGGCGCAAGGTCGGCGACCCGGAGAAGATCCCGCTCAACCAGTACGATTCGGCGTTCCAGTATCTCCGCGAGCACACCGAGATCCGGGATGTGATCCTGAGCGGGGGCGATCCGATGATGCTGAGCGACCGGAGACTGGAGCACATCTTCCAGCAGCTTCGCGCGATCCCGCACATCGAGATCATCCGCATTGGAAGTCGCATCACCTCGCACCTGCCGGAGCGCATCACGCCCGAGTTCTGCGACATGGTCCAGAAGTATCATCCCATCTTCATGAACACGCACTTCAATCACCCGAGCGAGCTGACGCCGGCCGCGGTGGCTTCGCTCGACAGGCTCTCGAGGGCCGGAATATCCCTCGGCTGCCAGACCGTGCTCTTGAAGGGCGTGAATGACGACCCGAAGGTGATGATGAAGTTGATGCACGAGCTGCTGAAGGCGCGCGTCAGGCCATACTATATCTATATGGCCGACCAGGTCGCAGGCGGAGAGCATTTCCGCACGACGGTGCAGAAGGGACTGGAGATCATTCAAGCCCTTCGCGGCTGGACGTCAGGACTGGCGGTGCCGCAGTTCGTGATCGACTCTCCCGGTGGCGGAGGCAAGGTGCCGCTCCTGCCGGAGTATCTGGAGAGCATCACCGACGACGAGGTTGTCTTCCGCAATTACGAGGGCAAGCGCTTCACGTACAAGCAGCCGCGTCAGGTTGCGGCTCCCCAGCCCCTCGAGCGGGTTGCCGAGCTCGGCGTGGTCCCGATCGGCAGAAAGAAGGCCGCGGCGAAAAGCGGAGTCGCCAAGACTCGCGCACCGCGGCGGAGGAAGGCCGCGGGCGAGTAGGGCCGAAGTGTGGATGATAAAGACCGCCTGAAGAGGCGGTCTTGTCATTTCTTCCCTAGTCTACGTTCCAGCTATCCAGTAGTTAGGCCGTCGTCCGGAAGTGGACCAACAGCAAGGTCGCAATGCATACGAAAATCCGGTGGTTAGCACTCGCGTCCACTCTGTTCGTCGTTTGGGGGACGGTCACGGCCCAGAAGGCGCAGGACGCGAGGTCGTCGTCCGATGTCCAACGTGTCGTTCGAAAATACGCAGCGGCACTCGGTGGGCAGGCACGGGTGATGAACATCAGGACCCGCGAGATTCACGGAACTTTCGAGTACAAGGGCATCGAGCAGCATGCCACTGGCCAACTCGAAATGAGGTGGAGGTCGCCAAGCTCACTCGTTGAACAACTGCGCGGGCCGATGGGGGTCATCGCGAGAGGCTTCGACGGTGCGCGCGCGTGGGGTAACCACCCGCAGGCGGGCGTGCGACAGCTTTCGTCGTTTGAAATTGACGAGATAATCCTGGAGGGGGTCCGGCGGCATTCGGACTGAGGGAGACAAGCATGGGGATCAATATTCGCCGCGGAAGCGGCAACGTGTTCAAAGACCTGGGGTTTGCGCCCGACGCGGCCGCGAACCTCCAGCTCCGGTCGGACTTGATGATTCAGCTTCGGAA
>JANMTG010000109.1:0-9521 GCA_031390205.1 Gemmatimonadota bacterium
CCTCCGCGTTGCGCATGAGAGCCCATCCCTCGTCGCAGACCCGGGACAGATCGCGAAACCGGGTGGGCAGACGTGCCATTAGGGTTCTTCCGGGAATTCAGGGGAAACGGAGAAAAGCAAAGCTGCCGGCTATCCGCTACCTGCCGCCCGCCGCCAGCTCAATACCGACTGACTTCACTACATGGACCCAAGCGACAAGATCGTCACGGCGTCCTTCGCCGGAAACTGGCAGCTTCCAGCTCGCGGCGGGCAGCTTGGTGGTTGGACTCAAAGAAGTTGTGTGGCCCACCCTTCGCAAGACTCTCGACGGAGGAGGAGAGGAATGAGAGATTGGACAGCCCGGGTGGACTCGCTTCTCGGGGAGCTGGGCAGGAATCTCACTGGCGCCGCGCGCGCGGTTCGCTCGGTTCTCGACGATGACCCATACGAGCTCCTGGCGTACAGGGGCTACGGCAATGCGATTCGTGCTCACGTCTACGGTCGCGCGCTCGAGAAGCGCGGGGTGAGCGCGAGCACCGACGCGGACTCGACTCTGAGGAACCTGCTCAATACTTATCGCCGCGCCGAAAGCGATCCGATTCCTTTCGCGGGCGTGGCGGTGAGCTACGAGGGCAAATCCGCCGTCATGAACGCGGATGACGAGGGTTTCTTCGGAGGCTGGATCGATCTCGAGCAGCCTGTCGCGGGTGATGACGAGTGGCACGAATACGAGGTCTCTCTTTCTTCACCAGTCCGTCCCGGCGCGGCCACCGTGAAAGCCACTGGCGAGATACTGGTCCCGCCGCCGAGTGTGCGCTTCGGAGTGATCAGCGACATCGACGACACCGTGATTCAGTCGCGCGTCTCGAATTTTCTCCAGGCCGCGCGCACCGTGATGCTCGGCAATGCCCGCACGAGGCTGCCCTTTCCCGGGGTAGCGGCGTTCTACGAGGCCCTCAGAAACGGCGCGGCCGGCGATGAGAAGAACCCCGTGTTCTATGTATCGAGCAGTCCATGGAATATCTACGATGTCATCACCGAATTCATGGACATCCAGAAGATCCCGCGCGGGCCGCTCCTGCTCAGGGATTGGGACATCGGCTTCGGATCACTTTCTTCCGACCGGCACTTCGAGCACAAGGGCGTCGCGATCAGGAACATCATGCAGCTGTACGCGGGCATGCAGTTCATTCTCATCGGCGATACCAGTCAGCACGACCCGGAGATCTACCATCAGATCGTGAGCGAGTTTCCGGAGCGCGTGAGGGCGATTTACATCCGCGATGTGACTGGCAGCGCGGAACGATCATCCTCGGTGAAAAAGCTCGCCGACGAAGTGCTGGCTGTGGGCTCGATTCTCGTTCTGGCGGAGGACACGCTCGGCGCGGCCAGGCACGCGGCGGAGCAGGGGTGGATCGACGCCGGCGCATTGCCCGAGGTCGAGAAGGAGAAGCGCGCTGACGAAGGGGGCGACGGCAGCAAGGTTGCCGTGCCCGATGGTGGCGAGCCCACGTCCGGCAGTGCGCCCACTGTGATTGGAGGGCCGGGTGGGGGCTAGCGGATCCGAATTACCCTGCTTGTCCGTGCCACCTGCGCCGCCCCGACTTCCAGCCGCACCTCGTATTTCCCGGAGGGAAGCAACGACAGGTCAAGCAGCAGTGAGCGTGGCGACATCACCGCCGACGCTCCATTCTCCTGCCAGCGGATATTCAGCGGTGTTGCTTTTGGCGCTATGCGCAGCGCCCCGAGCGCGCTGCGGAGCAGGCCAGTCTCCAGCGGGGAGATGGTGAGCGAGATCGGAAGCGTGCTATCGGCCGGCGCCTGTCCGTAGAGCTCCCAGAACAATCCAACCTTCGTGTTGCGGGGGAAGACAGTTCCGCCGTGCGAGCGCGGAATGGCTTCGGCCAGGTCGCTGGGGAGAGCGGGCCCGCCGTCGACGAAGAGCAGATCGGATACGCTGATTCTATCGGGCCCGACGGGAATTTCCGCGAAACCTGAGCGCCACCGCGCCGCGCCAGCGCTGTCGCCAGCGAGCAGCTCGACTCCGATCAACTGCGATTTCCAGGGCGTCGTTAACGTCAGCACCTGTTTGATCGGAGCAATCACGATCTCGTGCATGGCGGGAGCCGTTGCCTCGTCACCCATCGCTACCAGGGCGGCGGTGAACTTCCGTCCCCGGAACAGAGTGTCTTCGCTCACATCGTAGGAGGCGACTACGAGCGTGGAGTCACCGCGTCGAAACCTCGCCACCTGCGCATCCAGCCGCGCGAACGCGCGCGCGTACAGTGGCGCGTACTTCTCCCGCGGGGGAAACTGGTCAATCTCCCAGAGCGAATCCGTCACGAGCCCCAGACTGTCGGGTGGCCACGCCGTGAGGAAGAAGTGAAAGCCGGGCTCGCGCTCGTGCCCGGTGATTGCTGCCGGGACTCCGGGATACATGCTCTGCGATGGTTGCTGGGTCCACTTCTCCGGCCAGCCGAATCGAACCGTGAGCTCGGCCAGATCTCCGCCCCAGCTAATACCGTGCGTGTTCTTCGCCTCTTGCTGCAGCGCCGTGTGCAGCACGCGGGCAAAATGCTCCGTGCGTCGCTCGTTTCCCGGAGTCATGAGCAGCGGGTCGGCCATCCACCAGATGCGTCCCAGCCTCGCTTCCCGCAGGGCGCACGGCAGGCGCCGGTACGTCTTGCGAAGGTCGGAGTCGAGAAGCGGAGAGACGTTTATCCAGTGGCACCGCACTGCGGACGGCATTCCATCGAGCGCGCGCGAGAAGGCGCTGTCCGCGGCGACAAAATCACCGTTGGTGTGCAGCGCGTATCCGGTGAGCGCATCGCACCACCACCTGGTCGCGGCGCACGCGCGGGCAACTGTGATGGCCGAGGTGTCACGCGCCTCGACGAGATAACGGACGCGCTGTCCGGCGATCCAATCGTTGGTGGGAACTGCGGCGCCTGCCTGCTCGAGATCGCGGAGAAGCCGCGCACGCGCCCGCCGGATGTTGCTGCCCTCGTCCGGGATTACATAAGCCGACAGGTTGGCGTGCCACTGGCAGAACCGGCCGATGATCAGGCAGTGATCCGGGGCGCCGATGTAGAACCTCGGCAGCATCTGGCGTCGCTGGGTCTCGAATTTCGACTGGAGCTCGTGGGCGTGTCGAACGACCGCCGCGGAATCAGGCGCCTGAACTGTGGAATAGGAGATCTCCGCCGCCCGGGGCTGGGCGGAGACCTCTGCGGACAGAGGCGCTACGGCGATCGCCGCGCAGGCAAGGACGAGGACAGCACCGCGACTACGGCCGTCACTGGCGGGAAGCTTGGAGAAAGCGTCGTATGACGTATGACAGCACACTGAGAAGGACACGTTGGTCGCGCGGTTACCGACGCTGAATAGTTACCTCAGGTACACGCGACCGCCACTCAATCGTCGTGCCTGGCCAGGTCACGATTTCCATCCGGGACTGGCGCCCCGCTCCGCCAGCGCACTCTCCAACGCGTTCCAGGCGAGCAGCGCGCACTTTACCCGCGCCGGGAACCTCGCCACTCCGGACAAGGCGCGAAGAGAGCCGAGCTTCTCATCGGTCACCGCGCTCACGTCGCCGAGCATCATCTCGCGAAACCGATTCCTGATCATATCGATCTCCTCGGCGCCTTTCCCTTTCACGAGCTGCGTCATCATTGACGCCGAGGCCAGCGAGATCGAGCAGCCCCGCCCGGAAAACCTGAGATCGCGGACGCTGTCGCCATCGAACGCTACCTGAAGGCCGATCTCGTCGCCGCAGAGAGGATTCTTCATCTCCACCGATGCGTCGGCAGTCTCGAGCGTTCCCTTGTTTCGCGGTCTCCGGTAATGATCGAGAATCATCTCCTGATAGAGCGCGGCGATCTCGGCCGAGCTCCTAGGCTGGGACATATCCAAAGATCTCGCGCGCCTTCATGATCCCGGCGACAAGCGCGTCGATGTCGCTCTCGTCGTTGTACACATAGAATGACGCTCGCGCGGTCGCCGTGACATCGAGCCTCCGCATCAGGGGCTGCGCGCAATGATGTCCGGCGCGGATGCAAACGCCCTCACCATCGAGAATCGTCGCGAGGTCGTGTGGATGTATGTCGCCGAGCGTAAAGCTCACGACGCCGCTGCGCTCGCTCGCCGCCGGCCCATAGATCCGAAGGCCCTCAATCGCAGCCAGTCTCTCCTGCGCGGCCGACATCAGTGCGCGCTCGTGGTCCCGCACGCGGCTCATTCCGATCTTGTCGAGATACTCGACCGCGGCGGCGAGACCAACCGCGTTCGCGGCGTTCGGCGTCCCTGCCTCGAACTTGAGCGGCAGCACGTTCCAGGTCGTGTGATCGTCGTACACGAACTCGATCATGTCTCCGCCCGTCTGGAAGGGCGGCATCTCCTCGAGCATCTCGCGCTTGCCGATCAATCCGCCGATTCCCATTGGCCCCAGCATCTTGTGGCCGCTGAAGGCGTAGAAATCGACGCCGAGCGAATCGAAGGAGACCGGGAAATGCGGGGCGCTCTGGGCGCCGTCGCAGACGAGGATGGCTTCCGTCTTCTCGCGAACGAGTCGCGCGATCTCCGCGACCGGATTAATGGTTCCCAGCGCGTTGGACACATGATTGAACGCGACGACCTTCGTCCGCCTGCCGAGCAGGCCGCTCAGGAAATCCAGATCGATCCTGCCATCGGGCGTGAGCTCGCAGATCCTGAACTTCGCGCCCTTCCTCAGGGCGAGAGCCTGCCATGGAACGAAGTTGGAGTGATGATCCAGCGCGGTGACGACTATCTCGTCACCGCTCGAGACGTTCGCCGCTCCCCACGATCCGGCGACGAGGTTGAGTCCTTCCGTCGTTCCGCGCGTGAATATGAGACAGTCGGAATCGCGGACGCCAAGAAACTGCGCGATGCGAACGCGAGCGTGCTGATAACATTCGGTCGCTCGTACGGAAAGCGAATACGCGCCACGGTGCGGGTTCGCGTTGGTCGTCTCGTAGAAATCGCGCAGCGCGTCGAGAACGACCCCGGGTTTCTGCGATGTCGCGGCCGAGTCGAGGTAGTGGAGACCCGGATTATTGGCGAGGAGGGGGAAATCCGAGCGGAGATTCATTGAACGCGCGCCGTCGACATTTCGTACTTCCCATCAATGCGCGGACACCGCGGACCGACCAGAATCGTGTCTCCGTCGATTCGCACCTGAAAAACCGGGAGCGGCGCGGTCGCCGGATCCTGCTTCACCTCACCGGTCCGGCAATCGAACCGCGCCCCGTGCCAGGCGCACTGGAGGGTCCCATCATGGAGCAGGTCGCCCAGCGACATCGAAAAATGCTGGTGGGTACAGATATCGCTCACCGCGGAGACCTCGTTGTGGTGGCGAATCAGGCAGATCGCGTCACCACCCAAACGCACGCGTTGCAGAACTGTCCCCTCCGCTAGATCGCTCACGGAGGCGACGGCCTCGAACTCCGAATCGCCTTCCAACGGCTCCAAAAAGGGTCGGGGAGCGCCCGTCATTCCGGTCCTCCAATGTGTGTCGAGCGGCTCGCTTCGCGCATTCTCAGCCACGTAAGTGCTGACGAGACAATGGGATAGAAACACGGTCGTTTCCTTGACTATCCCGACAGAATTGCTTTAGATTCAATCTACGAGGGGAAGTATCGAAACGCCAAGGAGTTAGGGATGAGCTCGGCAATCGAGTCGCTGGTCAACCGGGAGTACGCGTACGGGTTCGTCACGGATATCGAGACGGACACCGTCCCGGCCGGGCTCAACGAGGACATCATCCGCCTGATCTCGGCGAAAAAGCAGGAGCCCGAGTTCATGCTGGAGTGGCGGCTCAAGGCGTACCGGCGCTGGCTCACGATGAAGGAGCCGCACTGGGGCAACGTCAAATACCCGCCCATCGACTACAACTCCCTCGTCTATTACTCGGCCCCAAAGAGCGTCAAGCCCCTTCAGAGTCTCGATGAAGTCGACCCTGAGCTGCTCCGCACCTACGAGAAGCTCGGTATCTCGCTGACCGAGCAGAAATTTCTGGCGGGCGTGGCGGTTGACGCGATCTTCGACAGCGTCTCCGTCGGCACGACGATGAAGGACGAGCTCGCCAAGCACGGCGTCATCTTCTGCTCGTTCGGTGACGCGGTCCAGAGCCACCCGGAGATCGTCGAGAAGTACCTCGGCACGGTCGTTCCACACAGCGACAACTTCTTCGCCGCCCTCAACGCGGCGGTGTTCAGCGATGGGTCGTTCGCCTACGTACCGAAGGGCGTGAAGTGCCCGATGGAGCTCTCGACCTACTTCCGCATCAACAGCGCGAACACCGGCCAGTTCGAGCGCACGCTCATCATCGCCGACGAAGGCGCATCGGTGAGCTACCTCGAGGGATGCACCGCGCCGAAGCGTGACGAGAACCAGCTGCACGCCGCGGTCGTCGAGCTCATCGCGCTCGACAACGCATCGATCAAGTACTCGACGGTGCAGAACTGGTACGCGGGCGACGCAGAGGGGAAGGGCGGCATCTTCAACTTCGTCACCAAGCGCGGCAAGTGCGCTGGTGTCAACTCGAAGATCTCGTGGACGCAGGTGGAGACCGGCTCGGCGATCACCTGGAAGTATCCGAGCGTCATTCTTCAGGGCGACAACTCGGTGGGCGAGTTCTACTCAGTGGCCGTGGTGAACAAGAAGCAGCAGGCCGACACCGGCACCAAGATGATTCACATCGGCAAGAACACAAAGTCGACCATCGTGTCGAAGGGAATCTCCGCCGGCGAAGGCAACAACAGCTACCGTGGACTGGTCCGCGTGCTGCCCAGGGCCGAGAACGCGCGCAACTATACGCAGTGCGACTCGATGCTGATCGGGAACAAGTGCGGCGCGCATACTTTTCCGTACATCGAAGTTCAGAACAGCACCGCGACGCTGGAGCACGAGGCATCGACGTCCAAGATCGGAGAGGATCAGATCTTCTACTGCAAGCAGCGCGGGGTGAGCGCCGAGCACGCGGTGTCGATGATCGTGAGCGGGTTCTGCCGTGAGGTGTTCAAGGAGCTCCCGATGGAGTTCGCAGTCGAGGCCCAGCAACTCCTCGGAATCACGCTGGAAGGGTCGGTCGGTTGAGATCTTCGCGCGGTCACGTGCGGAACTATTCACTTCGTCGGCTAGCTCGCTTACACGCTTCGAGCCTCGCCAAACTGCGGCAAGTCTCTCGCTACGCGAGCACGCCTCCTGCGTGAACAGTTCCACACGCTCCCACTAGAGATGGTCCAACGAAACCTTCACGATCGATTCCGAGGCGCTTGGGCCTGGCTGCGGGGCGGACCCAGGACGCCGGGATATCCGTTCACGGCCAACTGGACGCTTTTCAGTCAGTTTGTCTACGCGGTACAAACAACAATCAATCACTGGTTTCGTGCTCGAAATAAATGATCTGCACGCCGGCATCGGCGATAAGGAGATTCTGCGGGGCATCACTCTTCGCGTGAACGCGGGAGAAGTGCACGCTGTGATGGGGCCCAACGGCTCCGGGAAGAGCACGCTCGCGCAGGTGCTGGCGGGACATCCGACGTATCAAGTGACGAAGGGAACCGTCACGTACGACGGACAGGACCTGCTGGAGATGGCCGCCGAGGTGAGAGCACAGAAGGGGATCTTTCTCGCGTTCCAGTACCCGGTCGAGATTCCCGGCGTCTCGATCGCGTACTTTCTCCGCTCCGCGTACAACGAGATTCGCAAGGCGAACGGAAAGGAGGAAGTCGATCCGCTCGAGTTTCTCGATCTCGTCGATGAGAAGCTCAAGCTGGTCGACATGGATCAGGCGCTGCTGAGCCGCTCCGTCAATCAGGGATTCTCGGGCGGCGAGAAAAAGCGAAACGAGATTTTCCAGATGGCTGTCCTCAACCCCCGTCTGGCGATCCTCGACGAGACCGACTCGGGGCTCGACATCGACGCGCTCCGCATCGTTGCGGAGGGAGTCAACAAGCTCCGCACGCCCGAGAACGCGACGATAGTCGTCACCCACTACCAGCGGCTTCTCAACTACATCGTGCCCGACTTCGTGCACGTCCTCTCGGGCGGACGCATCGTGAAATCCGGCGGCAAGGAGCTCGCCCTCGAGCTCGAGGAGAAAGGTTACGACTGGCTGCAGGGTGCGGGGGCTGCTGCTTGAACGAAGCCGCGACGCGAAAAACCACACGCACCAATTCCGCCGGTGAGAAGAAAACCCCGGACTCAGTGATGATCCGTGGCGCCGCTCCCATGGCGGCCTTCCGCGAGGACTTCGAGCGACAGTCCGATGCGCCTGAATGGCTGCGCGCGATGAGGGAGAAGGCGATGTCGCGCTTCGAGGCCGTTGGATTTCCGACGACGAAGAACGAGGATTGGCACTTCACCAGCGTCGCGCCCATCGCCGAGCGGACGTTCCGTGCCGCGACGGTCGGCGCTCGCGGTGTTTCGCCCGAGGGCAGCACGGCTGGAATGGTGGCGTTGGCGGACCTCAAGAGATTCACCTTCGGAGAGCCCAGGTGGCACACACTCGTCTATGTGAACGGTGAGTTTGCCGAGGATCTGTCTTCCTATGCCGGACTCGGAAATGCGGTGCGCGTGAGCAGTCTGGCCCGCGCGCTTCGCTCTGGAACCGGCCGGCCCGAGCGGCACCTCGGAAAAATTGCCGCGTTCGAGCAGCACGCCTTCACCGCCCTCAACACTGCGTTCATCCGCGATGGCGCATTCATAGAAATTCAGGCGGACGCGGTTGTCGAACAGCCAATCCACCTGGTGTTCGTCTCCGAAGGCGATGGTGAATCGGTGTCGCATCCGCGGAATCTCATCATCGCGGCGCGGCACGCACGGGCGACCGTGATCGAGAGCTACGTGTCGATCAGGGACAGCGTCTACTTCACCAATGCGGTCACCGAGATCTCGGTCGGCGAAGGTGCGCACCTCGATCACTACAAGATCCAGCGAGAGAGCGAGAAGGCGTTTCACGTCGGCACGACTCAGGTGCGGCAGGCGCGTGACAGCCAGTTCCACTCTTTCTCGTTTGCTGTCGGAGGCGTGCTTGCGCGCACGAACATCTACACCTCGCTGGACGGAGATGCCGCGACCTGCACCCTCAACGGCCTGTATCTCGCCGACGGTACGCAGCACATCGACAACCAGACGAGCATCGAGCACATCGCGCCGAACTGCCCGAGCCACGAGGTGTACAAGGGCGTGCTCGACGGGCGCTCACACGGCGTGTTCAATGGAAAGGTCTATGTGCACCCCGAGGCGCAGAAGACCGATGGCAAGCAGAGCAACAACAATCTGCTCCTGTCGCCGACCGCACGCGTCGACACCAAGCCGCAGCTGGAGATATTTGCCGACGATGTGAAGTGTACCCACGGCGCGACCGTGGGACGCCTCGACGACGCGGCGATGTTCTATCTGAACAGCAGGGGGATTGGGCCCGAGAGCGCGCGGACGCTGCTCACCTACGCATTCGCCGCCGACGTTCTCGAAACGATAGAGCTCGAGCCGCTGAAGAAGGGGCTGGAGGAGATGGTGCT
>JANMTG010000343.1:0-4273 GCA_031390205.1 Gemmatimonadota bacterium
TGTCCGTGATCGCTTCCGATCCACAGATGCATTCGCTCCCATCTGCCATCGCCCTCGGCGTCGCCACGGATCTCGGCGACGGTCTCGTCGACGATGCGCATCGCCTCGCCGACGACCGATGCGGAATGACCCGCGGCGTGCGAGGTCTTATCGATGCCGGTAAGCGCGACGAAGGCGAACTTCAGCCGCTGCGTGCGAAGTCGGCGTGCCACTTCCTCACCTATGTTGCGGTCGATTGCGAGCCAGCCCTTCACATTCCCGCGAAAATGGGTCGCCGCAGCGCGAGCGACAAAGCCCGGGCTCTGGCCGATCCGGTCGCGCCGCCGAAGGCCGCGTGAGATCACGCTCAGCGCGCCAATGCTCGGCTTCGCCAACTCGAAAATCGTCGGCGATGCCCTGTCGATGTCGCTGTCCACGAAACGCATCTCGGCGCCGACATAGCTGCGCGAATGTCCGGGTAATCGGGCGACGCGGCGCGAGCGGTCGTACCAGCGGAGTCCCGGTAATCCAACGCTGCCCGGATAGCGCCCCATGATGAACGGCGCGTAGGCGGGGCCGGTTACCGAGGGAAAGGCCGAGGTGATGGAACAGAGCATGCCTTCAGCGCGCAACCGCGCCAGCGCCGGGAGCTGACCGCTGTCGATCGCGCGCGCCAGAGCATCCGGCCGCGCGCCGTCGGCGATGATGATGACGACTTGCGCGCCATCACCTGGCGGGCTTCCTGCAGAAGCACGCAACTTTAGTTTCCGAATGAGAGGAGCAGCCGAATCCCGCTGTAGCGGCCAATCATGAAGAAGAGAAAAGATATCCCCAAAGCCGCGTCTACGAAGCAGCGCACGGCAGGCAAAGCCTCGCGCGCGCGCACCGCGGGTGGGAAGAAAATGAACCCCGAGGTGATGGCGTCAGCCGAGCAGCAGGCGCTCGAGGGGCTCAAGCAGCGGACCGAGGAGGGCCATCTCAAGGCGGGGAGAACTCCACCATCCCAGCAGGGATCGGGCAGGAGATCGGGCGCGACCCGCATCGTCGACGATGCGATCCGCAGCTTCGGCCCCGTGACCGAAGATGAAAAGCTCCTGCAACAGAGCTCGCCGCCGATCGATTTCACGAGGACGGATCCGTGGCGGGTGATGCGCATTATGGGAGAGTTCATCGAGGGCTTCGACACGCTTGCCTCGGTGAACAAGGCAGTTACGATCTTCGGCTCAGCGCGCATCGGGCCCGACGATCCTCACTACGACGCAGCGGTGGAGACCGCGCGTTTGCTGGCGAAGGCGGGCTTCGGGGTTATCACCGGCGCCGGTCCCGGCATCATGGAAGCGGGCAACAAGGGAGCGCAGCTCGGAGGCGGCCGATCGATAGGCTGCAACATCGAGCTGCCATTCGAGCAGGGCGCGAATCCCTATGTCGACACTCTGGTGAACTTCAAGTACTTCTTCGTCCGGAAGACGATGTTCATCAAGTACTCGGTCGCGTTCATCATCTTTCCCGGTGGCTTCGGCACTCTAGACGAGCTGTTCGAGGCCCTGACGCTGATCCAGACCGGAAAGATCTACAAGTTCCCCGTCATCCTGTTCGGCCGCTACTATTGGGCTGGACTGCTGCGCTGGCTGCAGACGCGGGTATTGAGCGAGGGCAAGATCTCCGAGGGTGATCTCGACCTCATACTCGTCACCGACGACCCGGCGGAGGCCGTGCAGGCGATCGTTACCGCTTATAAATCGCTTGGGGGGGGGAAAACAGCGGGCGATCAGATGGAAATGCTGATGGAATCGGACGGAAGACGAGATGGCAAAAGGCCGTAAGAGGAAAGCATCCGCCGCCGGTCCCAAGGCGCGACAGAAGCTCGCCGCCGAGGAGCGCGAGAAGGCGGGCCTCCAGCACACCGCCCACGAGTCGAGCCGGTTTCTCAAGGGCCAGCGCATCGACCCGCGACGAATCAATGGAACGGAGTCCGTCGCCGAGCTGATCGAGGGGACATTCCTCGCGTACAACGCGGCGCGTCTGCGCGAGGCGTGTCAGCTCTTCACAGAGAAAATGCTGGAGCCCGATGTCACTGTCGGACTCTCAATCACAGGGGCGCTGACTCCAGCGGGGCTCGGCATGTCGGCGCTCATTCCGCTCATCGAGGCCGGCTTCGTAGACTGGATCATCTCGACCGGGGCGAATCTCTACCACGACACGCACTTCGGTCTCGGCCTCGCTATGCACCGCGGCAACGCTCAGGAGTCGGACATCGTGCTGCGCGAAGAGGGAGTCGTCCGCATCTACGACATCTTCTTCGACTATGAGGTCCTGCTTTCGACTGATGCCTTTTTCCGGAAGATCATCACGGGGCGCGAGTTTCAACGGCCGATGTCGAGTGCCGAGTTCCACAATCTGTGCGGCAAGTACGTCCGCGAGCGGGAGAAAACGCTGGGGCTTGGGCAGAAGTCACTGCTGTCGGCCGCCTACAGCGCCGGTGTTCCGATCTACACGTCCTCGCCCGGCGACAGCTCGATCGGCATGAACATCGCCGCGCTCGCGCTGGACGGCAATCGCCTGCTGCTCGATCCCAATCAGGATGTGAACGAGACCGCGTCGATCGTGCTCGACGCCAAGCGCGGCGGGAAGGGTGGAAAGAGCGGCGTGATGATCCTGGGCGGGGGCAGTCCCAAGAATTTCATGCTGCAAACCGAGCCCCAGATACAGGAGGTTCTGGGCATCGACGAGAAGGGACACGACTTCTTTCTTCAGATCACGGATGCGCGTCCCGACACCGGCGGTCTCTCCGGTGCGACACCTGCCGAGGCTGTGAGTTGGGGGAAGATCGATCCGGACCGACTTCCCGACGCGATTGTATGCTACCTCGATTCGACGGTTGCGCTTCCGCTTCTCACTTCATATGCGTTCGCGCGCCACGAGCCGCGCCCGCTGAAGCGCCTGTTCGAGCGGCGCGAGGCGATGATGGAGCGACTTCGGACGGAATACGAAAAATCCGGCTCGGACCCCGCCCCAATCGAGCACACCGACTCCAAGCTGCCGCAGCATCGGTAGGAGAGCGCTTCTGGCACCCCTTCCGTGCCGAGCAGCTCTTTAGGGCCACCTCACTGAAAGAAGATGACAGAGGCGCGCGCGGACAATTGCCCGCGCGCCTTGATAGCCATAGCTTGAAAGAGCAGCGCCCGGCCGGTCACTGAGGTCGGGCGCTCGCTTTTCAGCGGAATCGCGGCATCCATAGGGGCAGGGCGCGGGGCGCATGATAGAAAAACTCAAGAAAAAACTGGGAGAGGAGGCGGAGCGGCTTCAGCACGAGCTGAGCATAACGCTGCCACAGGAAATCCGGCGGGCCGTCGAGATGGGCGACCTCCGCGAGAACAGCGAGTACAAGGCAGCGCTCGAGCGCCAGCAGTTTGTGCAGGCACGACTGGGCCAGTTACGGCAGCGTCTGAGCAAGCTCTCCCAAATCGACATCGCGCAGATCCCGTCCGACAAGGTAGGGCTCGGCTCCCAGGTTGTAGTGGAGGACGAGAATACGGGTGAGCGGGAGCGCTACAGCCTCGTGTTCGGGGACTCGGTGGAGTTCGAGGAGGGGCACGTTAGCATGTCGTCACCGATCGGCAAGACGCTTGTCGGCAGGAGCGTCGGCGAGAGCGTTGTGCTCAAGCTTCCCGCGCTGACGCGCCGACTCAAGATCGTCGAGCTCAGAACGATACACGACGCGGCGTAGTTTACCTGATCGTGTGATCATCCGGCCGCGAGTTTACGGTCGTTCGCCGCACCGGCCTGAAATTATCCTTGACGGTTTGCGCGGCTGCCTCTAACGTCGGCATAGCCGCCACTCTGAAGGCGGTAGGCGGTTTGCAGACACGGAGGTGTTCCATGCGGCTCAAGGGTTGGTTCGCCGGATTGGTTGTATTTACCCTCATCGGGTGCGGGGGTGGGGGCGGCTCGTCAGGACCGCCGCTACCGAGCGGCAACACTCCTCCGCCGGTGGGAGGAATAACGGTATCCAACAACACGTTCTCGCCCTCGACCAAGACCGTCCCGCCAGGAACGACGGTTCAGTGGGGCTGGAACACATGCACTGGGCAAGGGGGGTACGGCGGCGGCGAGATCTGCGTCGCGCACAACGTGACGTTCGACGACGGCCCCGCCTCTCCGTTGCAGGAGACTGGAAACTACTCCCGCCCCTTCGCTGTCGCCGGGTTGTACAACTACCACTGCACTGTGCATCGTTTGCAGGGGATGACAGGCAGCGTAACCGTTCAGTAGTCGGCGGCTATTGAAAACATGC
>JANMTG010000007.1:0-1794 GCA_031390205.1 Gemmatimonadota bacterium
CTTCTCGAGCAAGCAAACGCGATCGCAGTGTTTCAGCTTCCGTTCGCCGATCTTGACCTGGGGAGCTTCCCCAAGCCGCTGCCAACCATTCTCCCGCTGTTCGCCACACTCGGCCTCGTCGATTCGAACCTGCAAGCGAAACCAGCGCTCGCGGCCTGGGATAGCATCTTCGCGCGAAAACTCGAGCGCTAGTGTTTTCGCTGTCGCGAGCTTGATCCAGGCAAAGGCTTCAGCACCCGGATGCAAATGAAGGAAATCCGTGCTGATCTGCGGCATCGGTCGAGGGCCGTGAAGAACGACCAGGCTCATTTCACTGCGTAGAGGGCGAATAACGAATCTGCCCCACCCGCGTGTAGCCGAGTGAGGCAGATCTTCGTCGTAAAGCGGTGGTGAGCTACCTGTTGCTCCTCATCAGCTGCTGGCGATACGCCTCGCTCGCGTATATCGCTACTTCGACGCGGCGGTTCTGTTGTCGTCCGGCGTCCGACTCGTTGGTGCTGACGGGTTCCATCTCTCCCTTGCCTGAGGTCTGGACACGGGATCTCGCGACACCCTGCGTCGCGAGATATGCGGCAGCCGCGTTCGCGCGGCGCTCAGAGAGACTGTGATTGTACGCGTCGTTGCCGACGTTGTCGGTGTGCCCGACAATGAGTAGCTGCGACTCGGGATATTTCTTGAGACTGTTGGCGAGCTCGGTGAGATTCGCCTGGGCGGCGGGCTGAATCACGTCGGAGTCGAATGCGAACAGAAGTCCCGAGTCAAAGGTTACCTGGATCCCTTCTCCGACGCGCTCCACGCGGGCACCCGGGATGCTGGCATCCAGCTCCTTCGCCTGCTGGTCCATCTGGTGACCGATAATCGCGCCCGCCGCGCCGCCGACTACGGCGCCGATGATGGCACCCCTGGCAGTGGATCCGGTCTGGTTACCGACCACCCCGCCGACCGCTGCGCCCGCCGCGGCGCCGACAACAGCTCCCTGTTCCTTCTTGCTCATGCTCGCACACGCGCCCAGGCCGAGGGAGCCCACCGCCAGGAGTGCTACAATCGTGCGCTGCTTCACTATATGTGACATTTTCATGCGATTAACTCACTTTAAGAGATGTGAAAAACCCTGCACGTCTGAATGCAAGCATGGTTCCAGCGCAAACGCGTTAGATAGCCGTCAAGGCAGCTAACCCCCTTTTTTGGAGAGGATCGTAATGGCCGACAAGAAAATCATCGCGGTAGTAGGCGCGACGGGTGCACAGGGCGGTGGACTGGTGCGCGCAATCCTGGAGGACAAAAACGGCCCATTTACGGCCCGCGCGATCACCAGAGACATCAAATCGGACAAGGCGAAGGAGCTCACCGAGGCCGGTGCGGAGGTAGTCGCGGGTGACGTGGACGATGTAAAAAGCCTGAAGAAGGCGTTCGAGGGCGCCCACGGCGCCTTTTGCGTGACGTTCTTCTGGGCGCACATGAAGCCCGAGAAAGAGCTGAGCCAGGCGCGTAACATGGCGCAAGCGGCGAAGGACGCCGGGGTCGAGCACGTCATCTGGTCTACTCTGGAAGACACTCGTAAATCGATCCCGCTCTCCGACGAGCGCATGCCGACCCTCATGGGCAAGTACAAGGTTCCACACTTCGACGCCAAGGGCGAAGCCAACGGGATCTTCACCGAGCTCGGAGTGCCGACAACATTCCTGCTCACGTCCTTCTACTGGGATAACTTCATCCACTTCGGGATGGGGCCGAAGAAGGGCGCCGATGGCAAGCTCGCCCTCACCCTGCCGATGGGTAAGAAGAAACTCGCCG
>JANMTG010000079.1:0-10074 GCA_031390205.1 Gemmatimonadota bacterium
TTCGACGAGTCGATCGAAAAGTGGGCCCAGCAGCGTGGGGTTCTGGTGAAGTCCATCGAGGACGCGGCGCTGGCGATGGCGAGCGTCTATCGCAGCCTCGGGATGGAGCTGACGGGAAAAATGGTGAACGCCCGCGATCACACCTATGGGAAATTCACCAGGCTGCTCGCGCAGTTCATGCCCTTCGATCTCGTCATCGACGAGCTGACCGCCGAGGCGGCGGAGGCGCGCGTATCGAAGACCAGTGTCTGCGGAAGCTGGGGACCGATCGCCGGTGAGCTGCGCTATTTCGCCGACCGCTCGGGCATTCCACGTGCGGCGATCGAAGGGACGCAGATTCCGATCGAGCTGATCAGACAATACGCGACGCGCAGCAAGCCCGAGCTGATCTACGACCCACGGCGGAAGCACGGCCCGCTCGCGCTGAAGAGAAAGCTCGAGTACTTCGGCTTCGAGCTCGATAGCGAGATCGAAACGCTGGACGACTTTCCACCGGAGCTTGCCCACGATGCGAGGCGAGTGCTGGCGGAAGCGCTCGCGCGCGGCGAAGCGCGCCACTTTTCGGTGAAAAAAAATCAACCGGTGATCGACGAGATCCGCGAAGCGTACAAGCGCTCGGGGGGCGGGACGCCGCGACTCGGACTCGCGGAGTTGACCGGGGTTTACGAGAGCCAATTGACCGACGTGAATTCAATGGACGAGTTCAAGTCGGCGCGACTCTCGGTGAACAGGGATCAGTTCGTTCCGCGCGAGGTCCGCGTGTCGCTCGCCCAGCTTCCGAGTCATGCGACCGTCAGGGACCGGGAGGTGGAGATCGACTACGACGTCGAGGAGCGGGACGGTGTCCGCCAGGGGGTCGCTCGCCTCAGGCTGCCCGAGAAAATCGCGCGCACGCTATCCGAGGGCGAGATCCCGCGACTCGACCGGCCGGTGCGGTTCGTAGTTCTGCGCGGACAGCGCGGTGCCGTACGTTCCGACACGCTCGAAGACCTGCAGGAGAAGCTTGCCCAGCCCTGGTCTCCGGACGAAGTCGAGGAAACGGCGGAAGACCGTGAGATGCTGTCGCACGCCGAGCAGGAAATCAGGAAGATCGCCGGAGAATTCCGGCAGCACCGTCGCGGCGGGCAAAGCGGTCGCGGGGGTCGAGACGGACGAGGTGGTTCGCGTTCGATACGGAGGAACCGGGGACGTTGAGGCATTTCATGCAAGTGAAGAAAATCTGCCCGGGGCCATTAGCTTGCCGGCCCACGGCTGCGGGCAGGTCGTCTTCAGTTGCCGCGTTCATTGCGAGCGGGGACGGCAACGGTATAATCCGCGCATGACACAAGAGCACTTTGCCGAGCATTTCCGCGCGCACGAGAAAGTGATCGACGCTTCGCTGCGTGAGCTGGAGGAGCCGTCCAATGCCGCCGCGGAAGCGTTGATCCAGTGCGTCCGGCGGGGAGGAAAGATCCTCTGCTTCGGCAACGGCGGAAGCGCCACCCAGGCGAGCCACATGGTCGGCGAGCTGCTGGGTCGCTACAAGGACACACGCCGGCCGCTGGCCGCGGTTGCGCTCGGCAGTGACCCGGGATCGGTCACCTGCATCGCCAACGATTTCGGCTACGAATCAGTTTTCGAGCGGCAGATCGAAGCCCTGGCGGCCCCTCGCGACGTGGCAATCGGATTGACCACCAGCGGCAAATCCGAGAATGTGCTGCGCGGACTCGCGGCGGCAAAAAAGCGCGGAGCTACTACTATCGCCCTGTGTGGTGGTGCCGGACTCGCGCGCGCCAACGTCGATCACGTCGTATGCGTGCCGAGCGACATTACGGCACACATTCAGGAAGTGCACCTGATGCTCCTGCATGTGTGGTGCGTCGCGATCGACGCCGCTCTCGCTGAGGGCGACAGCGGATCAGACCAGGCTTAGCCTCGGCTCCGGGAAAGCGAGAGCGTCTTCCCGATAGGATATCCACCCCGTCACGTCGGCGGTGACGAGCTCCATCTCGGTGCCGAAAGGAAGCGTGAGATTGGGAATCTCATGTCCGGCCGGAAAGTCCATCAGCACCGGCACGTCGAGATCCGACACGAGGTCGAGCAGAAAATCCTCAAACTCGTCATCCTCCGACCGGTCCAGCGATAGCTGGCCGAACACGATTCCCTGGACGTGCTTCAACAGACCGGCGGCGCGGAGGTGGAGCAGCCGCTCGTCCGCGACGGACATCGGGTCGTGCGCCTCCTCGAGGAAGAGAATCGCTCCGCGCGTGTCGATTTCGTACGGGGTGCCGATACTCTGTTGGACGAGTGAGAGATTCCCGCCCGTAAGGCGTCCCGTCGCCCGGCCCGGCCGTACGGCGCGCGCGATGTCGCGTCCCAGACAGGTGTCGGGACGGGGCGTCGTGAGCGCGGTCAGCAGCGAGAGCATCGACGGATCGGGTGCACCGGGGCTCAAGTCGTCTACGGTTGGCCCATGGAATACCCTAAGGCGTGCCTGGCGCATCAGCCAGAGATGCAGGGCCGTGATGTCGGAATATCCGACGAAAGATTTTGGGTTACGGCGGAAGATTTCCGGATCGAGATAGGGAAGAAGTCTCGCTGCCCCATACCCGCCCGTGCAGCAGATCACCGCTTTCACCTGTGGATTCAGCCAGATGCCCATCAGGTTCTCGGCGCGTCGCTCATCCTCTTTGCGTTGGAAGCGGCGGAATCGCTCGACCTCCGGGTCGAGGATCACGTTGTAACCCGCGCCTTCCAGCGCGAGCACACCGCGATTGAGCCAGGCAGGGCGGGGCGCGTAAGACGGGGCCACTACTCCTATGGTATCGCCGGGAAGGAGTGGTGGTGGACGAAGCAGCTCGTGTGGTCGAGCTGGTGTCGAGATGAAAGGGGAAGCGGGCGCGGCATCGACTGCCAACCTCTCGATCACGCCTGGGTACGCTCCGAGTGGCTCGGTCATCGTCGTTTCTCGAAGCGCATTATTTGTTGGCCACTACTAGATTCAAGGGATATGTCTGACACGTTGGTGAAGACGCCGGGGACAGGCGGGGCGACTGATCTTGCTATGGGGAATATGCACGCCGCGAGCCCCGGCGGTACCCCGGTAAATACCTACTTTCGGAAAGGTTTCGGGTTGAAATCCGAGATCCAGTCCGAACTGGCCGCGGACTACACCGGGCAACTGGTGGACATGCTCCAGGCCCGTGATTACACCCTTACGGCAGGGGATGTAACCATCCGTTTAGCGAAGGAATTCGGCTTTTGTTATGGGGTCGAGCGCGCGGTCGACTACGCCTACCAGGCCAGGAAGAAGTTCCCGGACCATACCATTTATCTGGCTGGAGAGATCATCCATAACCCGCACGTGAACTCGAAACTCAAGGGCATGGGGATAACCTTCCTCATGCCCGAGAACGGGAGAATCGACTTCGGAGTAGTGAAGGCCGAAGACGTGGTGATCCTCCCGGCGTTCGGGGTGACCATCAGGGACTTCGAGGTGCTCCGCCAGATCGGCTGCGTGATGGTTGACACCACCTGCGGATCGGTACTGAACGTATGGAAACGGGTCGAGAGCTACGCGCGCGATGGATTCACGTCGCTCATTCACGGCAAGTACTATCACGAAGAGACGCGGGCGACCGCATCCCAGGCGGGGAAATACGAAGGCGGGCACTACTTCATCGTCCGCAACATGGAAGAAGCGCAGGTCGTGTGTGAGTTCATCGAAGGCCGCCTGAGCGCCGCCGCGTTGATGGAGCGTTTTGCCCACGCTGCCCCGCCCAACTTCGACCCCGCGCGCGATCTGCGCCGTATCGGCGTGGCGAACCAGACGACGATGCTCGCGCGGGAGTCCATGGCGATCGGCGAGCTGGTGGGGAAGGCGATGGCGCGAGCCCACGGCGAGGAGTACGCACGCGAGAATTTCCGCACCTTCGACACGATCTGCAGCGCGACCCAGGAGCGGCAGGACGCTGTCGTCGAGCTCCTGCGCGAGCCGCTCGATGTGATGGTTGTCATCGGCGGCTACAATTCGAGCAATACGATCTCGCTGGCGGCGCTCTGTTCCGAGAGTGTGCGCACCTTTCACGTCGAGGATGCCGACGACATCGACCCCGAATCGGGGGCGATCCGGCACCGCCCGCTGGGCGGCAAGGAAGAAACTGAGACCCAGGGCTGGCTTCCCCATGCCGGCCCCCTCCGAGTGGGCGTGACCGCCGGAGCCAGCACCCCCAACAACAAGATCGGCGAGGCAATCGGCCGGATTTTCGCTACCAGGGGAATCGACCCGAAAACGATCCAATAATAGACCGATTCGTTGTACCAGGATGGTCTCGGCGGTCGTCTTTCTATTGGAGAGTCGGGGTACTAACTGTAGCTTGTACAGGGTCCGAAACTACTGTTTTGGGGTACCGTATGGGTACACAGGAAACCACCGTGAGCCGGGAGGTCGAATGGACGTGTATGGTTCGGATATCGCCCCTGATGAAGAGGCGACTGGTGCGAGTGGGACAGAAGCCACACCCGACGTGGGGAGCTGGTTTCAGCGGGGCTCGACCAACGAGGCCGCGCTGACCGACCGGGGGATCGCAGTTCCGGTCAGCTCCATGCTCGACCGGGTGCGCGAAGCGGATGCTCTGACCTTCGATAACGGGGAGGGGGAAGAGTAATCCTTTCTTCGTCAGAGAGAAAAAAAGGCTGTCCGGAAGGGCAGCTTTTTTGTGCTCTGGAATCACGAAAGATGTAAAGCCAAACTGAGAGATGCCAGGCTGCGAGCGGCCAGCTGTCCGCTTCGACTGATATCACTGTAGGGGGGAGGCGAGGGTATCCTCTTCGGCATGCGCCCGCAAGCGGGCACCCGCGCTCGCTGGTCGGAGCCCAGAACGCTCCTTCGCGCTCCGCGCTCCGGAGCTGGTCTCCTCGGGCGCTCGCTTGGACGCCGTCTGCGAGGACACCCTCACCTCCCCTGTACAAGTATCGTAACTGCGGCAGCGCAACGCGCTGCATCCCCGCCCGCGTGCCGGACGTTCGACCACGTGCGTAGGCGTGCGCGACGCGCCGATTCGACCCTAAGCCACGGGGATGCCGAGCTTCGCTCGGCACGCTCCCGCGAGGCGCGAACGGGATCGTCACCGCCCGCTGCACCTCGTTGGGGAGTCGGAGGGGGGTCCTGCATAAGCGAGTTTCAGCGAGCGACCAGGAGACGGGCGAGTGCCAGCCGAGCTGGCGCGAGCGTAGTACCCGGCTCCGCCCGATCTCGCGTACTCGCGTTGCAGGATCCCCTCCGACGCACCGGCGAAGATGCAGGGATGGACGCCTTAAAAGCCCAGGTACGCCCTCACCCGCGGCTCCATTTTTTCCGGCGTCCAGAATGGAGCCCAGACCAGATTCACTTCGACCTTCTCCACGCCCGGCACCGATTTCACTTCCGTCTCGGCGTTGGTCATCAGCTCCGGACCGGAAGGACACGCGGGAGAGGTGAGCGTCATGTCGATCTTCACCGTAGTGCCTTCCACGGCAATCGCGTAGACGAGTCCAAGGTCGACGATGTTGAGCTGGAGGTCGGGATCCTTCACTCGCCTGAGCGCGAGCTTCACCTGGTCTTCGCTGACGACTCCACCACTCGCTGCCGCTTCCGGCAGCACCGCTCCGGATTCCTCACTCATTGCTCTTCCCTGTTTGCCCCTCGAAGAATCTAACTCTTCGTGGTCTTTTTCACGGGCCTTTTGGCTCGCGTTGTCTTGCTGGAGGGAGCTTTTTTCTTCGCGGATCTGACGCGGTTCTTCGACACCCGAGCGATCGTTTGACGCCTCGAGGATGCATGACGTCTCTTCGTAACGCGACGCGGCGCCGGATTCCAGCCCACTTCGCGATCGGCGCGGAAGACCCGCTTGCCACCGGCGATCTGTGGACCATCGAGCACGGCTAGGACCGCGGCGTCGGAAAGATCTGCGCGTACGTCCGCAATGACCTTCGCCGGGCGCAGCGCACGCGCCGCGTGGACGCGATTGGTGAGCAGGATCACGAACATCTGCCGTTCCGGATCGATCCACATCGATGTGCCCGTGAATCCGGTGTGACCGTAGGCGGTTGGGCCGAGATACCTGCCCGAGCCGTAATCACCCTCGGCGGTGTCCCAGCCGAGAGCGCGGTGGCCTACCGACCGACTGGTGAATAGCTCGACGGTCGGGCGGCTGATGATCTGCACACCGTTGTACTCGCCGCCGTTGAGCATCATCTGCGCGAAGACCGAGAGATCGGCGGCGGTGCTGAAGAGACCCGCGTGTCCAGCCACGCCGCCCAGGGCGTAGGCGTTTTCGTCGTGAACTTCGCCGCGAAGCGGGTAACCTCGCGGAGGCGTGACGTCGGTGGGCGCGATACGATAGCGGAGGGAATCTGCCGGCCGGTAGAACGTGTCGTTCATCCCCAGCGGCGCGAACACGCGCCGTTCCAAAAATTTGTCGAGTGGCTCACCCGAAACGACTTCGACCAGGAGCCCGAGAAGATCGGCGCCGAGATCGGAGTAGATGTACCGGCTGCCCGGACGGGCCTCGAGCGAGCTGCCGACTACTGCCGCGCGCGCCTCGAGTGGACTCCGGGTGATGCGCCAGATGTCCCGACCCGCCGGCAATCCGGAAGTGTGGGTGAGCAGTTGGCGAACGGTGACCTGATCCTTCTCTCTACCGCTGAACGTGGGCAGATAGTTCACGACGCGCTCGTCGAGGTCGATCTTCTTCTCATCGAAGAGAATCATGATCGCGGCCGTCGTGCCGACAACCTTGGTGAGCGAAGCGACGTCGTATATCGTTTGCTGCGCGTCCACGGCGGCGCTGGTGGAGACCCAGGAGAGCCTGCCGAATCCCCTCTCCATCACGGCTGCTCCGTTCCGTCCCACGACGACAGCCGCGCCAGGGTAACCCCCTGCCTTGATGCCGCGGGCTACCACGCGCTCGATTGCCTCGAGACGGGTGGCGGACATGCCGACGTCCGTGGCGGGCTTGACGGGCAATCCGTCGCCGGCACGGGTGACTGTGAGTGCGGTAAGGATGACTCTGAGCAACTCTAACTCCTTGAACTACCTTAATTTATACTGGCCGCAAGCACGGAGGTTCCCGCCCCTTGGAGCGGGGGAAACCGGGGGCTGCGGATGGACGAGGGGCCTACATTTGCCGACGATTCCAGGAACGGAAACGTCACGGGTTTTGTAGCAGGCAACGCTACCCCTGTATCGGGTGACCAAGATAACGTCCGAAATGCTCATCGATCAGCTGGAGTTAAAGCGCGCCATCGCCGGTGATGAGCGGGCGTTGCGGCGGCTCTGGTTGCGGCACGCGCCGCACATAGACGCTGTCGTGCGGCGGCTGTGCGGGGACCCGGAGCTCGCCGCGGACGTATCGCAGGAAGTATGGATGCAGATTTTCAGGGCGCTGCCGAGCTATCGCGGCGACGCGCAGTTCGGGACGTGGGCACACCGCATTGCGGTGAACCGCACGCTCAACGCCCTGAGAAAAATCCGGCGGATCGCCAAGCTGGAGGTGGATATCGAGGACGATTCCGCCCTGGTGGAGCCCGACACCGACCGCACGTTCATCGCCGAGTCGATAGAACAGGCGATGACGCGGTTGTCGCCGGGCGCTCGCGCCGTGTTCGTGCTCCATGACATCGAAGGCTATACGCACGGTGAGATCGGAGCCGAGCTCGGAATCACGCCGGGTGGATCGAAATCGCAGCTATTCAAGGCGCGCGCGAAGTTACGCAAGCTGCTGGCGCACCTTGTAGACGAATCAACCTCTGTTGCTGGGAAGGCACATGTCGCACCTGTCTGAAGACCGTTTTGACCAATTGGTGTCCGACGAGCGCGCGCGGGACGGCGCTCCGCTCAATGCCTGGGAAACCATCGCCCGGCGGGCTCGCGAGGAAGGGCTCATTCGCGAAAACCGCCCGGAGCGCTGGTCGGCTGGCGCGCCCTGGATGCGGGCTGCCGCCGCGGTGCTGATTCTTGTTGGGGGAATCGCGATCGGCCGCTCGACGATAGGCTGGCCAGGCGAGCCTGGTGTGAGCCCGGCTGCAACGAACGCTGCACGCGTCGCGACAGCGACTCCCGCCAGCTTCAACAATCCCGAAGAAGCGTGGGCAACGCTGGACCGCGCCAGCGCGGACTATCAGTCGGCGTCGGCGTTTCTGGCGGCCACCAACAGCAGGGCAGGGGCGGTGATGGATAGCGCGGCAATCTATCGCGCCCGCCTCGCGGCGCTCGAGCAGCTCATGACCGCGAGTGAGACCGCGCGCGAGAACGCCCCGCGGGACCCCGTGATCAATCAGTACTATCTCGCCGCTCTGGGTGCGCGCGAAGCCACCGCCCAACAGCTCGGCGCGGTGCGGCCGGCCAGTCTCAGGCTAAAGGGGTTTTAAGCGATGAAGTGGAAGAATTGGATCGGGCGCGGCTATGCGATGGGCGCGCTGGTGGGAGTTTGCATAGTGGCGAGCGTGGCCGCCGGACAGACGCCGGTGGTGGTCGAGGGGCCACCGGGTTGGTTCGGTGTCACTCTGTCGGACGAGGGACTGTTCGACGAGCGAGGCACCGCGTTCTTCGAGGGATATCCGGTCGTCAGTGAGGTCGAGCCCAACTCGCCCGCGGAAAAGGCTGGGGTACTGCCGGGCGATATTCTCATGACTTTCAACTCCCACGACATGCGCGGCAGCGTGTTCCAGCTGCGAAACTGGCTCAAGCCCGGCGCTCCGTTCGTGCTCCAGCTAAGGCGCAACGATGCAGTCCGCGTGGTGCGCGGAACTCTTGGCCGCGCACCGGAAGGGTGGGAGAAGAGGGTGGTCATCGACTTGAGGCCTTCGCAGGTGTTCGAGCGCCGCACACGCACGCCCGCGCGGACTCCGCTGCCATCGACGCAACGAGTCGTCGTGCGAGCTCCGCTCCCATCGAGGGTTCCGTCAGCACTCATTCCGGCGTTTACGTTCGGCTCCGGCGTCTATCCGTTCGCCGGCATGGAGTTCACCGCACTCAATGACGACATCCGCGAGCTGCTTGGCGTAAAGCCCGAGGGAGTCTTCGTCACCAACGTGGTCGAGGGGACTCCTGCCCGGATATCCGGTCTCAGGGGCGGCGATGTGCTCCTCTTCGCCGATGGTTTCAAGCTCGAGACGCCGGTTGATCTCGTGCATGCAATCACCGAGGCGGAGAACCGGACTCTGCAGTTGCGGATCATCCGCAAGCGGAAGCCGCAGACTCTAACGCTTCGCTGGTGATGCGTCGGGGAGCTTCCGCGACTCGGGCACGAGCGAGGCGTGGATGGCCATGGCGGATATAGCGCCGCTCGCGGCAGCTCCGAGCGCCAGCTGTGGGCCCGGCGCGATGTCTCCCGCGGCAAATACATTGACGACCGATGTGCGATTGCGGTCGTCGATGACAAGTCTTCCCATCTCGTCGCGCTTGCACCCAAGCTGGGCGCCCAGGTCGTCGGCCGGGTACTGGCCTATGGCGAAGTAGAGGCGCTCGCAGTCGAGCTCCATTCCCCCCAGCAAATCGATGCCCCTGATTTCACTGGCCTTTGACTTCACGCACTCGATGGGCGCGTCTAGCACCGGGATGTTGAGAGCCTTCAACTGGTCCAGCAGTCCCTGATCCATGTCCGGGCGCTCGCCGTTGGTGCAGATGACAATGGCACGCGTCCACGTGGTGAGAGCGAGAGCCATTCCAACCGCTTTCCTGCCCTTGCCAATCACTACCGTTTTCTTGTCGCGAGTCTCGTAGCCGTCGCAGTCGGGACAGACGTGCACGGTGTCGCCGTAGCAGCGATCGAGCCCGGGGATGTCGGGCCAGACATCCTTGATCCCAATGGCGAGGAGAACCCGGCGAGCCTCGATTGCCGAGCCGTCCCGCAAGTGAACGGCGAACAGCTCTCCGGTTTCGTTGGTCGCGCGATCCACGATTCCACTGACGAAGGCGACGCCGAACTTCGCGCACTCTTCGCGACCGAGTGCGCGCAGCTCCGGGGAGCGGACACCTTGGTGGCCCAGGTATCCGTTGATGCCTCTCGTTTCCCAGTTCCGGGGATCGCCGGAATCGACCACCACCACCGTGTG
>JANMTG010000105.1:0-2574 GCA_031390205.1 Gemmatimonadota bacterium
CGCGTAACTGCTCAGCTAATCGATGTCCAAAGCGGATATCATCTCTGGTCGGAGCGCTACGACCGGGAGATTGCCGACATATTCGCGATTCAGGACGAGATCGCCGACAACATCGTCAAAGCGCTGCGTGTCGTACTGACCGCTAGGGAGCACATGGCACTGAAGAAAAGCGCGACGCGCGACGTACGTGCCTATGAATATTATCTTCGTGGGCGTCAGCTATTTCATCAGCACCGCCGCGAGACGCACGTGCGAGCGAGGGAACTGTACCGGCGGGCAATCGAGATTGATCCGAATTACGCGCTTGCCTATGCCGGTATCGCCGACTCCGCATCGTTTCAGTACATGTATGTCGGTGGCGAAGAGCGTCATTTGGAGGAGGCCGACACCGCCAGCCGCCGGGCGCTGGAGCTGGATCCGTCAGCCGCCGAAGCACACGCTTCGCGAGGTATAGCTCTGACCCTGACGCGTAAGTACCCAGAAGCCGAGTCAGAGTTAGCCGAAGCGATGCGGCTCGACCCCACGCTCTTCGAGGCGCCATACTTTTACGCGCGCACCGCTCTTGCGCAGGCAAACTATGCCTTGGCGGCGGAAATGTACGAGCGGGCAGCCGCCCTCCGTCCGGATGACTACCAGGCGGTCGCTCTCTCAATAGCGGTTCTCAATAAACTCGATCGACCAGAGGCGGCTCGTGATGCCAATTTGCGCGCGCTCGCGCTCATCGAGCGCGCCGTCGAAATCAACCCCGGTGACCAGCGCGCCCTCTATCTCGGAGTTGGGGCTCTCAGGCAGCTCGGGGATTTCAAGCGGGCAGAAGAGTGGACGGCAAGAGTGCTTGCGCTCGACCCCGAGGAACCTGCTACTCTGTACAATCTCGCGTGTGACCAGGCGGTGATGGGCCATACCGAGAAGGCCCTGGAGCTGATCGAACACGCAATCGCGCGTGGATTCGCGCATTCGGATTGGCTGCGCAACGATCCTGACTTGACCTCCTTGCGTGGCGAACCGAAGTTCGAGCTACTCGCCGCCTCCCTCATTAAGTCATAGCAGGATTCGGAATGCGCATCACGGCGCGAGCGGGCGGTAACGGCGCCTCGTTGAGCGTCCCGAAGTCGCTCTTGAATCCATGCTGCCGAAACCAGGAGCGTTTCTCCGCCGTATATTAAATGGACTATCACTGCCGCACACCTGAGATGAAGCCATGCCACTACTCGATAGACTAAAACAGGAGCTCGACCGCGCGGGAAAGGTCGCGCAGGATGTCTTTGACGACGGCAAGACTCGGCTCGAGGCATTCCGCACCCGCCAATTGGCCGACAAGGCGGCGCAGGCGCTGGGATACGCTGTCTATCGCGCGAAGAAGAGTGGCTCGGAGCTGGACGCAGCCACGTACGACAGGCTCAGAGCCACCCTCGAAACTCACGACACCGACGCCGCCCAGCTCGAAGCGGAGATCGAGCTCCGTCGTCAGCAGGCGGCCGCCTCACGCCCCGCTGCCAGCAGCTCCGCTCCGGCCGGGACGACGTCCGACACCAGCGATACGTATCCCAGCTCGCCGAGCTGAACTTTCTTCTGTTCGCGCCTGCTTCGCGGCCTCCATCTTGGAGGCCGTTTGTTTTTCCGGAGCGCACTCGCCGGAGAGCGTGTGCTCCTGTTGACCTCGCTTCGTGTCACCCTATCGTGAACTCCGTAGTGCGGTGCATCATTGGGTAGCCTATCACCAGGAGGTATGACATGCATCTCAATCGAGGATTTTTGACGGCCGCGGCGGCGGTGTTGATCGCGGGATCGATCGAGGCGCAGGCACCCGCGGGGACATCCCCAGCGGAGGGTTACAACATCCACGTGCTCGCACCCCATATGGTCGGTGGTCGCTCGATGGGCCCCTACCACCATTATTGCAAGGTTCTCGCGAGCGAACCCCGGATTGTGTGCCTGATCTACGAGTCGACGGACGCAAACGCGATGCTGGTGCAAATCGAGTACATCATGGCAAAATCGCTTACTCGTCCCAGCGTGTCGCGCTCAGACTGGAACAAGTACTGGCACGATCACACGGTCGAGATTGCCGGCGGCCGGGTCCAGGTACTCGACCTCCCGGCGGACAAGGCCAAGGAGGTTGCGGACCTTGTCTCGACCACCGATGGAATGATTTACCACATCTACGTCAGAAACGGATTGCCGACCGGCAGGTCGAGCATCGCGCAGGCAGTTGGGCATCGACCGCTCAGCCCTTCTGAATACCGTGCTTCCGGCGGCCGATAACCAGCCAATCGTCGAATCCGCCGAATGGGAAGAGCCGCGATCAGATGTCGCGGCTCTTCCGCATCAGGTCCGAACCAGCTCGGGAAACTCTTCTCGTCCTACACCTTAAGCTTATCGCTCCGGTGGATTGTTGTGCGTATTCGGGAGTGACTTGTATCTCTCCATCAACAGATCCTGCCGCGTCTTCTCGGGATACTCTCGCCCGCGTATGAAAACGCGCTCCACACGCGTCGAGAACTCGAATGGATCACCGCTCCATACTACGACGTTGCCATCGCGACCGGTCTGGAGCGACCCGATGCGATCCGA
>JANMTG010000136.1:0-1779 GCA_031390205.1 Gemmatimonadota bacterium
ACGTAGTAGTTGGCAATCGGATAGGGAAACAGCTTCGACAGGGCCGCTCGGTCGAGGCGGCGGAACGCCCGCGGCCGATCCGGGTGCGGAGGGGCAAAAGGACCCGCGGTCGGAAAAGTCTCGACAGAGCCGCCGCCATCGAGCGTGTCGGCTTCGCGCCAGAGCCTCGTGTCAACGGTGATTCCGTCCGGCGCATAGACCCAGCCGCGATTGACGAGAATCGCGGTGTCATTCCGGGCGCGCCTGAGCGGAGTGAGGATGTTGACGCCGGGCGACCCGCTGCGCCCACGCAGCGTGTGGACGACTTCACTGGAGTAATCGAAGACACCGTGCAAACGGACGCGGCGAAAGCGCGCCGCTGCCGTATCCGGCGGAAGGGTTTCGGGCGCTACTTCGGGAGCAAAGCGACGGGATGCAAGAAGCGAATTATGCTGTTTTCGGGAATCGAGTCGTCGGAGCTGCCAGAAACCCGACGAGATGAACGTCGCGGCGGCGACGACGGCGAGAGCGGCGAGAACCCACTTGCGGAGTGTCATCGGCGAAGTTTTTCCGGGGTGCGGACTGCGGACTAATTGCGGACCGCGGACTGATCGCGGGCTGCGGATTAAATGCGAAAGAATCGCCACTCGGCCAACGCTACATCGGTTGACGCGGCGAGCCGCGGCGGCTGCCCGACGAAGCTGATGTAAAGCGCGACCCCGGCGAATAATCCGGTGAAGATGAATGACACTACTTCAAAGAACATCCACTCTCCTTAGCGTTACTTACCCGACGCTGGGCAGCGCCGAGACCGAATCGAGCTTCGCGAGGCCGGCATCAAATGTCTTTGAGCGTGTCACCTCGAACTCCGCGGGTCGCGTGAAGACCGCTACCACAAGTACCAGCAGCAGGACGGCCAGTCCTATTCCGATTTTCCTGATCATCTCAGTTCTCCGCTCCTCCAGTGACGGTCTGCTAGATCACCGTAAATATGGGGCGGCTTGCGTGGCTCCGGCGACTTGACAGCGGGCCCTCCCCGCCGCCGATTGAACGACATGTCCGCGGAGATTCACATCGGCACTCAGGGCTGGAACTACGATGCCTGGGTCGGGCCGTTCTATCCGCAGGGCACGCGCCCGTCGGATTTTCTCACTGTCTACGCCCGCGCCTTCGACTCCGTCGAAGTAGACTCGACCTTCTACGCCTCTCCCGCGGCGACGACGCTGCGCAGCTGGGTCGAGCGCACGCCGAAGAGCTTCGTCTTCGCGCTCAAGATGCCGCAGGAGATCACCCACGAGCACCGGCTGCGCGATGTGACTGGAGCGTCAGAAGCGTTCTTCGAGCGCGTGCGCGACCTCGGCGACAAGCTGGGGCCCGTCCTCGTGCAGACGGGACCGGATTTTCAACCCGGCGAGCTACCCGCGCTCGTCGATTTCATCGCGCGCGTGCCGACTGACCTTCGGGTGGCGATCGAATTCCGGAACCGCGGCTGGGTTACCGACGGCGTCCTGGCGCTCCTGAGGGAACGGAACATCGCGCTGGCGCTCATCGACGGGCGGTGGATTCCGCGCAAGCTGATGCTGAGTCTGGCCGCGAGGCCTACAGCGGACTTCGCTTACATCCGCTGGATGGGTCCCAATCGCGATCTCGTCGATTACTCACGCGTGCAGGTGGATCGCTCCCACGAAATCGACAAGTGGACGGACGCGATTGGTGAGCTGTCGGACAAGGTTGACCACATCTACGGCTATGTGGCGAATCATTTCTCGGGGCACAGCCCGGCGACAGCGCGCGAATTCC
>JANMTG010000166.1:0-1524 GCA_031390205.1 Gemmatimonadota bacterium
GCCTTGGCGCCATGGGCGGATCAACGTCCTTCGGGCGATCAATGGGTTGTGATCATCGCTTGCCTCCCTGCCCTCCGGCCTCCAGTTTCTCCCGGCTATGGATACCCGGAAGCCCGACGAGAAAGGAGGCAGCATGAGAGACACTGCAAGGAAACAAATCAAGCTCGCCCTGGCGGCATTCGCGCTCGCGGCCTGCGCGCCCGCCGCGATGGTGAATCAGCAGAGCGAGGAGGCGGCCATACGCGCCGTCGGCCAGGACTGGCAGCGTGCGATCGTGGCTCGCGACGTGGATAGAATCATCTCGTTCCACGCTCCCGATGTCGTGATCATGAATTCCAACTCCCCACTCGTCACGGGAGCCGCGGCGGCACGCACGACCTGGACGGGGCTCATTGGCATGCCCGGTCTCTCTCTGAGCTGGACGCCGACGCGGATAGACGTCACCAGCCCGGCGACGGCGACCGAGACGGGAACGTACACATTGTCCTTCAACAGTCCCTCTGGGCGCGTGAACGACGGGGGCAACTACGTCACCCTCTGGCGCAAGATCGACGGGCAGTGGCGGGTGGCGACGGATGCCACCGTGAGCGCTACGCCAATGGCGACGGGAGACCCCATGGCATCGATGGGTATCGATACCATGAGCATGGAGATGCGGCCGAACAGCTCGCTCACCTGGAGCGACCTGGTCGTGCCAGGATTCGCCCCCGGAGTGAAGCGCGCGGTGCTGCACGGCAATCCGGCGGCCGCCGGCGATTACGTCATGAGGCTCCAGTTTCCGGATGGGTACCAGGTGCCCGTCCACTGGCATACCAAGGCGGAGCACGTGACCGTGCTGTCGGGGATTTTCAATGTCGCAATGGGCGGCACCCACGACGCGAGTGCGCTGCGGGCGTACGGTCAGGGGGATTTCATCTACATGCCGGCCCGGAGCCCGCATTTCGCTACCGCGCGCGGGGTGACGACTGTGCAGCTCCATGGACTGGGACCGTTCCAGCTCAATCTGGGAACGCCGTAACGCCGCGTCCCTAACCGGTCTTGACTAGTCTGACTAGTTAGGATAGGTTGCGGATATGCGGGACACCTATTCCCTGTACGAAGCCAAAGCCAAGCTGTCCGCTATCGTTCGCAAAGTCCGGGAAGGCCACCCCGTCATCGTCACTCTGCATGGTGAGCCGGTGGTCGAGATCCGCTCCGTGGCCGCCCCCGAGGGAGGGCTCACCGCACGAATGCGGCAGCTGGCGGAACGAGGCATCCTCGTTCGCGACGGTCCCAGGCGCTCGGCGCTGCGGACCGTCGCCCGCCGCCCCGGGGCACTCAAACGCTTCCTTGAAGAGCGCGAGTAATGAGCGTCGCCTACGTCGATACATCCTGTCTGGTGGCAATCGCCTTCGGCGAGTCCGGCGCCACCGCCCTCGGCCGCCGGCTGAAAGCGTTCGACGAGCTCGTGTCCTCGAACCTGCTCGAGGCCGAGCTAATGGCGAGCTTCGCCCGGGAGCGCGTTCCGCCTCCGCCTGAGCTCCC
>JANMTG010000246.1:0-2451 GCA_031390205.1 Gemmatimonadota bacterium
GGAAGCCTCTGGTTCTCGCTTCAGCCATTCTGAACGTCGCCCTCTGGAAAGAGTCCGCGCCTGGCGCTGCTGCGGTTGGGTTCATCGCGCGCGATCTGGTCGAGCAGAGGGTCCGCCGATTGTCCGGGGAGATTCGCCCCAACACGTCCCACGTAACGAGCCGATCGCTGATCGAGGCGGCAGCAATGCTCGGAGCAGTTCTCAGCTCGGGCATCGTCGTGGCGCACCCGCTCCACGCTGCACCCTCGGTCGTGGAGATTGATTCCGGTACGCACGCTCACCCGTCCGGGGGTGGGCACAGTGGCAAGTGTCGCGGGCACCACGAGCCGGTAATTTTCCATCTGCTCTGCGGTGGACTCCCTTTCGGACTCGCCGGCGTGGACTGTCCGCACCACGATCGCTCCCACGGCTAGCGTACCTGGCATATTTTACGCAGAGTAAAGGGATCGTTTCTCTGCCGGCCGGAGTAGAAACCTTTGGAGAAAACCTTGAGACGCGTATTGCTGACTTGTTCTGCTTTGTTTCCGCGGCTGGCTCGTGGCGTGGCCGCGGCTGCCATTGCGCTTGCGATAGTTCCCCGCTCGCTCGTCGCGCAGACCGACTATTACAACACCGATGGCGGACGTCCGATCACCGTCGAGGATGCCTATCCCACCGAACGCTACGCCTTTGAGCTACAGCTTGCCCCTCTCAGGCTCGAGCGCGCCAACGGCGGATTGTACACGTGGGGAATCGAGCCCGAGATAGCGTACGGAATTCTTCCGCGCACCCACATTGAAGTCGGGGTTCCGCTCGCATATGTGGATCGCGGCCCGCTGGGAAAAACTGTAGGTGCGGCCGGTCTCGACATTTCGGTTCTTCACAATCTGAATGCCGAAACCGCCATTCCCGCCCTGGGGCTCGCTGGTGAGCTTCTCCTGCCTTTCGGAGGGCTGGCCTCCGAGAACGCCTATTTCTCCGCCAAGGGAATCGCGACCCGCACGTTCACATGGGCCCGGTTTCATTTCAACGGGCGATACACATTCGGCAAGACGCCAACATCAATCGCCCCCGGTGCGACGGAACCCGGAACGGGAGAGGTCTCGCGCTGGCTGCTGGGCATGGCCGTCGATCGGAGCTTTCCTCTCAAGTCGATGCTCGTCACAGCCGAGTCGTTCGTCAGCAAGCCCATTCGGGAAGGCGAAGAAGCGGAGTGGAATGTGGGAGCCGGGATCCGCTACCAGGTCTCTCCTCAGTTCGCGCTGGACGGCGGACTCGGGAAAAGATTTACGGGCGACGACCAGGGCTGGTTCGCGACCTTCGGGCTGGCGAGAGCGTTCTCGATCCGCTCGCTCATTCCCGTCCGCTGATGCGAGCACATCACACCCCTATTTGTCGCATGGCGACGAGAGAGTATTCATGAGAGCTTCACTTCGCACGCTTGCCGTTCTGGCATCGGCGTGCATGCTGACCGTTGCCCCCGAGTTGCGGGCGCAATGGTCGACTACCTACGAGCAGTTTTACCTGCCCGGCAGCTTCAACTGGAAGTTCCGCCAAAACTATCCGGCCGCTGATCGCCTGTTCAACGCCTTCGATTACGGCCACGCCATCCTCTACGAAAGGCTCTGGACCAGGCCCGGCGCTCCGACGTCGCTGCTGGAGGAAAAAGAGTATTCCTTCATCACGCGCGAGCTCCTCGTCAACCCTCCCAATCTGCCGCTCGAGGAAGCGGCGATAGAGATCGCATACGCGAAGCTCGCTCCAGAAGCGAAGACGATGTTCGACTGGGCGCACCTGCTCCACCGGCAGATCTACGACGTGTGGGCCGACGAGAGCATCCCGGTGACTCAAAAGGATGCAAAAGTTCAGGAGCTCCTCCGCTATTACAAGATGCGGAAAGATCTCGCCTTCAGCTCGCGCCCGAAAACGATGGAGCTCATGGAGGGACAGCCTTACTCACTCGCCTTTCGAAAGAACTATCCAAAGTTCAACGGCCTCATCTGGGCTTACCACTGGCTGCAGATCGGTCTGTACGAACCTCTTCTCGCCGGTAAAGATCTAGACGAACGGCAAACCGGCATCCTCGCGGCCGTCGCGCGGTTCAGGCAGATGATCGAGAATCCGCCGACTTCGATGCCGCGCATCATGCCGATGTCCCCGGCGGTAGCACCGCTGTTTACTGAAAGGTATCCGGAAGCCGCGATCATCTTCGACAATCTCCATTCCATGCACGACGTGGTGAGCGATATCCTCGCCAATCCCGCCGTTCCCCGAAATCAGAAGCGGACGCGGATTCTGGAAGCAGCGCGCCGGTATCGCGACAACACCTCCTACGTGATGAGTGTCGCGGAATGGAAAGACATGGGACAGATGATGGGAGTGCAGAACATGGGCGGCCCGGTGCGCGGATTTCTCGCCGGTTTTCCGGAACCGACGGTTGAGCGCGGGGCAGTGCATTCCGGGGCGCAAGGG
>JANMTG010000251.1:0-12145 GCA_031390205.1 Gemmatimonadota bacterium
GGAATGGCGGCGGATATTCCGGCGGGATGGATGGACGGTCTGCGCCAGTTCACGCGCACCTTTCCCGAGACGCTGGATGAGATCGATCGCGTGCTAACCAGGAACGCGATCTGGGTTGGTCGCACGGTTGGACTGGGAGTCATGAACCCGGCCGAAGCTGTCAACTGGGGCCTGTCCGGTCCGATGCTGCGCGCTTCGGGCGTCGCCTACGACGTGCGAAAGGACTTTCCCTATCTGGATTACGAGACCTACGATTTCGACGTGCCGGTGGGAACGAGCGGTGACGTGTACGACCGGTACCTGGTGAGATTCGAGGAGATGCGGCAGTCGGTGCGGATCCTCAATCAGGCAGCCGATCGACTCCCCGATGGGCCTGTCAACATCGACGATCCGCGGGTGATCTTGCCGCCCAAGTCCAAGGCGATGAGCGAGATGGAGTCCATGATCCACCACTTCAAGGTGGTGATGGAGGGTCCGCGGCCCCCGATCGGGGAATCCTACGTCGCAGTCGAGAGTCCGAAGGGAGAGAAGGGCTACTATATGGTATCCGACGGAACGTCGAAGCCCGTGCGCTGGCGCATTCGTCCGCCGTCTTTCGTCAATCTCGCGGCAATTCCCAAGATGGTCGAAGGCCATCTGCTCTCCGACGTGATCGCGATCAACGCCAGCATCGACATTGTCATGGGGGAGATCGACCGTTGACACCCCACGCGCCGTATCAACCCGTTTTCGGCGCGGGCGGGGAAGCTCGCCGCGAGCTCGACGAGCTCATCCCGCGCTATCCGCGAAAGATGGCGACACTGCTCCCCGCCCTCTGGATTGTGCAGCGCGAGCGCGGCTGGGTGAGCGACGAGGGAATGGCGGAGGTCGCGGGTCTGCTCGATCTGACGCCGGCCTACGTGAAAGGCGTCGTGACATTCTACACCATGTACCACCAGCATCCGGTGGGCAAGTATTTCATCCAGGTCTGCACCACGTCGCCGTGCGGAATCTGCGGCGCGGAAGATGTCGCGAAGGCTTTTCTCCGCCACACCAACACCGGCGAGCTGGGCGTCACCTCCTCCGACGGCAGGTTTACGGTGATCGAAGTCGAATGCCTGGGAGCCTGTGGGTTCGCGACGCCGGTGATGATCAACGAAGAGTTCATCGAATCGGTGACGCCGGAAAAAGTGCCCGACCTGCTCGCCCGACTGACATAATGGGCTACCCGCATCAGCCGCACCAACGGGAAACGACGGTCCTGTCCCGGTACTTCGGTGTCGCCGAGGCACGTACGCTCGCGGGATGGAAGCAGCGCGGTGGATACCAGGCTCTGGAGAAGGCGCTGGCCATGGCGCCCGCGGACATCGTAAACGTCGTCAAGGAATCGGGACTCCGCGGCAGAGGCGGCGCCGGTTTTCCCACCGGCATGAAGTGGTCGTTCATGAAGCCTGGCGATGGCAAGCCGCACTATCTCTGCTGCAACGCGGACGAGTCGGAGCCCGGGACGTTCAAGGACCGCGAGCTAATGCGGTGGACCCCTCACGCCCTGGTGGAAGGCTGCGCGATCGCAGCCTACGCCATTGGCGCCGAGACCGCCTACATCTACATTCGCGGCGAATTCACCGAGCCCTTGCACTGGATGAACGAGGCGGTGAAGGAGGCGTACGCGGCGGGCATCATCGGCAAGAATGCGATGGGCACCGGCAAGAGGATCGACGTCCACGTGCACAAGGGCGCCGGCGCGTACATCTGCGGCGAAGAGACGGCGCTAATGAACTCGCTGGAGGGGCGGCGCGGAAACCCGCGCATCAAGCCGCCGTTCCCGGCCGTCTCGGGTGTGTTCGGCATGCCGACCACGATCAACAACGTCGAGACGCTGATCGCGGCAATTCCCATTCTCATGAATGGCGCTGACTGGTACAAGAAGATGTCGTTGTCAAACCCGAAGAGCACCGGCACCAAGCTCTACTCGGTGTGCGGTAACATCGAGCGGCCGGGAACGTACGAAGTCGTGATGGGCTTTCCGTTCCGGGATTTTCTGTACGACGTCTGTGGCGGTCCGCTCGCCGGTCGAAAGTTCAAGGCCGTGATCCCCGGCGGAGTCTCCGTGCCGATCCAGACAATGGAAGAAGCCGAGGCCACCCTCATGGATTACGAGGGCTTCGTCGCACAAGGCTCGATGCTCGGCTCAGGCGGAGTCATCCTCATCGACGATGCACAGTCCATGGTCGCGGTCATCGCCCGGATCGCCCGCTTCTTCGCCCATGAGAGCTGTGCCCAGTGCACGCAATGCCGGGAGGGCACGGCGTGGACCACGAAAATTCTGGAGCGCATTCGGGATGGACAGGGCACAACGGAGGACCTCGACACGCTGCTCGACATTGCCGAACAAATGACCGGTACGACGATCTGCGTGCTGAGCGACTCCTGCGCGACTCCGGTTGTATCCGGAATCAAAAAGTTCGGGCGCGAGTTCGAGGCATTGATTCAGAGCCGCAGCTTTCATCCCGTGATCGCGGCGGTCGCCTGATGCCTGAGGCGAAGATGATCACACTGACGATCGAAGGCCGGCAGGTGACCGTTCCCGAGGGCACCACCATCCTCGAGGCGGCGAAGCAGGTGGGCGTGCTGATCCCGCACTACTGTTATCATCCCGGCCTCCCGGTTGCCGGCGTCTGCCGCATGTGCCTCGTCGACGTGGAGAAGGCGCCCAAGCTCGCGCCATCATGTGCTACTACCGTCGCTGAAGGGCAGGTGGTGCACGTCCACAACGAGAAGGCACTCGAAGCGCGGAAGGGAGTGCTCGAGATGCTTCTCATCAACCATCCGCTCGACTGTCCGATCTGTGACCAGTCGGGGGAATGCGAGCTCCAGGACTACACATACCAGGAAGGCCGCGAGGATTCCCGGTACCGCGAGCCGAAGCGGTTCAATCCGGCTGAGGACTTCGGCGGCGACGTCGTGTACGTCCCGAACCGGTGTATCCTCTGCACGCGTTGCGTTCGGTTCATGGATGATCTCGCGCACGACCCGGTGCTCAATGTCAGTGAGCGCGGTGACCGGGCCCTGATCGGCAAGTTCGACGGCAAGGACCTGACGCACCCGTGGGCCGCCAACGTCGTGGACCTCTGTCCGGTTGGCGCTCTCTTGTCCAAGGATTTCCTGAACAAGGCGCGCGCCTGGGAGCTCGATCGCACCGCATCCATCTGCCCCAACTGCACTCAGGGCTGCAACGTGATGATGGAGACGCGCGAGAATCAGCTCGTGCGCATGCGTCCGCGCGCGAACGAGTACGTGAATGCATTCTTCATGTGCGACTGGGGCCGCCTCAACTACCGGTGGATGAACGAGAAGGATCGTGTTGAGCGGCCGATGGTTCGTCAGGGTGGGAGCCTCGCCCCGACCAGCTGGGAGCGGGCCATTGCGGCGGCGGCGGCCACACTGAAGGGCAAGCGTACATTCGTCGCGGCTTCGCCAATGCTCTCGAACGAAGCTTTGTTCCTGCTCACCCAGTTGATGCAGGGAGGCGCGTTTCGCGTCGCCGAAGGGGACGAAGCGCCACTACCGGGCATCGAAGACCTGGCTCTTCGCCGCGAGAGGGCGGCGAACGTCCACGGCGCCGAAGCACTTGGCTTCACAAAAACCCGCGACCTGTTGAGCGGACTCGGCCAGGGAGACGCGCTGGTCGTGGCCGGTGAAAACCTGACCGGAGTCGACCCCGCCGCTCTGACCCGCGCGAGCGCGATAGTCGTCATCAGCTCGGTTCTCCCGGAGTCGGTTGCGAACGCCGCCGTCGTTCTGCCCATCGCCAACTTCGCCGAGGAAGAGGGCACGGTGACGAACCTGCGCGGAAGAGTTCAGCGCTTCACGCAGGCGAGACAGGCCCCCGGCGAAACGCGCCCCAGCTGGCTGGTGCTCGGCGATCTTCTCGGGGCGATTGGGAAGCAGTCCAGCTTTTTCCTTCCCTCCGACGTATTCGCGAAGCTGGCTTCCACCAACAAGGCGTTCGCCGGCTTGAGCTACGACACACTTGGCTTCAAGGGACTGCCCCTGGCGACTGCCAAGGAAACCGGCCCGAAGGCGCCGCTCGCGATGGGTGCTCCGTGAACACCCTATCTGGCGCCTACGCCTTGCTCCAGGCAGCCGACCCGAATCAGCCCCCGGTGAGCGGGATGCTGTTCTACCTGGCGACAGTCATCAAGATGATCGTCGTCTTCACGATCTACATGGTAGGCGTGGCGCTCCTCACCCTTGCCGAGCGAAAGGTCTCGGCCTGGATTCAGGACCGGCACGGCCCGAACCGTGTCGGAAAAGGCTGGCTTCAGCCCGCGGCGGACGGTCTCAAGAACATCATGAAGGAAGAGACAATGCCGGCCGGAGTGAACAAACCGCTCTTCGTGCTGGCGCCAATTCTTTCGTTCATTCCGGCTATGACGGCCTGGTGCGTGATCCCGTTCGGCGCGCCGCTGCCGACTCGCTGGGGAAGAATCGACATGGTAGTTGCCGATCTCCCGGTGGGATTCCTGTTTATCCTCGCCCTGACATCATTGTCAGTGTACGGGATCGTGCTGGCAGGGTGGTCCTCCAACAACAAGTACGCGCTACTGGGCGGGCTTCGCTCGAGCGCGCAGATGGTGTCGTACGAGATCTCCATGGGCATGGCGACAATCCCGGTGCTTCTTCTCGCCGGGAACGTGAGCCTGAACACGATCATCAACCAGCAGGCCTGGGGCGGCTGGAACGTGGTTAACCTCACTGTCGCGTTCTTCATCTTCATGGTCGCCGCTTTCGCCGAAACCAACCGGCTTCCCTTCGACCTTCCCGAGGCGGAGTCGGAGCTCGTCGCCGGCTACCACACCGAGTACAGCGCGATGAAGTTTTCGCTTTTCTTCATTTCCGAATACGCGAGCATGGTGACGGCGAGCGCGCTGATGGCTACGCTCTTCTTCGGCGGCTGGGATGTGCCCTTCACCTCGCGCGACAACATTGGCCCTTACAGCGGCTGGCTCACGCTTCTCTCAGTCGGAATCTTTTTGGTCAAGGTTCTTTCGTTCCTTTTCCTTTTCATGTGGATACGCTGGACGCTGCCCCGGTTCCGGTACGACCAGCTGATGTCGCTCGGGTGGAAGTTCATGCTTCCGCTTGCGCTCGTGTACATCGTTATCATCGCGGCGGTGATGCTCGGACTTAGCGCTGCGGGGATCGAGCCGGGGCTGCTCTATGCCGCCATTCTCGGCTCGCTGAACGTTGCGATCGTGATCATTCTCTTCGCGATCCTCGATCGCGGGCGGATAATCAGTCCCGCCTATGGACGGATGCATCCCAGGGAAATCGAGCGCATGCGGCAGGTCACGCGGCGCGCACAGCTGGCCGCGGAGGCGAGCAGATAATGCCGATCAATGTGAAAGTCGTGGAGCGACCCATCGGAGAGGTGAGCTACGTTCGCGCGGCGCTCAAGGGAATGGCGCTGACGGTGAAGCATCTCTTCGACGTCAACGGAAGAGTCACAATTCAGTATCCGGAGGAGAAGTCTCCGATCTCTCCCCGCTGGCGGGGCACCCACCGGATGCTCACGACAGAGACGGGGAAAGCGAAATGTGTCGCGTGCGGGCTGTGCCCCACCGTGTGTCCGGCCAATTGCATCAAGCTCGTTCCAGGCGAGGATGAAGAAGGGAACAGGTACCCACTGGTGTTCGAGATCGACGAGTTCCGCTGCATCTTCTGCGGGTACTGCCAGGAAGTTTGTCCCGAAGAGGCGATTCACGTCGGCCGACACTACGAGAATTCGGAGTACAGCCGGGATGGCTTCGTCTACGACCTCCAGCGGCTGATGGACCAATCCCACCCGGTGTGCGAGATGTGGGACCCCGAAGATCCGAAGGGAGAGTGATGGAACCGCACTACCCGCTGTTCTACACGTTCCACTTCTACCTCTTCGGGGTGATCGCTCTGGCGTCGGCGATCGCTTTCGTGACCCGGAAGAGTCCGGTCGCCGCGGCGCTATGGCTGGTGAACACGATGTTCAGCCTCGCCGCGCTGTTCGTGATGCTGGACGCCGAGTTCATCGGAGTGATCCAGGTGCTGGTGTATGCGGGCGCCATCATGGTGGTGTTCGTGTTCGTGATCATGCTCCTGAACCTGGGGCACCAGTCGGAGTTCGCCCAGGCGCGGGGAAAGTGGTGGAAGCTAGCCGCGGGAGTGGTCGGACTGGTGCTGCTCGCCGAGATAATGGTGATCTCGCGCGGTGGTCTTCCGAAATCACTGGTAGTAGCGCCGGGATACAATCAGCGGCAGCTCGAGGAGCTCAACGCCGTAGGGATGATAGCCAAGCCCCTCTTCAACGAATACCTGCTCGCGTTCGAGCTAACCAGCGTTCTCCTGCTCGTGGCAATCGCGGGCGCGGTGGTGCTGGGGAGAGGGAGGGCGGTTCGTGCTGGCTGAGTCGCTGGCGCTCACCGCCGCGCTCTTCACCATTGGAGTGATCGGCGTTCTTACACACCGGAACGCAATCATCATCTTCATGTGCGTCGAGCTGATGCTCACTTCGGTGAACCTGACGTTCGTTGCGTTTTCCAGGTTCTATGGCGCGGCGGGTCAGGTGTTCGCCGTGTTCGTCATGACCGTCTCGGCCGCTGAGGCGGCGGTCGGACTCGCCATAATCATCGCGATCTTCCGCCACCGGCAGACGATCAACCTGAAGGACATCAATCTGCTGAGAGGATGATGCTCCTTCTGCAGACAGCGGCCGGGTTGGCGGCAGGCGCAGCGCACCCGCTCTCCGGGACGGTGGCGGAATGGCTGTGGCTACTGCCTCTTCTGCCGCTCCTCGGCTTTGTCGTCAACGGCGTTCTCTCGCTCAATAGTGCGCGCTTTGGGCCGGAAGATCCGGCAGATCCGGCAGTGTCGCACGCCGAACAGGCCGGCGGGGGGGCGCTCGGCGAGGATCATGACGCCGTGAAGCGGCACCGGTGGGCAGGTGTAGTGAGCGTCGTCGGACCGGGAGTGCTGATCCTCTCGTTCGCCCTCGCACTCGGGATGTTTGCGGCGATGACGGGCGTCGCGATCGAAACGCCGTTCGTCCAGAGCTACTTCAGCTGGATGGCGGCGGGAGACCTTTCCATCGACGCCGCTTTCCAGCTCGACCAGCTGTCGAAGGTGATGGTGCTGGTGATAACCGGAGTCGGCAGCCTGATCCATGTCTTCAGCGTCGGATACATGCGCGAAGATCCCGGGTATGCGCGCTATTTCGCGTATCTCAATCTGTTCGTGTTCTTCATGCTGGTGCTGGTGCTGGGAGCGAACTATCCCGTTCTGTTCGTGGGGTGGGAAGGCGTCGGCCTCTGCTCGTATCTGCTGATCGGGTTCTGGTTCTCCGACAAGGCGAACGCAGACGCGGGCAAGAAGGCGTTCATCGTCAACCGCATTGGAGACTTCGGGCTGCTGGTGGCGATGTTCCTTCTGTTTGCCAACCTCGGTGTCCTCGATTTCGTCGGCGTGAACGAGCGTGCGCTCGATCTGCAGGCTGGTGGCGCATTGGTCACCGCCATTTGTCTGTTCATGTTTCTCGGCTGTGCTGGAAAGAGCGCCCAGATTCCGCTCTACGTGTGGCTGCCGGATGCGATGGCGGGGCCGACACCGGTGTCCGCCCTCATCCACGCGGCGACAATGGTGACCGCGGGCGTCTATCTGATTGCGCGCAGTGCCGTGCTGTTCTCACTGTCGCCGGTGGCTTCGCTCACGGTGGCGGTTATCGGAGCGGTGACGGCGCTCTTTGCCGCCACGATCGGCCTCAAGCAATGGGACATCAAGAAGGTGCTCGCGTATTCCACTATTTCGCAGCTCGGGTACATGTTCATGGGCGTTGGAGTGGGTGCGTATGTCTCCGGAATCTTCCATCTCGTGACGCACTCTTTCTTCAAGGCACTGCTGTTCCTTGGGGCGGGCTCGGTAATCCACGCCATGCATGCGGCGTATCACCGAACGCACAGCCATGAGGACGCGCAGGACATGCGCAACATGGGCGGGTTCCGGCGCTTTCTGCCGGTGACGTGGGTGCTCATGTGGCTCGCGACACTGGCAATCGCCGGCATTTCGCCCTTCGCCGGCTTTTTCTCCAAGGACGAGATACTTGCCTCGGTGTTCGAGCGCGCCCACGGCTCCACGCTCGCTACGACCACCTGGCTCGGTATCCCGGGGAGCACTCTGCTCTACGTCATATACGGAATCGGCCTGCTCTCGGCGTTGCTCACGGCCGTCTACATGACGAGGATGATGCTCTACACTTTCCATGGGCCGACGCGCACGGGCGCGGAAGAAGAAGGGCACCTGCGCGAAGCGCCATGGATCATGACGGCTCCGCTGGTGGTGCTCGGCCTTTTGAGCGTGGTCGGAGGCTGGCTCAATCTGCCGGAGGTAATCACCGGCGTTTCCCCGCTGGGTCCACGCGAGACGCTCGGCCACTGGCTCGAGCCCGTGGTTGGAGGCGCAACCGCGCGCATAAGCGCGGGCGAAGTGCACGCTTCCGTCACGGTCGAAGAGTTGCTCATCGGCGTCGCGGTTCTGGTCGCTGTGGTCGGAATCGTGTTTGCATGGGTGCGGCTCAGGCCGGGCCGCCTCGTGCCCAAGCGCGACTCTGTTCAGGAGGAGGGCTTCGAGAGAGTTGTGGCCGAGAAGTATTTCGTGGACGAAGGCTTCGACCGGGTAATTGTGATACCCACCTATGTCATCTCGCGCAACGTGCTGTGGAGGATCGTCGACAACGGCCTCATCGACGGACTCTTCGTCAATGGCAGCGCGGCGGTGGCGCGCGGGTTCGTCTGGGTCGGATCGAGACTGCAAACGGGAAATACCGGGACTTACGCCTGGGTGCTCGTCCTCGGTGTCGTGGCGATGCTTGGCGCTTTTACCCTACGGTGAGCTGAGCGATGGCGGGTTTTCTCGATTCGATCGGGTACAACGACTGGGCGCTGGTGGCGCTGCTGCTCATACCGCTCGTTGGAGCGGGGCTCATTTTCGTCGTTGGCCGGCGCAACGCCGCCGCCGGCGACGAACGCGCGCTGGAAGATCCGGGTGCCCGTCAAATCGCGTTTTACACCTTCCTCATCGAGTTCATAGTATCGCTCGGGCTGTGGTGGTCGTTCGATCCGGCCAACCCGGGATGGCAGGCCGCGATAGACATGTCGTGGATTCCGACGTGGGGCGTGCGCTTTACGCTCGGCGTCGACGGAATCGCGCTGATGATGGTTCTGCTCACCACCTTCATCATGCCGCTCACCGTGCTGGGAAGCTGGACCAGCGTGCGCACCAAGGTGCGGAGCTATTATGCGCTGCTGCTCATTCTGACCACCGGAATGTTGGGCGTGTTCGTGGCTCGCGATCTCTTCCTGTTTTACGTGATGTGGGAAGTAATGCTCGTCCCGATGTATTTCATCATCGGAATCTGGGGCGGGGAGCGCCGGATTTACGCCAGTCTCAAGTTTTTCATCTACACGATGCTTCCGTCGCTGCTCATGCTGGTGGCGATTATTTGGCTGGGATTGCACGCGCGCGATGCGACGGGGACCCCGAACTTCAGCTACGATAATCTGCTGAGCGTTTCCAGCGTATCGCCCAGGGCTGCTCTCTGGCTGTTCGGCGCGTTCGCCTTTGCCTTCGCGGTGAAGGTTCCAATGTTTCCGTTTCACACCTGGCTCCCCGATGCGCACGTGGAGGCTCCTACCGCGGGCTCGGTGGTTCTTGCCGGAATCATGCTCAAGATGGGGACCTTCGGATTTCTGCGTTTCGCGCTGCCGTTGTTTCCCGGCGCGGCCATGAACCCGACGGTTCGGAACCTCATGCTCGTGCTGGCGGTGATCGGCATCATCTACGGCGCCCTGGTGGCGATGGTGCAGCCCGACTTCAAGAAGCTCGTGGCCTATTCATCCGTCAGCCACCTGGGCTTCGTGATGCTGGGGATTTTTGCGCTGACCGTACAGAGCGTGCAGGGCGCGCTCATGATCATGATCAGCCATGGGATCTCGACCGGAGCGCTCTTCTTCCTGATCGGTATGATCTACGAGCGCAAGCATTCGCGCCTTATCGAATCGTATGGGGGAATCGCCCGCGTGGTGCCCATGTTCGCGGCGATCCTGACGTTCGTCTCGCTGAGCAGCATCGGTCTCCCTGGCACCAACGGGTTCGTGGGAGAGTTTCTCGTGCTCGTGGGATCGTTCCGGACTTATCCCGTGTTCGCCACGATTGCGGCCACCGGAGTGATTTTCGCGGCTGCCTATCTGTTATGGGCCATTCAACGGGTTCTGTTCAACCCGCTGGATAAGGCGGAGAACATCCACCTTCCCGATCTGAACCGCCGAGAGCTGGCGCTGCTTGCTCCGCTGGTAGCGGCGATAATCTGGCTCGGCGTCTATCCGGCCCCGGTGCTGCGGCGAATGGAAGCGGCCAGCCAGGCACTAGTGAACCGAGTCGAGGGTGGGGCCGCCGTAGCTGTCTCGGAACCTGTGGCGGTACGATGAACTTCGATCTGAGCCTCCCGGGTCACCTCGCCGCCGCGCTCGGCCCCGAGCTGCTGCTCATGGGTGGGGCAATGCTGCTCCTCTTGTGGTCGGCGTGGCGGCCGGAAAGCGATGTGAATCAGCGGCAGGTAGGAATCGCGAGCATGGCGTTGTGCGTGCTCGTGATGATTGCCGTCGGAGTTTACGCCTTCCAGGGGAGTACAGCGGGCAACGGTGTCATCGCGGTGGACAACTTCCGCTGGGTGGCGGACGAGATTTTTCTCATCGCGACGATCGGCACAATTGCGATGTCGCTGGACTACAACCCGCGGGAAGGAATCCTGGCGGGAGAGTCGCACGTGCTCTTGCTGCTGGCGACCTCCGGCATGATGATCCTCGCCGCGGCGCGCGACCTCATCATCGTGTTCCTCGGCATCGAGCTGATGTCGATCGCGATCTACGTACTGGTAGGCATCAACCGCCGGCGGGAGCGATCCGCCGAAGGCGCGATCAAGTACTTTCTGCTCGGCGCGTTTTCCACGGCATTCCTCCTCTACGGAATCGCCCTCGTTTACGGCGCCACCGGTGCGACCAACTTCGGCGCTATTGCCGCCAACATCGAACGGCTTGGGCTTGCCACCAGCGGGCTGCTATTGGTTGGCCTCGCGCTCCTGGTAGTCGGATTCGGATTCAAGGTTGCCGCCGCGCCGTTCCACATGTGGGCGCCCGACGTCTATGAGGGCGCGCCGACTCCGATAACGGCCTACATGGCGGCCGCGGTCAAAGCCGCGGCCTTTGCCGCCTTCTTCCGCCTCTGGCTGGAAGCTTTTCCGAGCCTGCTAACCACCTGGCACGATCCAATCTGGTGGCTTGCGGTCGTGACGATGGTGGTGGGGAATCTGGTGGCGCTGGCGCAGCGGAACATCAAGCGTCTGCTCGCGTATTCGAGCATCGCTCACGCCGGCTACATCCTGGTAGCGATGGTGGTCGGAACCTCGCTCGGCAGCTCCGCGTTCCTGTTTTATCTCTTCGCCTACACGATGGCTACACTCGGTGCGTTCGCAGTGGTCGTCGCCATGGGTGCGCCCGGAGAGGACAGGATGGGCGTGGAGGAGTACTCCGGACTGTGGAACGTCCGGCCTGGGCTTGCCGTCGCGATGGCGGTGTTCATGCTCGCCCTGCTTGGCTTCCCGATATTCGGCGGCATTGGGTTCTTCGCGAAGTGGTACGTCCTGCAGGCTGCCCTGCAGACGCCCGCTCCGCAGACCAGGCTCGCCGTGATCCTCGTCCTCACCAGTGTGCTGAGCGCGGGATATTACCTGTACGTGGTGATGGTGATGTTCATGAAGCCGCGCGCGAGCACTGCCGTTCTCCCTGCGCGCACCACCGGCTGGACCAGCGCCGTGGTCTGGGGAACGGCGGCAATCATTCTCGTCTTCGGCGTGTTCCCCGATGCGCTCGTTTCGTTCACGAAGCGAAGCACGCTCGACGTCGCGAAGAAAGCGGCGCCCGTCGTCACAACCCGCTGAGGCCGATGTCGCTGTACAGACGCTTTATTACACATTCCACTCCAAAGCCGAGCTGCTCGGTGAGGCGCTCGGCGCGGCCGTCGTCGGCTTCGACAATTGGCTGGAGCCGCCGGCCGAACCGATCCGCCCGGAAGATCTGACGCG
>JANMTG010000293.1:0-15510 GCA_031390205.1 Gemmatimonadota bacterium
CACAACGTCGAGCCGCGGCGAACGATGAGGGCGCCATCGGGTCGTATCTTGTGGCCGGACTCCAGCTTGAACTCGGGTTCGATGTAGGTCTTGAGTTGTCCAGCGGGAGCGTCCGCCTTCTTGAGGAGTGTGCGTGAGAACTCCGGCACGGCCATCATCACCGAAAGCAGCGCGGAGGTCGCACGCAGTGGTGGCGAAAACCATAGCGCGCCGCCGATTATCAGCGCTACGCCACGCTCCTGCTTGTCGCCGTCACTACTCGCTTTGGGCAGCGGCCACCGGCGCAGGAGCGCGGGGGTGACGGCTATCGCGCGCTTTTTAGCGCGCGCCGACATTTGCATCGGGCTGGGAAGTGACGGGGGCTCCGGCTTCCTCCAGCGGCGCAACGAAGTTGAACTGTTTCAGCCGCAGGTTGCCGCGAGGCCCGAGCTTTGGGTCGTGCTCGTAGAGAGTCACCGAGCAGTTGGCGATCTCCTCCTTCTTGTCGATCGCCAGCAGCTCGGACTCCGTCATGTGCTCGAGCAGATAGCGCATGCACAGTACGACAACCGCGTGAGAAACGATGAGAACCCGTTGGCCGCAATATTCCCGGGAGATCATCTCGGTAGCGCTGCGAAGGCGCAAAATCACATCGCACCAGCTCTCACCGCCTGGGGGACGGTGGTAAAACTTGCCGAGCAGTCGCCGGAACTCCGCCTGGTCGGGGAACCCGTCCCCGATCCCGATCGCGGTGAGACGGTCGAGAATGCCGAACTCCTTCTCGCGAAACCGCTCGTCCACCACGAGCGAGTACGTGTCTTCGCGCATCCCCGCGGTCTTGACGATGAGCCCGGCGGTGTGACGAGCGCGCAGGTAGGGAGAGGTCAGCACGATGTTCGGCCGCTCCTTCGCCGGCAGTGCGCCCAACCAGCGTCCCAGCGCTTCCGCCTGTCTCTGCCCCAGATCAGATAAAGGGACGTCGACATCACGGATCTCGATGTCGATCATCGGATGGCCGGCTTCGAGCGCGGCGTCGCGCGCGACATTGCCGGCGGATTCGCCGTGCCGCACGATGTACAGGAGATCCGGCCAGATCTGGGTGGATTTCACGGGCTCGATCAGGTCAAGGAGCGTACCACGCTTCGGCGATGTTTTGAAAGGTGGTCCGAACTTTGTACTCGCCGGAGTCATGGAATCCACGCCCGACGCACACGATCCGGACTGGCCGAGATACCCGGAGACGATCCTGAATTTCAGGACCAGTCCTCCGGTCGAGATCGACCTGCGCATGCTCCCGTCCGCGGAAGTGTTGTCGGGACTCGCCGCGGCTGGATTCGGAAAACCCTTTGCGATCATGACGGCGTCCGATCCGCGCGGCGAAAATCTCTCGGCCGAGGAAATCGAGCAACGGGGCAGGAGCCTGGAGCATAAGCTCGCGAGCGCGGGGTACAGATTCGTCGGCGTCGATTGCTGCTCGCCCGATCGATCGCACTGCGAGCGCAGCGTCGCCGTGGTGATGCCGCAGCAGAAGGCGATCGGCCTGGCGCGTGAGCTCGATCAGATCGCCATCTTCTGGTTCGATGGACGGCGGTTCTGGATCCTCGGCGCAGTAGCTGAGACAGATCCACTGATATTGCCGCGGAGCTCCTGAGCCAAATCAGTCGACCGAAGGGTCATTCAGGTCACCGGCTTGTACCTGTACCCGTACACTCCCCCATGGGCAGTGCTGATTTTGAAGTCCTGACTCGCGTTCGCGGCAACCGGACCGACGCTCGTCGTCTCCGTCCCAACAACGTTTCCGCTTTTGTCGAGAAACTCCACCGTCAGTGAGTACGTTTTCGTAGTCTTGCCGAGGTTCTTGATGGAGCCGATGAAGACAGTCTCGCCCGGGCGGCGGGTGAACTCACTGACCGCAAGCTTGACGGGCGCGTTCTCCGACTTTTCGTTGAAGTAGACGAGCGAATCCGTGTAGATCTTCTGGAGCTTCTTGTCCTTTGTCCCCTTGTACAGGCCCTGGTACGCAAATGCGTAGAGGAGCGGGTTGTCCGGGTTGCTAGGATCCAGTGACACCAGCTTGTCGATCAACGGGAAGGCTTTCACAAACTCTTTGTTCTGGATGTAAGACGCGGCGAGGTTGTTTGCCGCGTCGCGCGAATACGGGTTCTGCGTGATTGCCGCGTTGAATAACGTCACGGCGTCCGCATGTCGCCCGTTCCGCGCGGCGACGACGCCAGCGTGCAGCAGCGACAACTCTCCGTGCTTCGATGGATTTGCGATCAGCGAGGCGTAGACCGTGGGAATGGACGCGCTGTCGCCGGCGGCCCCATACATCGTGGCCACCTGATCGATCGCATCGGCGAGGAGCATGTCGTTGTTCGCTACCGCTATGTAATCCTGCCACGGCTTGATCGCCTCGCGGGCGGCAGCACGTTTGGCAGCGCCAGTTGCCATGTTCGCCCGCTCCGAAGCGGCAGCCGCGAGCTCATACAGAGTCTTGGTGCGGACATCGGCATAGAGGGTGTCGGTTCCGGCGGCGGTAAGCGTCTGCTGCCAGTATCCCGCTGCCGCCTGGGCGAGGGCGGCCCGCTGAGCCGCATCGGCCGATTTCATCCGGCTCTGTGCAACTGAGCCGAGAACCGAGTAAGCGTATGGCGCGCCGCGATCGAGCAGCAGCGATCTCTTCGCATACGACTCGGCGGAATCGAGCTGCCCGGCGTTGAGAGCGTTGATCGACGCATTGAGCGCGTTCAGCCAGGGCTTCTGCTGGCGCCACTGTTTGATGACGCTGGCGCATTGCGGCGAGGCGCGCTCCACTGCCGTGAACGCCGAATCCGCGGCGGCGTAAAGATCGACGGTGGCGGCCGGGTTCGCCGTCAGGCCGAGACCGGCGCGCGTCCAGACGGCGGGCGCGTTGGGCCGACTGAGCAGGAGAATGTAGGCTTCGCCCTTCAGATAGTTGCGGGCAACCGGGTTGTCGCTGCCGGTCTCGACGAGGCGAAGCACTTCCTGGATGTCCTTCGTCGGATTGCCTGTTTCGCTGGCGCTGATGGCGCGGCTGAGGGCGAACTGCGCCTTCGCGATATTGCCTCTGGTATTGGCGGTCGGGTCACATGAAGCGGTCTCCTGCGCCAGGATCGGCGAGGCCGCGGCGACAAGCGCGACGGTAACAGCGAATTGTTTCACAAAACCGATCATCAAAATCTCCTGCCTGAATTGATTGAAAACGGGGGGTAAGGCTTCGTAATATACCCCTCAGCGGGCGGATTTCTTCACGATCTCCAGCGCGCGCCGCACGTGGACTTCGGTCGTGTGGATATTGCCGATGGCGATCCTCAGAGCATAGCTACCCCTAACCCTGGTATGTGAGAGGTATACCTCCCGCGTTCCGTTCACGCGCTCCAGCACTCTCGCGTTATGGTCGTCCAGTGCCTTCCCGGCCAGATCGGGGGGCCGATGCCGGAACACTACCGTTGAAAACTGCGCATCAGCCATGCGCTCCAGTTCGGGATCGGCGTCAATCCATCCGCTCAACTCCTTCGCCAGCCGAATATGCTCGCGAACGAGTGATTGGAGGCCTTCCACCCCGAAGCTCCGGAGGACGAACCAGAGCTTGAGCGCGCGAAACCGCCGGCCCAGGGATACGCCGTAGTCCATAAGGTTCACCGTGCCTTCGCCTTGCGGCACAGCGAGATAGTCGGGAATGTGCTGAAACGCCCGGCGCAGCAAATCCGGACGTGTCGTATAGAACGCCGAGCAGTCCATGGGCGTGAAGAGCCATTTGTGGGGGTTGACCACGAATGACTCTGCCCGCTCACAGCCCGCCAGGATGTGACGCATCTCCGGAAGAATTCCGGCGGTGCCGGCGTATGATGCATCGACGTGGAGCCACAGTTTTTCACGCGTACAGATCTTGGCAATGGCCGGAACAGGATCGACCGCGGTCGTCGAGGTGGTGCCGACGGTCGCCACAACGGCGAGCGGCAGGCTTCCCTCCTTTCGGTCATTGTCTATTACGGCGGCGAGCGCGCGCGCATCCATGCGGAGGCCGTTGTCGGTTGGAATTTTTCGGAGAGAGCGCAGGCCGAAGCCAAGCGTCATCACCGCCTTGTCCACACTCGAGTGCGCTTCCTCAGAGCAATAAACGACGATACCAGGCAAATCCGGCCGGCCCGACATTCCGTCTTCGCGAATTCGGAGCTCGGGATGCAGCTCGCGCGCCGCGGCTAGCGCGTACAGGGTGCTGGAAGATGCTGTGTCAGTGATTGTGCCGAAAAAGTTTTCGGGCAGCCCCAGCATTTGACGCAGCCAGTCGAGAGTGAGCTGCTCGAGCTCTGTGGCCGCGGGGCCTGTACGCCAAAGCATTGCGTTGACGTTGAGTGCCGCACAGAGCGTCTCGCCGAGCACGCCCGCGCCGGTGGAGGAATTGGCGAAGTACGCCATGAAATCGGGGTGATTCCAGTGCGTTGTGGAGGGTACGACGAGCCGCTGGAAATCCCCGAAGATCAGCTCCATTGGCTCCCCGCGATCGGGCGGAGATTTTGGAAGCGCTCTCAGCAGGGCACCGGGCTCGAGATCGGGCAGCACCGGCCATTTCTCAGGCGCGTCAAGATATCCCGCAATCCAGTCGATGACTGCGTGTCCCTGCTCGCGGAACTCGGCGGGGGACATGTCGCGGGAGGGATGCATCGCGGGAAATATAGGTGATGGGTCGAATCGCTTGGTCAGGCTTCGGCCCCGCTCCCATGCCTCTGTCCTCTCGCATCTGTGTCGTTCTTTGTGAAACGGACCCACCACCGAAATATGGGCCGCCCTCGTCTCAACGACGATCGGGCGGCGAGCGCGTATATTGGCGGGCAATGAGCATGGTATCCGCCGCGAATAACCGTAAAGCGGTGACGCACCTGAAGAAGGTCGATCCGGTGATGGCGCGACTGATCGACGGCGTCGGCGACTGCAAGCTCACGCTTCGCGATCAGGGGAGTCACTTCGATGCGATCGCGCGCTCGATCGTATTCCAGCAGCTATCGGGGAAAGCGGCGAGCACGATTCACGGGCACTTCGAAGGACTTTACGGGGGAAGAAGTCCGCTGCCAGCCGAGCTGACGGAAACAGCGGACGAACGGCTGCGCGGCGCCGGACTCTCCCGCGGAAAAAGCGCGTATCTCAAGGATCTCGCCGCCCGGGTCGTGACCGGCGAACTGCTCGTTGAGACCCTTCACGAGCTGAGCGACGACGAAGTGATTACCGCGCTCACTCGCGTCAAAGGAATCGGCCGCTGGACTGCGCAGATGTTCCTCATGTTCCGCCTTGGCCGCCCCGACGTGTTGCCCGACCTCGACCTCGGCATCCAGAAGGGAATTCAGAGAGCGTATGGTCTGCGGAAACTGCCGTCGCCCGAGAAGGTGAAAAAGATAGGGGCGAAATGGGCTCCATACCGCACCATTGCTTCGTGGTATTTGTGGCGACTGCTGGATGCGCCGAAACCGGTGCCTCGCTCAGGGGACTGAGCGCGCGAAATCGTCATTTTCGACTCAGACCGGCCGTCGCGAGTGTAGATTGAAGGAGACAATTCGAGCACGGAGTACGGCATGGCAGTGAAAGTGAAGATCGAGCCCGACAAGAGATATTTTCAGGATCGCGACGGAAGCTTCCGTGCCGTCGAGAATCTGAGCATGACTGCATCGACGCCGGTGTATCCGGCGACGCTTCACCAGATGCGTCGCACCATGATTTTCGCCGATGACCGAGCCCACGCCGTCGTGGCCCTCGACAAGACCATTTGCGTTACGCGCAATCCCGACCTGGCGGCTGTGTTGATCGCCCACAAGGAGCCGACGGACGCGACCTGGCGAGCGCTCAAGGCCCACATGGAGGCCGAAAACTCCACCGCCGAGATCGCGAGGGAGGCAAAGAGCCGCGCCCTGATCGAGCGGAGAAGAAAGAGCGCAGAAGCGCGTTAGGCGAATGCAGGCCGGGCCACACGCTCTGGTTTGCGTGGGTTTGGCGGTTGCGGTCTCATCGTGCGCGCCGCCTGCTCCACCACCACGCCCCGCTCCCGTGGGACCCCCGACAGACACGCTACGGATTCCTCTCAACGACCTGGCGTCGAAAACGTATTTCCGACACGTCGGGGGGCTGTACCCGGGAGGCGCCAATGAACCTCCCGCCGCACACGACTCGGCGGCCCGCGCACGGCGTAACGCGATTCGTCCGCTCGATGTGAACGGAGACGAGCATCCTTTCGGCAAGTACGTGCTCGTCTCGATCGGGATGTCCAATACGAGCCAGGAGTGGTGCTCCGCCAGCTCCGCTCCGCCCTGTACGGCCTGGAGCCTCATGGGTCGCGCCGCGAGCGATCCGACCATCAATCACGCATCGCTGGTGATAGTCAACGGCGCGGCGGACAGCCAGGATGCGGCGATGTGGACTTCGCCGACGTCACCCAGCTACGAACGGATCAGGACGGCGCGCCTCAACCCTCTCGGACTGAGTGAAAACCAGGTGCAGATAGCCTGGGTAAAAGTGGCAACCGCTCGTCCGGTCGCGGGGCTGCCCCCCGACACCGCGGATGCACATCTCTTCCTCGCTACACTTGGCCAGGCCCTACGCACCCTGAAGATACGTTATCCGAATCTTCAACTCGTTTTTCTTTCGAGCCGAACGTATGGTGGCTACGCGGCCATCGATTTGAGTCCGGAGCCGTACGCGTACGAGGAAGGGTTTTCGGTGAAGTGGGCCATCGAGTCCCAGATGAACGAAGTTCGCAGGATCCCCGGCAATCCGCGAGCTGGAAGTCTCGACTACACGAAGAAGGCGGCGCCGCTCGTGTTATGGGGTCCGTACTTGTGGGCCGATGGCGTGACCCCCCGCTCGGATGGCTTGAGTTGGCTGCGCACGGATTTCGAGGAAGACGGAACGCAGCCGTCGCAATCCGGCGAAAGCAAGGTGGGCGCGAGCCTGCTCGAGTTTTTCAGGAATTCACCGTACACGCGATGCTGGTTCCTGGCGAACCAGTATTGCCTGTAACAGGAGGCGCACTGATGCCGATAGTCGAAATCGAAAGTTTGCCCGACACTTCCCGCGTCTGGGTATTCGGCAGCGATAAACCGCTTGAGCCGGAGGCGAGGGCGACCTTGCTGAAAGAAGTCGACCGGTTTCTCGCGGAGTGGAAGGCCCATGGCGCTCCGCTCACTACCGGGAGGAGCTGGAAGCACGATCGCTTTCTCACGATCGCGGTTGATCAGTCCACGGCTGGAGCGTCGGGGTGCTCCATCGACGGACTGTTTCGCACGCTGAAAGCGCTCGAGCCCACGCTCGGAGCGAGCCTCGTCACGAGTGGTTGCGTCTTCTACCGCGACGAGAGCGGCAATATCGTGTGTAGCTCCCGGGATCGGTTCGCCGCGCTAGGTGCGGAAGGAAAAGTCTCCGCGAGCACGCCGGTGTTCGATCCGACGGTAACATCCCTGGGTGAGTGGCGCGCGCGCTTCGAGCTCAAGGCGGGAGAGTCGTGGCACGCGGGACTACTGGGCGACGGGCAGCCGGCGTGAAGACTCACACTTCCTACCTCACCTTCACCACGAAGAAGCGGCAGGAAATCATCGACATCACCGAGGAAGTCGAGAAGTGTCGCGCCGCCGCCGGCATCGCCGAAGGGATGGTGCTGGTATCGGCGATGCACATCTCGGCGTCCGTGTTCGTCAACGACCACGAGCCGGGATTGTGGAAGGACATTCTCGACTGGCTGGAGGGGCGGATCGCCCCTTGGTCACCGGATGACTATCGGCACAACAGCGGAACGGGCGAGGACAACGCCGCCGCGCATCTGCGCTCGCTGACGATCGGTCACGAAGTGATGGTGCCGGTGACGAACGGGAAGCTCGACTTCGGCCCCTGGCAGCGCGTCTTTTACGGAGAGTGGGACGGCCAGCGAGCGAAGAGAGTTGTGATCAAGGCGATGGGCGAGTAGCGTCGAACTGTTGGGCAGCTTCTTCCGCGCCCTTGAAGCCGATGCGGCTATGGGTGCCATCGCAGAACGGCTTGGTCACGGACGCACCGCACCTGCACAAGGAAATGACCGTCTTCCCTTCCGGAATTGGAATGGGATTTCCGTCGTGGTCAATCAGGGTGATTTCGCCCTGGATGCGGTACGGGCCGTTCTTGCGGACCTGGATCGTGACGTCTGCCATTTTTTTGGGACCGGTAAGTTCGAGGAGATTGCGTGACTGTCGGAATCTATTCACACTCGCAGATGATCCGCACGCCAGGCGCTGATGGCGCGCTTGATGTCCGACGGGGTTTTCAGCTCACCGTCAAAGACACGACGCGTCAAATCGGGAATTTCGGCGTCAGGAGCGAAGCGGAGCGCGATCAGCTGGCTCCTTATCAGCTCGGGGACCCGCGCGCGCAGATGGGCGGGGAGCATGCGATCGAGTCTCGTCCGCTCCTCCAGACAGATGATCCGGTCCTGCGTTCTGAGCGGCATGGATCGTGACGCGAACACCGCGACTATCAGCGCAATCGCCACTACCACGTTCCAGCCATTGGCGAGATTGGAATTGCGGGCGAAGTAAACGGCGAGGACGATGACGTTCGCCAGGAGAATTGGAAAGGCGAAGAAATGCCACATCGGCCAGTAGCGGCGATGGTTGGCGTATGTCTGCTGCCGATTAGCCATGGGTGCTCCTTGAAGTTTCGGGCGGAATAGTAGTGCCTTGGGGAAAATCAGGAATAAGGCACCCGTTCCTTATGCTGTTCCGATTTGTGCGTCCCGTGCGTAACGCTTGAGCCGTGTGATCATCGCGTTCAGTCCTGGCTCGCGCGCCCCGAGCCCGATGCTTTCCATCAGCGTGCGCACGAAGTCGGGTGGGATCGCCAGGGTGGTCGCCGGTGACTGGCCGTTGACGGCCGCGAAGATGATCGCGAGCACAGCCGCGATCGTCGGTGATTGGCGGATGTTCAGGTCGGCGTAGAAGTACATCCGGCCATCGCGCAGCTCGGGGATGATGTCGACCCGGGTCTGGCATTCAGGCACGGTGAAGCTGCCGCGGTCCAGAGCCTTGAAGCGCTCGGGAAGCGGCTCGAGCTTCTTCGAGTACTGTACCAGTGCCTGCATTTTCTCCTCGCGCCCCATGGAGCGGAACACCTTCAGCACACGGTCGATGGATTGCGGAAGGGCGGAAGTCGAGGGGACGTCCTGCATGCGCGGAATCTAATTACCTTTCGCCAACGATTCGTAAACAACGAGATGGAGGAAGGTGATGCCGACCAGAAAGGCAACTGCGGTGTGGGAAGGCGGGCTGAAAGGCGGGAAGGGAAGCTTCAAGGGAGAGAGCGGCGCGATCGGGGGGCAATACAACTTCAGCTCGCGCTTCGAGGGTGGAAGCGGCTCGAATCCGGAAGAGCTATTGGCCGCCGCGGAAGCCGCGTGCTTCAGCATGGCGTTGAGCGGCAGCCTCGAGAAGGCCGGAACTCCGGCGACACGCGTTGAGACGTCCGCCGCCTGTACCGTCGAAGCCGTTCCCGGCGGGTTCGGCATCACGAAGATGAAGCTGACCGTTCAGGCGACAGTGCCCAAAATCGACAAGGTGAAGTTCGAGCAGATCGCCAACGAGACGAAGGAAGGATGTCCTGTGTCCAAGGCGCTCAAGGGCAACGTCGACATCACGCTCGAAGCGAGGCTGGTCTAGCGCGAGTAATTCCTGATCTTGCTCTTGAGCAACTCGCCGTTGGAGAAGATGATCTGCTCACCCGTATCGCTTCTCACGCGCGTCGTCTTGAGACCGATGTGCTCGACCTTGCCCCGGTAGTTCTCGACGGAAATCGCGTCTCCGACGACGAACGGCTTGTCCACGACGATGGCAATGGCGGCAAATACGTCAGCCAGCGTGGTCTGGACCGCGAACGCGATGGCGAGTCCGCCGATGCCGAGACCGGCGAGCAACGGCCTGACCTGAATGCCGAGCATCCACAACGCCACCAGTCCGAGGACGATCCAGATGGCGAGGCGCACGAGGACGCCGATCGCCTTGAAGGTCGTGATGCTGCTGCCATCGGTCGCGTGGAAGCTGGTGTAGCGCTGGACGAAGTGCCCGACGATGATGTTCGTCCAGATGATTCCCTGCATGACCAGCGCAATGATCGTCGCGATGTTGGATGGCTTATCCGCGCTCGCTGACAGATCGAGCAGCCGCGGCAGCGCCGAGGCGATCAACGCGAGAATGAGAAACAGCGAACCGCGGAGAAGCTTTACCGCCAGGCTGTTTGGCATGGGCTAATAATGTATCACGCCCGGCGGCACGGCACTGGAGCTACGAGCGGCGCTTTATGCACCTCTCGCCAGAGCGGGGACTGCTGCCTCGTCGCACGCGTCGCAATTGTCACACTGCCACTCTGGACCGATCTCCTCGCCGAAGTGCTCGAGGATGTAGCGCGTTCGGCATTGCGTGGTCTGACAGAACTGAATCATCGTGCGGAGCTTTTCCTGATCCATCGCCCGCCGCTCCTCGTAGTCCTGGAGGTCCGCGCTGAGGTCTACCTCGGTGAGGTTCTCACCGAGGCGCTCCCATTTTCCACCGCGGTGCTCGCGAACCAGACCGTGCCGCTTGAGTAGCGCGAAGACGATCTTCGCCTTACGGGAAGGAATTCCCGTCAGCTCGACGATGTCGTCGAGCAGGACCGGCGTCTTGAGCGGATACTTCTCGAGCGCGAGGGCGACCTGCGCCGCCTCCTGCACCTCCGGATATTTTCCGCCCAGGAAATACGACTGGATGCGCTTGTCCTCCACGCGGTAGAGAACCCTGCATACCGCCGGCTCGCCGTCGCGGCCCGCTCTGCCCGCTTCCTGGTAGTACGCCTCGATCGATCCGGGAAAATGATAGTGGATGACGAAGCGCAGATCCTGCTTGTCGATTCCCAGGCCGAACGCATTGGTGGCGATAATCGCCTTGAGGTCACCTGCCATGAACCGGTCCTGCACGTTCTTGCGGTCGGCGGCGGGGCGTTTGCCGTGATACAGCCCCACTGTGAACTCTTCGCCGAGCATGGTGTGCAGGCGCTCGGCTTCCTTTACCGTCGCGACGTAGATGACCCCGGAGCCCTCGAACTGGCGGAGCGACTGACGAAGAGAAGCATCCTTGATCCCGTCGTTGACAGTGCGGATCACCTCGAACCGCAGATTGGGCCGCGCGAAACCGGTGATCGTGACGTGTGGATCGGCCATGCCGAGCTGCCTGACGATGTCGCCCTGGACGTGTTCGGTTGCCGTCGCGGTGAGAGCGAGGATTGGAGGACGCCCGAGCCGCTTCGCGATGGCGCCTAAAGACAGATAGTCGGGGCGGAAATCGTGTCCCCACTGGCTGACGCAATGCGCTTCGTCGACAACGAACAGACTGATGGGTCGCGACAAGAGGTGCTCGAAAAACGCGCGGTCCTTGAAGCGCTCCGGAGTGAGGTAGAGGATCTCGCCTTCGCCCGAGGCGATCTGCCGGTGAGCCTCACGCGATTCGGAGGTGGAGAGGTGCGAATGCATCGCCACGGAGTTTACGCCCTGGGCCGACATTTTGTCGTGCTGGTCCTTCATGAGGGCGATCAACGGGCTGACGACTATCGTCAGACCAGGCAGGATGACGCCGGGGAGCTGGTAAATAACCGACTTTCCGCTACCGGTGGGCATCACGACCAGCGCATCCTCGCCCGAGAGCACCGCGCTCAGCGGCTCCCACTGGCCGGGCCGAAAATCGGAATGCCCAAAGCGCGCGCGGAGCAGCTTACGGGCTGCCTCTTTGTCTAGTCGTTTTGGCACCACCCAGGTACTGGCACAAAGTATTCCCCTGACTTTCTACATCTGCGCCGGTGCGTCGGGAGGGGAGCGCGCCGAGCGAAGCTCGGCATCCCCGTGCCAGTGGCCGTGCGGCGCGTAGCCCACTCGCCGACCCATACAGTGATGCCAGCCTCAGCGCCCCGGCGCAGAGCTCCCCGCGACTAGCCAGTGATCAGACTATGATGTTGAGGATTATGCCCGCACCAATCACCAACGACCTGTTCGCAACGACCGCCCCGGGGCTGGAGTCGATCGCTTTGGGCGAGCTCAAGCGTCTGGGCCTGAAAGGGAAGGCGGAGGTGGGAGGCGTGTCGTATCGTGGCGACCAGGAAACGATCTTCGCCACCAATCTCTGGCTTCGCACCGCCAGCAGAGTGCTCGTCCGGTTGGCGCAGTTTCACGCCAGCACTTTTTACGAGCTGGAGAGGCGTGCGAATCGTGTCCCGTGGGCGGAGTTCGTTCCGGTCAATGGAACGGTGCGGGTGCGGGTAACGTGCCGAAAGTCGCGGCTCTATCATTCGGATGCGGTCGCGGAGCGAATCCTCGGCGCGATCGCCCGCGTTGCGCCCGGCACGGTGCAAGTCGAAAGTGAATCGAGCGCGGCCGACGACGCGGATCAGGAGCTGGAAACCGCCAACGATGCGCAGACACCCGCGCAGCTGTTCGTCGTTCGCATCGTCGACGATCAATGCGAGATCAGCGCCGACACCTCGGGGGAGCTATTGCATCGGCGCGGCTACCGGCAGGAAATCGGGAAGGCGCCATTACGCGAAACGCTGGCGGCCGCCATTCTGCTTGCCAGCGGTTGGAGGCCATCCGAATCTCTGATGGACCCGTTGTGCGGGTCGGGAACGATCCCGATCGAAGCGGCATTGCTTGCGCGGGGGATCGCGCCCGGTCTTACGAGGCGATTCGCGTTCATGGAATGGCAGATGTTCGAGAAGGAGCGTTGGGAGAAAGTTCTGGGACAGGCACGGGATGCGGCCGTAACAAACCGCGTGGCGCTCGAGATCAGCGGCGCGGATCGCGACAAGGGAGCCATCGAAGCCGCGACGCGAAACGCGAAGCGGGCGGGGGTCGCGGACGATATTCGATTCGTGGTCCGTACCCTCTCCGCCTCGGTGAAGGAATTGGAGAACTTGAGGAATCCCGGCTGGATTCTCACCAATCCGCCCTACGGAGTCCGGCTCGGAGATACCGAAGGGCTCAGGAATCTTTATGCGACGCTTGGATCGAGACTAAAGTCGGGGGATGGGGAGGGGTGGCGATTGGGGATACTGACGTCCGACGCTGTCCTCGCCAGGCAAACCGGCTTGCCGCTGAGAGCCAGATTCAGCACCAGCAATGGGGGCATCCCGGTGGCCTTTCTGGCCCAGGAAAAGCCTTCTGGCGTCACAGCGCCTCAACGGAAGAGCCGAGTAGCAGAGGAGATCGATGGATGACAGCGCGATAGGGACTGGCTTGTTCCGCGAAGTCGGGACGCTGGCCTCGATTAACATATCCGCGGGCGGAGTGCCAAAACACAGCGTTAGTGGCGCAAAAGTGGCGCTATTAAGGCTCATCGGAGATGACCAGGACGACAAGGTTCATCACGGCGGCCCCGAGCGGGCCGTTTGCATCTACTCCCTCGAAAAAATCCGCGCTCTCCAGGCGGAAGGCCACCCCATCCAGATCGGGACCGTCGGTGAAAACCTGACGGTCGAAGGTATCCACTGGGAGTCAGTAATGCCGGGCGTAAGGCTCAGGATCGGCGGCGCCGTCACCCTTGAAGTCGCGTCCTTCACCTCGCCGTGCAAGACCATCCGTCGCTCGTTCGTCGACAACCGCTTCGTCCGGATTTCACAGAAAGTCCATCCGGGCTGGAGCCGAGTCTACGCCAGGGTGATCGCCGAAGGCGACATTCTTGTGGGAGATCAGGTGCAGCTCCTGACGGCCTGGTAGGGCGTTCAGCCGCGATTCTGCTCGCAGAACGGTCCCACTTTTGAACAGTAGAACCTGACCTCGCCCTCGGGCACGCCGCTGGATGCCGGAGCCTGAAACCGCCAATCGCGGGCATTGAGCAGTCAAATCAAGGAGCAAGTCGTGGAAATCGGCGACACAATCGAAGAAGAGACGGCGTCGGACGAAAGTTTGATCGACGCACCTGACCCCACGGGATCGCGCCGAAAAAGGGGCAAAAATGGCGGCAAGGGTCGAAGCGGAAAACGAAATGACAGCGACAACGGCAACCAGGACGGCAATGGGCGGGGCCAAGACGTTCTGGCTCCCGGTGGTCTGATTCGCAGGGGAGACCTCCGCCGCCTGCTAGGTGCGATGCGTGACCTCAGAGATGGCGATTTCGAAGTACGGATGCCCATGTCGGATCACCCGCTGCTCGCGGAAATCGCTGACGCGTTCAACGGAATCGCGAAGCTCAACGAATCGCTGGCCGAAGAGATGATGCGAGTGAGCACTACGATCGGCCGTGAAGGCCAGATGACCGAGCGGGCATCGCTCGGGCCCGTGACCGGCGGCTGGAGGACTACCGTCACCTCGATCAATTCCCTGATTACCGATCTCGTCTCGCCGACATCCGAAGTCGCCCGCGTGCTTACTGCGGTCGCCGAAGGAGATCTGAATCAGAAGATGGTTCTCGAGATCGACGGGAAATCCGTGCAGGGCGAATTCCTCCGCATCGGCACCACCGTCAACACAATGGTGGACCAATTGGGCGCGTTCGCCGACGAAGTCACTCGTGTCGCCCGCGAAGTGGGAACGGAAGGGAAGCTCGGCGGCCAGGCGGAGGTTCCAGGCGTGGGAGGGACGTGGCGAGTTCTTACCGACAACGTGAATACGCTCGCCGGTAACCTCACGAGCCAGGTGAGAAACATCGCCGCGGTCACTACGGCGGTGGCGAAGGGCGACTTGTCGCAGAAGATCACGGTCGAAGCGCGTGGCGAGACGCTCGAGCTCAAGAATACGATCAACACCATGGTCGATCAGCTCGGCGCCTTCGCATCGGAGGTAACCCGCGTCGCGAGGGAGGTAGGTACCGAAGGGAAGCTCGGCGGCCAGGCGCAGGTGCCGGGTGTGGGCGGAACCTGGAAGGACCTCACCGATAACGTCAACGCGATGGCCAATAATCTGACCGGTCAGATCAGAAACATCGCGGATGTGACGACCGCGGTTGCCAAGGGAGATCTGAGCCGCAAGATCACCGTCGATGTAAGGGGAGAGATTCTCGAGCTCAAGCAGACCATCAACACGATGGTCGATCAGTTGAGCGCGTTCGCGTCGGAAGTAACCCGCGTGGCGAAGGAAGTGGGCACCGAAGGAAAGCTTGGCGGACAGGCCAACGTTCCTGGAGTAGCAGGAACATGGAAGGCGCTCACGGACAACGTGAACGCCATGGCGTCGAACCTCACAGGCCAGATCAGAAACATTGCCGACGTCACCACCGCGGTCGCGAAAGGCGACCTGTCGCGCAAGATCACCGTCGATGTAAAGGGCGAGATTCTGGAACTGAAAAATACGGTCAACACCATGGTCGATTCCCTCGGCGTGTTCGCCGAGGAAGTGACGCGTGTGGCGAGGGAAGTGGGTACGGAAGGGCGGCTGGGTGGACAGGCCCAGGTGCCGCAGGTGGCCGGAACGTGGAAGGATCTCACCGACAACGTGAATTTCATGGCGTCGAACCTCACCGGGCAGGTGAGAAACATCGCCGACGTCACCAC
>JANMTG010000298.1:0-13899 GCA_031390205.1 Gemmatimonadota bacterium
GCCAGCCCTGTGACCAGTGCGTACACGTACAAGGTGACCCGTAAGTGCAGCCTTGATCGCGATCTCGGCCGTTTCAAAATCTCGAATTTCTCCGACGAGCACGATGTTAGGATCCTGACGCAGGAAGGAGCGAAGTGCGGCGGCGAAGTTCAAACCGATCTGTTCCTTCATTTGCACCTGATTGATGCCCTGAAGGTTGAATTCGACCGGATCTTCGGCCGTCATGATATTGGTCTCAGACGTATTCAATGCCTGAAGCGCCGAGTAGAGCGTATTCGTCTTACCCGAACCGGTCGGGCCGGTGACGAGCACCATTCCGTATGGGTTCGAGATCGCTTCCATCAGCTCGCGCTCGGCGCGCGGCTCGATGCCGAATTTCTCGAGGTCGAGGGTGAGGTTGCCCTTGTCGAGAATACGGAGCACGACCTTCTCGCCGAACAACGTCGGGAGCGTGGAGACACGGAAGTCGATGACTTTTTTGCCGATCTTCAGCTTGATGCGCCCGTCCTGGGGGACGCGGCGCTCGGCGATGTTGAGGCTCGCCATGATCTTGAAGCGCGAGATGAGGGCTGGCCGCATCTTGATAGGCGGCTTCATTATCTCCTGTAGCGCGCCGTCTATCCTGTAGCGCACGCGCAGATCCTTCTCGAAGCACTCGAAATGGATGTCGGACGCGCCCTTCTTCACCGCGTCGGTCATGATCGCGTTGATCAGCTTGACAACGGGCGCTTCATCTATGAGACCGGTAGTGGCAGCGTCGGCGGTGGCTTCGTTCTCGCTCTCGAGAATCTCGACGTCGCCTTCGTCGGCGATGTCGGAGAGGAGATTCTCCATCTGCGCTTCACCCGACTCGTAGAACTTCTCGATCGCGTTGCGGAGAGTGAACTCGCCGGCGATGACCGGGAAGATGTCGAGGCGCGTGATGAACTTGATGTCCTCGAGCACGCCCAGATTACTCGGATCAGACAACGCAACGGTCAGCGTGCGTCCGTCGCGCTTGAGCGGAAGGACGCTGTACTTGACGGCGAGATCGCCAGGAATGAGCTTAGCGATGCGAGGATCGATCTGGAACGTGGAGAGGTCGACGGCGGGCATGCGGTGCTGGCGGGCCAGCATCCGGGTGAGGTCGGTTTCCTTGACGTACCCGAGCTTCACCAGGTTGTAGCCTACCCGTGTTCCGCTGTTTCTCTGTTCCTGAAGAGCTTTGTTGAGCTGGTCCTGGGTTACCAGTCCTTCTCTCAAAAGCAGTTCGCCAATCCTAAGCGCGGTTGCGGCAGGAGCTGTCAAGAACGGGTGTCCCTCCGGTGCGGCTTCCTGGATGCTTTTCGCAGCTCGGAGCGCCTGGGTATGACTGTGTTGTTAGGACGCGGAAGGAGCGAGAAGGTTACGCTGCTATCGAGTTTTTCTACCATAGAGGGGCCGATGCCCCTCACCCGCAGCAGGGCGTCCCTGGAGCCGAACGGTCCGAAGGAGTCGCGGTCCGCGACGATGCGCCGGGCGAGGGCCGGACCGATGTGGCGAAGGGACTCGATCTCCTCCGCTGTTGCCACGTCCAGATCGACCGGTCCCGGGCGGGGAGGCGGGGGTTTTTGCTTCCTTCCCCGGATCGCTCTCCGACCCGTCTTTCTAGCGGAGTCTGCGGCCTTTATCTGGGACTCGAGAGCGGTTACCGCCTGAGGGTTTGCTGGCGGGCCGTCCTGGCGAGCGCGATAGAGGCGAGTCGAGGTTCCGAGAACGAGGACGGCCGAGAAGAACAGGAGCGCCTTTCGCTCGGCGGGGGTGCCCATGGGGCAAACGATGGGGGGCGGCGACCGCAAGCCATCACCCGCAGGGCGCGAGCGAAACCAAAACACATCCAACGGGGCCGCGACCACTGACAACCACTGACACACTACAACTCAAAACGTCGACTCAAGTGCTGTTCGGCGACATGGCCGGGTGGTGGAGACGGCTGTTAGTCGGCAATTAGTGGACAGTGAGTGGACAGTGAGTGGACAGTTACTGTCCACTCACGACTTGAATCCCCCTTAGGTGTTCCCGAACGCATTCTATGGGCGAGTAACCAGCGCCGTCGCGACATCCCCAACTATCCCCAGCGATTTCGCCGAGATTTTGTCCATCGTATCCTGGGGCGTGTGGTGGGCAGGATAGATGAGGTCGATCACGTTGATTACGCGCAGGCCGGCGTCGAGCAGCGGGAGGTGATCGTCGGTGACCGGTCCCCCGCTCTCCTGTACAAAGATGCTCCCGTACCCGAGATCGGCCGCCGTCTGCCACACGCGCGCCACCACCTCGGGGGCCCTTTGGAAGGAGTGGGTCTCGTACGGAATCCGCAGATCGGAATCGCCGATCATGTCCCAGACCACGCCGAACAGCGGCCTGTAACCGGGAGAAGGCAGGTGCGTGGCGAAGTATTTGGACCCGATGAGGACGTCAACCTCAGGCGGGCCGAACTCGCCATAATCCTCGCCGTCAACGAACAATAGATCTACGCCCACCGTCGGCGCCTGCTGCTTCAACACGTCCCCGAGGGCGACGAAGAGACCGACACCCGAAGCCCCGTCGTTTGCTCCCGGAACCGGCATTTTCCGCTCGGCCTCACTCGTCGCGGCTTCCGAAATCGGACGTGAGTCCCAGTGCGTCACGTAGAGCACGCGGTCGGAAAGCTCGGGTCGAAACCGCGCCAGGACATTCCGCATCGGCAGCTTCTTTCCGCTGGCGGTGGTGTGCGTCCAGCTCTGCACGATGACGGTGTCGGCGCGTGAGCGCATCTGCGCGATGATCCAGTCTCCCGCGCTCTTCGCCGCCGGGGTTCCCGGCACGCGGGGACCGAACCCGACCTGTGTCTTCGCGTAACCGTACGCCGCACTGCCGCTGAATGCGGTAGCGCCGCCAGAGCGCTCCGTTTGCGCGGCACTGCCACGCTGTGTGTCCCCACCGCACGAGGCACCGGCGATTGCCAGTGCCACGACCAAGACTACCGATCTCACTTGAACTCTCCGGCGTAGAACTGGAGATGCATGACAGCGCTCAACACCGTTTGCGTGAAGCGCCGGTTAAGGTTACGGTCGAAACTCTCCACGCGTGACAGCACGAAGCTGGAGGTCAGGTTTTCGGCGACGTCGGTATCCGCGCTCATGCTGACCGCCCTCCTGCCATTGTCGGCCAGCCGGCTCTCGCCGGTAAAGGAGAACGGATTGACGACGAAGTTCTGGCCCTGGCTTTCCTGATACGTGACGCGCGTGCGCAGATCGCTCCGCGCCGCCCAATCAGCGGGCAGTGCCCACGGCTTGGCCAGGTCGAGGCTGAAATCGGAGTTGTTTCCGTTGCTGCGCAGCCCCGGCCTGGCGTCGAGACGCCTGGAGAGTGAAAAACCGACGGTGCTCGATAGCGGGCGCGCGCCCGCGAAGACTACCGACGCGCTCATCGGGAAGCTGCGCACCCGCATCCTTCCGCTGTCGTCGAATTCCTCCCCGATCAGCGGCTCGGTGCCATTGAACTGCCGGGTCTCGAGCATGCGGGCGTTGCCTCCCAGGCTGGTGATGATGGACTGCAGGACGGCCGGCCTCCCGCTCCACCGCAGGGAGACATCGGGAAACACGATCTGCGTTCCGTCCACGACCTCCTGTCGCTCATCGAACCTGCGGGTCCAGTTGCGGGTGTTGATGCGCTGGTACCTGCTGGCAATGCTCGCTCCGAGCGGGAGGTTGAGCGACTGGTTCACCGAAAGCTGAGTTACCAGACCCACGCTGGTCGCCAGCTCCCCGCTCAATTCGCGAAAGGTGTTCACTCCGCCGAGCGCGAACTGATATAGGAGGGGCGCGTGGCGCGGGCTCCCGTCGTAAACAGAGAGAAGGCTGCGATTGAAGTTCACATCCACCGGCTGGAACCCGCTGAGCAACCCGCGCAGAAAACCCGCGCTGTCCGTGTAGAGCTTCACCGCGCGCGGAAGGTCGAGCGTGAGCCCGGCGGTCGTCGTCTGGGAATTGCCGAGGCGGCGCGGAATCCGGAAGTTGCCCGTGGTGTCGGCGTCTCGCGTGAAGCTCAGGGTATTCGGATCGCGCAGCATGTTGTACGAGGTCCCGAAATCGAGCCGCGGCCGGAACCAGGCGCTGATCGGGGGCGATATGTTGATGCCTGCCTGCATTGCGCGCTCGCGCTCGAGCCCTGTGTCGGCACCGAGAAAGCGGTCGCGGTCGGTGGTAGCGATGATTCCGAGGGGAGAAGCGTTTCCGTACCCACGCAGATCGCGCACCGATGTAAAGTCCCACCTTACCGATGCGGCTTTGACGGGGCGGAAGACGAGACTGCTTCCGTTTCTCCACGTGGTGGTGCGGCCGCGCGCGGCACGTGCTGAATCGTCGAACGCGGCGGCCGGCTTCAGAAACGACACGCGGTTATCGCGGCCATTCGTGTAGACGCTCGTCAGATGGAGCTCGGTTGGACTCCAGCGCGAAAGTCCGGGCAGCAACGCCCGGGTGAGATTGAAATCCACCCCGACGGTAAGGTTGCGGGCCTGGCCTTCCTCGTATTCGCTGCGCGATCTGCCCGTCGTGTACGCCGAGCTGAGCGAAAGATTGTTGATGAGCGGCGAATAGATTCTGCCCAGCGAGGCCCGAGACTTCCGCAGGCCGAAGGTGATCGAGGTCGCGGCCGATCGGGGAGTGCGAAGACCATCTATCGCATCGCCTTGAATGTCCGACCGCGAGATATAAAACGGATCGACTGCGTCCGAGGCGTAGTTGATCGTGACGGGCATCGAGACGCCAAGCGACGGCGGCAGAAGCTTTTCGAGACGGAAAGCAGAGCTGACGTTCCAGGTGTTGTCAGCCAGAAAAGTGGGTTGCTCGGACAACTGTCTGAAATGCGGATCGCGGCGGCTGCCACTAACCCGGATGTCGGCGAAATCGCTCGCGACGATGGACAATCCGACCTGTCCCGCGAATCCCGTTTCGCGTACCGCGCCGCCCAGCCGCATATCGTCCACCCACAGCTCCAGTGTGTCACCTGGAAGGATGGGGCTAGCCGAACCTCCAGGCGGCAGTCTCAGCATGCCGACCGCCAGCTCCTGCACGGCGGCCAGATTGGGCGGGCTCACGCCGGGATCGATAGTGTAGACGATGTATCCTCCATCGCACGCGGCGTAGCGCTCGGCCGGCGTAGTACCCGCCGGGACCGGAGTATTCGCGATAAGGACGGAATCGATCCCCGTGCAGGTATTCCGGGCCGTGCCCTTGAGAAAGGCATTCTGAATCTGCGCCCGGAGCGCGAACAGCCGGGCGAACTGAACCCGGATCTCCGGAAGCCACGCGGTTTTCGGATCTCCGGAATTGATCGGAGTGCGGTACATGTAGAAGTTGTTCTCGTCGCGGCCGATCTTGACGTAGAACTGCAACTCTCCGTTCCCGCCCCAGCCGTTGCGCACACCCTGCGCCCAGAGTCGCAGCTCCTCGTAGCCCATGAAATTCTTTTCCCCCTCGGGAAAGCGGTAGTACGCTTCGGCTCTCTCGTAGGGCTGCACATCGGTTGCGGTCAGTCGCAGCGACCGCTCGTTGATCTGCACGCGACCCGGCTGGTACTCCACGGTCTTGCTGGTCGGCGCATCCGTGACCCCGGGTGGCGATGCGTAGCGGACGCCGGTCGTCACATCGCGGTCCTGAGTTCCGATCACTCCCGAGTGCACGATTCCCGCCGATGTCTCCGCTCCGGCGATGCCGCGCAACGCCCGGTCGCTCACCTTGAGCCACGGCGCGCCGGTGAGGCGAAGGCGCGCTAGTGGTACGCTGGTGAATTCGCCGTCCCCGAGGCCCTCGCCCGAGATCATCGTGATGCGCACCGCTCTCGCGCGGCGCAACAGAGGCTGCCCCAGCGAATCGTCGGGCTGACGGAAGGGGATTCTGAACAACACCCAGCACACGGCCTCGGCCGGACCCGGATTGGGGGAAAGTCGCGGCGCCAGCGAGCATTTCCCGCGGCGCGTGTGCTTCGACTCGTCTCCCAGATCCACGATGTAACGCTGCCATTGCTCCGAGTCGCGCTCGCTGCTGGTAAGGTTCATGACATTGTCCGCATCGATGTCCTCTTCGTCGAGGCGGTTGTTGTTGACGGTACAGTTGGTCGTAGCGTCGCCGAGGATCTGTCTCACCCCGTAGCCGCCTCGGCAAGTGGCGAACGACTGGTAGGTGACCGATTGCGGCGTGGTGCCGGGGATGGTGTCGATCACCGCGTTCAACACGTCGACTACATTACCCGGAAGGCCCTTGTCGTTTGTTGCGGTGTTGAATGCGCGGGAGAAGGGATCACGCTCGCTGTCCAGCCGGTCGAACCCCTGGATCTTCCTGCCGCGGTAGGTCGAGTCGCGATCGCCGTTCGCCAGCGCCTGGACGAGGAGAGAGTCCGGACTGAAGGCGAGCGAGTTCTCCGATATCTCACCGAAATCGAAAACGACTACCGGATTTCGGGAGAGTCCGCCGCCCACCGGGATCTGCGCCCAGAACTCGAGGTTCTCCGCGCGCGAGATGTCGGAGCCGCTGACACCGAGGGTGGTGCGGATAGAGCGCCAGCGACGTCCGGGCGTCGCGCCGGGCAGGAGCCAGCGAAACTCTTTTTTCATGTTGTCGAACAATCCCCCGACACTCAAGGGATAGAGCGTGAGCCAGAGGAGTTGCTCCGGCCCCGTGACGCCGGTACCGGCAAAGGCGGCGAGCGAATCGATGTCGGCAATGCTGTACCTGACGGCGCGCCCATCCGCGTCAACTCCGTTGCTCTGCCAGGCGAGCGTGGATGCGCGACCCAGATCGACCACACCGGCGCCGAATCGCGCGGCCAGGCGACTGCCGAGCGCGGGCTGGCTGCCGTAGTACCATTGCTGGTCCGAGAGAGAGATCGGCAGTCCGCCCTCTCCCTCGAACGACTCGATGTACGCCTGCTGCGACGCGCCCGTTTGCGGCCGGCTCCCGGCGAGCTCGGCGGAAAATGCGATGCGCGACGGAGCAGTCGTCGCGCCGAACGGCAGCATCGACACCAGGCTTGTGAGCGGCTCGGCGTCGAAGCTGAAGACAGCGTTTACCCCCGCAACCAGCGAAGCCGCGGGCTCGAACCCGAGTGGCGGCCGGGTGAAGTTCGTTCGCTGGCTCTGCGAAATGGCGGTGAAGTTGATCTGGCCATTTGAGAAGGGGAATTCCGCCGTGGCGCCGAAGATCGAAGTAGGTGTCTCCTCGAACACCGGATTCTCCTCGTACTGCACCGTGACCTGCCGCGGACGCGGGAAGAGGGTGTCCGGCCGGTTGAACGATACCCGTCCCAGGTCGTAATCGACGGAATAGTCGGTGCCGCGAGTGAGCGGAATTCCGTCGACGAGCAGGCGCTCCGAGTTCGGCCTGAGCTGTACGCTCCCGAGCATCAGGGTACCGCTCTCGCCGCTGCCTTCCGCCTGGTAACGAACGCGGATGTGATAAACCGCCACCGGCCGCTGAGAAGAGCGGACGTATTCCGGCGGAGTCGTGTAAATCGTGTCGTTGGTGGGGTTGCCCCCGACCGCCAGTCCGGTGGAGGCGAAGGGTTTCGCGGATGGAAAGATGAGGAACTGGTCCCGGATCGTGCGCGCGCCGGGCGACCCCAGACTGAGCTCGAAGTTCGGATCGCTCGGACGGGGCCAGATTCTGTTCTCGAGGTCGAAGCTCGAGCTGTTGGTCGCCTGCGCCAGCCCGAACAGCCTGAGGTAGGTATCGGCGCCGCCCGCGGGCGGCTTCTCCTGGTCCTCGCTGCTCCCCGTTACGACTTTCAGCGTCACGCTCTGGCGGCGGAGATCCGCACCACCGAGTCGGTACACGCTCCGAATCTCACGGTCGAAGGCGGGATCGCCCGGCTGGACATTGGGATCCCAGAGCAGGCTGGCGAACTGCTCCTTCGTCCCATCGTAAACCAGGTCGGGCGTTCCACCAGTGGTGGTGAAAACCGTATCGCGTCCGTTGATGCGCACCCGATAGGCGACGACGAGGCGTTCGTTGTTGAGGGCGAGCGGGCTTACGAGAGCAATCCAGAGGAGCGATGGATCGGCGTAGTAGTCGATACCCTCGCGGAGATACTCGTACACCTGTCCGCGCCGCGATCGGGGATCCCCGATGAGCCTGAACTGCGGACCGCTGGGATTGGGTGGCTGGCCTCCGATGAGGAGGCGATAGAGAAAAATCTTTTTTGGACGCAACGTATCGGGGAGCGAAGCCGAAAGCGCCGCCATCCGCCTCGTATCGAGAATGTCTATGTTCGGATACGCCGAGCCGAACAGAGTCGGATCGACTGTGAAAAAGAAACGCCGCGGCTCGAACTGATAGTCTTCGATCTTGCGGTCGAGCGCCCGCAGCGTGCGGTCGCCGACCGTAAAGACGTTGTCGCGCACGACGTTGCCCTTCTGCTGCGCGAGAATGGTCTTGAGCCGCATCGAGCCGACTTTCGTGACGGCCTGGATGCCGTAATTCCCGCTCGGGATGCCGGCCGTGATGTAGCGCGAGGACGGAGGCTGGAAGGTCACGTTGCCGATCTCGAGCCTCTGCACGAGCTCGCTGCCCTTGCCCTCGTAATAAATCGAGATGTTGTTGGACGCGTCGAACTCGCGCTGAGTGTCGTAGTCGAGATCCACGTGCACGCGCTCGGCCACGATCCCGCCGGATTTCGCCGAGAACTGGAAGTCGACGAGGGGCTCGAATGCGCTGCGACAGTTGATGGCCGGGTCGAAGAAGAACGCCGACGAGCAAAGGGCGCTCTGATTTTTTTCCGCGCGGAACTCCAGACGCCCGTCGAGCTGCAGTCCAAGGTCTGCATACTCGCCGAGTATGGGCACGGGCCTGGGTGTGGCCGCGGGCTTGGGCTTGAGCGGCAGCTCACCCGGATACGACGGCGCCGGAACTGAAGTCGCGAGGTTGCTGGTCGCGACCTGGCCCCATACGGATTCCATGATGGCGCGCATGTTCTCCTGGAATGCGGTAGCGCGGGCGGCCTCGATTTGCGCCTGCGCCTGGCGGAAGGACTCTCTGTCTCCGCGTAAGACCACTGGCGGAAGTGTGAGGGGGAGGGTGTCCCTGCCGATCCGCAGCCTGATTCCCGGCGCGCCGGGCGTTCCTGTGGGAGGCGCTACCGGTGTTCCAGGAATAACTTTCCGAGTCGTGTCCTGAGGATCCTGCGCGCGCGCTTCGAGCGCCCCGCAGATCGATGCGGCAAGGACGGTTACAGCGAGCCGCCGAGCGCGTGCAACGCGCACGACTTCGTGCGTGGAAGTCGTTGTCGTCGTGCCGCTTAACCACGAGCGCACGGTATATTTCACAGTGTGAAGATACTGCACCGCTACGTTCTTAAGGAACACTTGGGGCCACTCACGTTCGCCCTGACGGCGCTGACTTCGCTTCTGCTCCTCCAGTACATAGGAAAGCATTTTGGGCAGCTCGTTGGCAAAGGGCTGCCGACGCTCGTCATCGCCGAGTTTTTTGGACTGTCGGTGCCCCTGACTGTCGCGCTGACGCTGCCGATGGCAGTGCTGGTTGCGACATTGTACGCATTCAGCCGTCTCGCGGCCGAGAACGAGATCACGGCACTGAAAGCAAGCGGAGTGAGCCTGGTCAGCGTGCTCCAGCCGGTGCTGTGGGCGGCGCTCGGAGTGACGCTGGTGATGGTTGGCTTCAACGACCAGATCCTCCCGCGCTCGAATCACCGCCTCAGTATCCTGCAGCGCGATATAGCGCAGACGAAGCCCACATTCGGACTCCGCGAACAGGTGATAAACGAAGTGATCCCGGGAAAATTCTATCTGAGGGCCGGACACCTCGACGAAGCCACCAATCTGATGCGAGAGGTGACCATCTACGACATGGGTGACCCCACGCGACGGCGCACCATTTACGCCGACAGCGGCAACATGAGCATGACCCGCTCGATGACCGACCTCGAACTGACGCTCTACAACGGCAACATGCAGGATGTTCCGTCGGCGGTGCCCGACGAGCTCCAGCGCCTGTATTTCGACGTCGACCTGATTCGCATCCGGAACGTGGGGAACCAGTTTCAGAAGACGACGACCGATTCGTACAAGAGCGACCGCGAAATGACGGTTTGCGAGATGCAGGCGGCGCAGGAGAGGGCGCGGAAGGAGCACGACGCGGCGCGAAAGGAGTTTCTCGCCAAGCGCGCGGAGGCGCTCAAAGCGGGGACCAAGCCCAGCAAGGAAGTACTCAACGCCAGAACGGCCGCTCCCTGGGATGTGGGACTGGGGCGCGCGTACTGCAATGCGATCTCTGTTTTCGCCGTGAGCACCGCTCAGGCTCAGCGAGCGCCCATCTCGCGCACTCCTGATTCAGTGGTCACCGCGGCAACGCTCCGAGCGCCCTCGACGGGGATAACCGACCCCCTCTCGTCGTCAATGCTTGAAGCGCTCCGGCTCCGGCTTGTCGAGACTTCCCGGGTGATGAGCTCCTACGCCGTGGAGATCCACAAGAAGTTCGCGCTTGCGGTGGCGTGTTTCGTCTTCGTGTTGCTTGGCGCCCCAATCGCGCTCCGATTCCCGCGCGGTGGCGTGGGGCTCACCATCGGGGTGAGCCTGCTCGTGTTCGCGGTCTACTACGTGTGCCTGATCGTGGGCGAGTCGCTGGGCAAGCGCGGTCTCATGGCACCGGTGGTTTCCATGTGGGCGGCCAACGTGCTGTTCGCGCTCCTGGCCCTGTGGCTCTTGTCGAAGATTGGCCGGGAAGCGCGGACGTCGCGAGGGGGGGGTGGTGACATGGGCGAGATGATTGACTCGATCCGCGGGTGGGGACGCGAGAGGCTCGGCATCGACCGACGCAGGCGGGCCGTCGAAAGAGCTGCTGCTTGACCAGGATGGTGCGAGCGCTGGACCGCTACGTGTTCACGGAATTCTGGACGATCTTCGTGCCGACCGCGCTCGGCATGCCGATACTACTCAACATCATCGACCTGACCGACAACCTCGACAAGTATCTCAGTCAGAAGCTGAGCGCCGGACGAATCGCGCTAAGCTATCTCTACTGGCTTCCCGATTCGATGTTCATGGTACTGCCGGCGGCCGTCCTCTTCGCGACGGTGTTCGCCATCGGATCGCTGACGCGGCACTCGGAGATAACGGCGGCCAAAGCTTCCGGTATCAGCTTTTACCGGTTGATAGCGCCGATATTCCTGGGCGCGATCATCGCGACCGTTCTCGGCCTCATCCTCGGTGAGCTTGCGCCGATCACCAACAAGAAGCGGCTGGAGTTATTGGAAAGCACGCGCGGGGTGGTGAGAAACGACCGCTACAACTTTGCGTACGCGGCCGACGGAGGCAGAGTGTACAAGATTGGGGGTCTGCACCTCCTCGATCAATCCATTGAGGGATTGGTGATAGAGCGAAAGGGCAACGGGCCCGACTACCCGTCATATGTGGTGTCCGCGAGCGGAGCGCGTTACACGCCGAACAGGGGATGGCTGATCGGCAAAGGCGCAATGCACGTAATTCCCGACACGCTTTCCAACATCACTTTCAGCTTCGACTCGCTCGTCGACCGGAACTTCACGGGGGCGCCGAAGCAGCTCACGCTCTCGCAGAAGGCGCCCTCCGACATGGGATTCCGCGAGCTGGGCCGGTTCATCACGTCAATGGAGCGCTCAGGCGCCCAGGTGAACGAGCTGCGCGTGGAGCGAATGCTCAAGCTGGCCATTCCGATCACTTCAATCGTGATCCTCCTGTTTGGGGCGCCGCTGGCCACGAGCACGCAGCGAGGCGGCGCGGCGTACGGCGTGGGCTTAAGCCTGGCGACGACGGTGGTCTTCCTGATGCTGATTCAGCTCACCAAGGGCATCGGCGGCAAGGGAATCATCCCCGCCGACCTGGCAGCGTGGCTGCCGAGCATCATATTCGGGGTGGTGGGACTCTTTCTATTCACGCGCGTGAGAACTTGATCGGCGATCCGCTCGTCATTTTCCGGCGGGTCGGCGCACGTGGATACTTCGCCCGCGACATAGGCCGCGCCTTCAGGGATCCCAAGACCTACGGGCCGGAGACTTTCCGCCAGATGCGGAACATCGGCGTCGACTCCCTCCCACTTGCCGCGATCGTGGCTGCGTTCATCGGCGCGGTGACAGCCTTTCAGACTCGCTATCAACTTTTTGGGGGTGTGCAGCTGTCGGTGGTGGGATTGATCTCGCGTCAGTCGATCATCCTCGAGCTGGGCCCACTGCTGACGGGGCTCGTTCTGACGGGACGGGTCGGCGCGAGAATCACGGCCGAGATTGGCACGATGCGCGTCACGGAGCAGATCGACGCGCTGGAAACCCTCGCTTACGATCCGATCGCATACCTGGTCGTGCCGCGCCTCATTGCCGCCATCATCATGGTCCCGGCCCTCACCATCATCGCTGATGCGGTGGGAATAGGCTCGGCAATGCTCACCGCGGTCACGGCAACCGACGTCACCGCGGCCGCATTCACCGAAGGCTTGAGGCTGTCGTTCACCCCATTCCAGATCGTGTACAGCGTCATCAAGGCCACTATATTCGGCGCCGCGATCGCCTTCTTCTGTTCCTACGAGGGCTACACAGCCAATGTCGGCGCCGAGGGTGTCGGCCGCAGCACGGCGCAGGCGGTCGTCATCACCTCGGTCGCAATTCTGGTGTTGGATGCGCTCACCGCACTCCTGCTCGCGCCCTACCTTCAGGCATGAAGAAAAGAGACGAAGTCCTCGTTGGTCTGCTGCTCATCGTAACCGTCGCCGTGGCCGTGGTTGGCTCGCTGTGGCTGGCACGTGGCGGCCTGTCCAAGGGCTACCCGCTGTACGCGAAGTTTCCTTGGGGCGCCGGCCTCAAGCAGGGGCAGCCGGTGCTCCTCGTAGGCGTCAATGTCGGGTACGTGGACGGCGTCGATCTGAAGCAGGACGGTATTCTCGTCACCACGCTCCGGATCATCAACGACTACAAGGTCCCGCTTGGGAGCAAGGCGACGGTGATACCGAATGGGATCTTCGGCGACATGGCGATAGCCGTGACCCCTGAGCGGCCGAATCCGCGTTCGTTCGAGCCGGGGGACACGATACCGGTCGGGCCATCGGTGCCCGGGATAGCGGAGATCACCGCCAAGGCCGATTCGATCGCTCGCTCGGTGAACGCGGTGACGTCGGCGCTCCAGCAGGAGATGGTCGCGGCGGGCGGCTTGAGGGAGATGCGTCAGGCGATTTCCGGTACAAACCGCCTCATCACCGAGTTCGCGTCGATCGCCGCCGAGCAGTCGCGGCAGTTGAGCGCGACGATGACGTCGCTGAGGCGTGCGGCCAGCGCCGTCGATCCGGCCAAGGTGGATTCGACGATCACCAACATTCAGACCGCCAGCGCGAACATGGCGGCGATGAGCGCGGACCTGAAGGCCACCTCCATGAAGCTCGACCTGATTCTGGCCAAGGTGGACAGCGGCAACGGCAGCGCGGCGAAGCTGCTCAACGATCCAGGCGTCTACAACGACGTGCGGCTACTGCTGGCGCGGATGGATTCGCTGCTCGCTGACGTGAAGAAGAATCCGAAGCGCTACTTCAACGTCAGCGTCTTTTAGGGAGAAAGGCCAGAGAGACAGCTTGAAATATATGGTCGTTCTCTTACCCTAACGGTGGGCTCAACTTGTCGGATCGTCTGGTCTTCCTGGGACTCATTTCCGCTCTCGCCGCCGCCATGTCGGTGCCGGCGATCTCCGCCGCTCAAGGCCAGCGTGAAGTCGTCATCCTCTACACCAACGACTTCCACTCCGCGCTCGACCCGATCTCCGCCTACTGGCTACCTGGCTCGCCGCGACTGGGTGGCGCGGCCTATCTCGCCGGTTACGTCAACCGCGTGCGGCGAGCCGACTCCACCGTGTTCTTCTTCGACGCCGGTGAC
>JANMTG010000317.1:0-9841 GCA_031390205.1 Gemmatimonadota bacterium
GCGGAGCCCAGAACGCTCCTTCGCGCGCCGCGCTCCGGAGCTGGTCTCCTTGGTCGCTCGCTTTGGAAAGCCGCCTGCGGGGACACTCTCACCTCCCCTGTACAGACTCGTTGTCCGCGCAACACACCGTTGTCGTTGGCGCGTGGACCCGAGCCGCGCGGTAACGCCGTCGGGGAAGAACGCGGCTCGAGCGACACGCTTCCGCGCGCAAGGGGCGCGCTCTACCTACCGAGTATGTGTGGGGAGTCGGAGGGGGTCCTGCGTAGCGAGTTTCAGCGAGCGACCAGGAGACGGGCGAGTGCCAGCGGAGCTGGCGCGACCGTAGTTCGGCTCCGCCCGAGCAAGCGCGGGTGCCCGCTTGCGGGCGCATGCGTTGCAGGATCCCCGCCGACTCGCCCGCGCATAGAACTCGAAAGAAAGCCCCTTGCGCGCGGACGGGAGGATTGTTAGCGTTGCTAACGATCTTCCGGGCGCATTCAACCCACATGGAGGGCACATGGCTGCCAATAGCGCGGTTTCGTTCACAAAGATCAGGCAGATCGCGGTACCGGTCACGGACATCGTCGAGGCCACGCGCTTCTACCGCGACGTGCTCGGCATGCGGCACCTCTTCGATGCCCCGCCACAGCTCTCGTTCTTCGATTGCGACGGGGTCCAGCTCATGCTGAGCGGCCCGGAAGGCGGCGGGAAAGAGGCGGATCGGCAGCGGCCGATCATCTACTACGACGTGGCCGACATCAAGCAGGCTCACTCCAGGCTCACTACCGCCGGGGCCCCGACCATCCAGCAACCCCACATGATCGCCCGCATGGGAGGCCGCGAGATCTGGATCGGGTTCGTCGGCGACGGCCAGGGAAACATGGTGGGGCTCATGAGCGATGTCGCCGAATCCTGAGAAGCTCGCCGACCAGCTCCATTCCGCTGCCATCCATCTTCTCCGCCACTTGCGGCGCGAGGACGACGCCATCGGAATCTCCGCGCCCCGGCTCTCTGCCCTCTCGGTCGTAGTCTTTGCCGGCCCCGTGACACTCGGCCGGCTCGCGGCCACCGAGCAGGTGAAGCCGCCGACGATGACGCGGATCGTGACCGGTCTGGAGAAGGACGGCCTCGTCGACCGGCGCGACGACGCAAACGACGGCCGCCTGACGCAGATTCATGCTACCGCGAAAGGACGAAGGGTACTGGCGGCTGGCAGGGCGCGGCGAGTCGCGACGTTGGCCGCCGCGGTGCAAGCGCTCGACAAACGACGCCGCCGGGAGCTGCGGTCCGGAGTGCGGGTACTCGAGACCCTGAACTCCTCAATGCGGGAATCCAGTGGTGACAGGTAGTTCAGCCGGGGAGCAACCCATGAAGCGTCCGGCAACCGATTTTGAGGCGTTACGCGACGATCTACACAAGGTCTTCGACGGAGACCCCTGGCACGGGTCGTCCATCACGACAGTGCTGGACGGAATCGACGCCGATACCGCGGCACTGCGATCGATCCCGCGCGCGCAATACTTGAATCGCCTCAGCCCAACCCCGAACTGTCCCGCCTACGGCACTCTCGCCCTCGCGATGGTATTCGCGTCAGTTCCGAACCAAAGCGTCCGCGTCGGCTGGTGAAACACCATGTGCCGTACCGTCTTCGCGCCGCTTTCCGCGATCGGCGTAATGGAGGTCCACGTTTGCGTCCGGGTGTCGAACGCGACCAGCCGGTTTGGCTGCACCCCGCTCTCCACCAGCCACACGCGGCTTCGGTCGTCGAGGGCCATCGCGTATGGCAGTGACGTCGCGCCGCTCGGCATCGGCCACTCCTTCGCGGTACCGCTCGCCGGATCGAAACGGCCAAGCATTCCACGGGTGTAATCCCCGTACCACACTGCCCCGTCGGGCGTGACTTCGAGGCGCCGCGCGCGTGTGCCCTCATTGGGCAGCGCATACTCCGTGATCGCCAGAGTCGACGGTTCGATCGTCGCCAATTTGTTGGTTCCGAACTGCACGAACCAGGGGCGGTCCTTCCTGTCCATCACTATTCCGTAAGGACGCGCGTTCTTCGTGGCGACGTTGGCGACGCGTACCTTTCCGCTCTTCGTATCCAGGTGGCCGACTGCATTTCCACCCTGCGCGGTGAACCAGATGTCGCCCTTGCTGTCGAATATCAGCGTATGCGGATCGCGGAGCGTTCCATCGGGCATCGGATAGATCGTGCTTTTCCCGGTCTCGCTGTCGAGAGCGCCAATCCGCGCGTTGCGGTTGCCGGCGAACCACACCTTGCCGTTCTTGTCCACGATCAGGTTGTGCGGATGGGTCCCCGACTCTATCTCGTATCGCTTGAACTTTCCCGAAGCGGGCTCGAGGTGGGCGATGTAGTTCCCTTCCTGACCCACGAACCACACTCTGCCTTGCGAATCGAGGTAGGGATCGCGCGGGCGCGTCTTGTCCCAGGGAACGGTCCACTCCGTGATTTGTACGGGCGCCTTTGCCGCGGCCTGCGCAATTGCGCCGGATGTCAGAGCTGGGAGCGCGATCAGGGCAAAAAAAACGGAGCGCATTGTAGCCTCATCATGTGTGGGGTCGACTTCCTGAGCTTACAGAGTTTAGTCCGAGCGTCATGTAAGTTGCGCAAGAAAGTTCGGGGTTGGGCGGACGGGATTCAAGTTTTGAGTGGCTCCAATATTTCCCGGCCATCTCACTAAATTCCGTGAGCGCCCAAATATCAGGCTACAACGATGTTGATGAACTGTCTCGCCCCTTCAGGTGTCTAACTCTGGTCGTCGAGCATTAGTTCCACCACCCAAACCTCCCCCATGAGAAATATCGTATTCAGTTCGGCGCTTTTCCTTAGCGCCCTCCCACTCGCAACCCCGTCCGCGGCGCAGCAGGCGCGGCAGGCACAGGTCACAACCCCCACACCAGCCCCAAACTGGGACCTGCTGATGCGCCCGCGCGCTCGCGCCGCAACGCCCACCACTGCGGCGATCACACCAGCGGATCTCCAGAGCCGCGTGTATGTCTTCGCGGACGATTCGCTCAATGGGCGAGAGCTCGCAAGCGAAGGGAACTACAAGGCCACCGATTATCTGGCCAGCGAAGCCCGGCGGCTTGGACTGATTCCCATGGGCGAGAACGGCACGTACTTCCAGACCATCAACATGGTCCAGCGAACCCTCGACCCGGCGTCGCGACTCGCCGTCGGTTCGGTTTCCTTCGCCCCGTGGACCGACTACGTGCTCCGTGATCAGGGCCCTGGCGTCCGTTCGCTCGACGGCGTCCAGGCGATTTACGGCGGCAATCTCGGCGACCTGGCTTCAGCAATCGATCCGGCCGCCGCCACGGGAAAGCTGGTGGTCCTTGGAGTCCCCAGTGCCGGCCAGAACGCAGGCCTGGCCAGTGTCAATCGGGGAACTCTGACGCGTCATTTCATCAACTCCGCCGGAATAGCGGTAGTAGTGCTCGACCACGTCACGCTACCGATAGTTGAGAGCTGGCGTGAGCCGGCGCAGATGCTGAAGCGCGACAATCCGGTCTTCCGGCCAATGCCGGCGTTGCTGTATGTCACCAGGCGCACTGGCTCCGCGCTCCTCAGCTCCAATGTTGACAGCGTGAAAACCGGAGCCCTGGGGGCGACAGTGACGGCGACGCCGCGGTTCGTGGAATCACCCATCAGGTATCCCGCCCGCAACGTCGTCGCCGGCATCCATGGGAGCGATCCCAGGCTGCGGGCCGAATATGTGGCGCTGGGATCGCACAACGATCACATCAACTATGGCATTCGCCCCGTAGCGCACGATTCGATATATGTCGTCAATCACCTTTTTCGCACAGCCGGTGGCGACGACCCGACGCCAAGACTCACACCTGAGCAGCAGACCCAGGTGAACGAGCTGCTCGCCGATATTCGCCGCAGGTCCAACGGCGCGTCCGCGCGCCCTGACTCCATTTTCAACGGCGCCGACGACGATGCCTCGGGGAGCATGAGCATGCTGGAGATCGCCGAGTACTTCGCGGGTCAGAAGGTGAAGCCGAAGAGATCTCTGCTCTTCGTCTGGCACGTAGGTGAGGAGGCCGGCCTGTTCGGCTCGGAATGGTATACCGATCACCCCACCGTTCCGCGCGAGTCGATCGTGGCCCAGATCAACATGGACATGATCGGCCGGGGCGGAGCGTTGGATATCACCGGCACCACCAGGGACGGCACCCGGTACACCGGAAATCCCGATCACCTGCAGCTGGTAGGCGCGCGGCGGCTCTCGACCCAACTCGGGGACCTGGCTGAAGCGGTGAGCAAGTCGCAGCCACGTCCACTGATGGTGGACTATTCCATGGACGCCAACGGCCACCCGCAGAACATTTACTGCCGCAGCGACCACTACGAGTACGCCCGCTACGGCATACCGATCGTGTTCGTCACCACGGGCGGTCACGCGGATTACCATCAGGTAACCGACGAGCCGCAGTACATCGACTACGATCGCCTCACCCGCGTGTCGCAGTACGTAGCCGACCTCGCGGGAAAGCTGGCCGCGCTCCCGAATCGGCCGGTGGTGGACAAGCCGAAGCCGGATCCCAAGGGGCAGTGCGTGCAATAATCGAATTGGGAAAAGAGAACGGCAGTGGGCGCGCCTACTGTTGTCGGTTGGCCCGCATTTCGCCTGACTACCCTGCTCTACCTCATACTGTCCCGAACCAGAATCAATAGCGCCCATGCCTATTACTAGAGCATTCCGACCCACTGCCCTGCTCATCCTCCCCCTCGCCCTGACGCTCGCCTGCAAGGGCAAAGACACAGGCGTCAACGTCGAAAGCGCACAGACGTGGTCTCCCGCCAGGCTGACCTCGGTCCAGGGCGTCCCGGCAACCGAGATCGAGGCCGCGATGAAGCGTTTGCTCGGCGGCGAGAGACCGGTCAAGATCGACGACGACCAGTGGGGCCATACGGAGCGGCTGTACAAGCTCTACGGAAACAATCCACTCTGGCTCTCGAGCGACGGCCTCCATAAGACCCGCGCCAAGGCGCTCACCAACGCGCTCCTTGCCGCGAACGCCGATGGAATGCGGATGGGCGATTACCCGATCGGCCCCCTCGCCGCCGCGATTGCCGCGGTGAAGCAGACCCAGAAGCCGACCGCCGAGCAGCTGGCGACAGCCGATGTCATCCTCACCGCATCGTTCGTTGCGCTTGGAGAGGATCTCCTCACCGGCCAGATCGATCCGCGTACCGTGTCGCAGAGCTGGCACGTGGACCCGGAGGAGGAGAACGTTGACAGCGCGCTCGTCCGTAATCTGCGTTTCGAGGCGTTGGACAAGGCGCTGGCGACGATGCGACCCACCGATGCGGATTACGCCGGCCTCAGCAGAGAGCTCCAACGGTTTCGTACCATCGTAGCAAAGGGTGGATGGCAGAAAATTCCCGGGACGAAGAACGTCAAGCCCGGTGAATCCGCGAATCCGGCCGTGCTGGCCGCGGTGCGGAATCGTCTCGCCGTGGAAGGAATCGTTGCCGCCGCCGCACCCGCGACATCATCGATGTCTTCGGCCTTGCAGGCACCCGCTGCCGCGAGTGCGGGCGTCTACGATCTCGCGCTCGCCGGGGCTGTGGCTCTCTATCAGTCACGGCACGCCATCAATGTCGACAGTGCGCTCGGCAAGGAAACCATTGAGTCGATGAATGTTTCGGCCGACTTCCGGCTGGGAGAGATTGCCGCCAACATGGAGCGCTTCCGCTGGCTGCCAAGGAGTTTTGGCTCACGGTACATCTTCGTGAACGTCCCGGCGTTCCGACTCGAGGTGTACGACGCGGGTAAGAAAACGATGGAGATGAAGGTGATCGTGGGCCAGGAGTACGAGGACCGCGCCACGCCGGTGTTCGCCGACTCGATGGAGACGGTGGTGTTCCGCCCGTACTGGAACGTCACGCCCGACATCGCGCGCAAGGTGATTTTTCCGAAGGGTCAGGCCTACTGGGAGGGCGAGAACATGGAGACCTACCGTGAAGGTGGAGCGCTGCGCATCCGGCAGCGCCCTGGCCCCAAGAACGCGCTCGGTTTCGTGAAATTTCTATTTCCCAACGACTACAACATCTATTTGCACGACACGCCGAACCGCGAGCTGTTCAAGGAGGATGTCCGCGCCTTCAGTCACGGCTGCATCAGGGTCGAGAAGCCCGAGCAGCTCGCTCAATGGGCGCTCGGCTGGGACGCTGCCAAGGTTAGCGAGTGGATGGGAAACCCTCCCGACAACCGCAGCGTGAAACTTCCGCGCAAGATTCCTGTTTACATCGCGTATTTCACCGCATACATCAACAACAATCAGCTCTATTTCGGGAACGACCTCTATAGCCGCGACGACAAGCTCGTCCCCGCGGTGATGCCGGGTGCGATGCCCAGCAAGGACATCGTTGACGCGGTGCAGGCGTTGAGAAGGATTGCCGACGCTTGATCTGCCCGCCGGAAGCTCTGCAGGGTGGGTCGCCGGGTGGAACCGATGTTGCTTCATTGTAGCGGCACACCATATCTGGATCGATCGGTGAGTTCGAACCAAAGGCGAAGGGAGGCTACATGAGGTATATGAGGGAAATGCGGGCGTTGGCGCTCGCGGCTGCGGCGGCATTTTTCATCCCTGAGCTTGCAATGAGCCAGGGGCAGCCGATAACTCCGGGTCGGCCAATCACGCCGACGCCGCCACCAGCAAGCACCGCAGACTTCAACCGCTCTGAGACCCGCCTCAGCGCCGGACTCAGGTGGATTCCATTGGAGGTGCCCGACTTCCCCCCCGGAGCAAGCGTCGCGATTGTGCACGGTGATCCGAATGTCAGGAACCGGGACTACGTAATCCGTCTTCGCTTTCCGGCCGGATACCGCTTCCCCGTCCAGTGGCACGAAGAGAGCGAGCACATCACCGTGCTTCAGGGCAGCTTCCTGTTCGTCACGAGCGAAGAGTTCGACGAGAGCCTGCTCCAGAGGTACGGGCCCGGCGACTTCATCTTTGTTCCCGCCCAGGTGGCGCACTTCGGAGGCGCGAGAGTACCGACAGTCATCCAGGTGCACGGGACGGGGCCGTTTCGGATGAATATCGGGGCGGGGCCGATTAGATAGCCGCCTGATAAGGTCCGCGGTTGGGCAGAGGGGGTCGCCCCTGTAGCTCGATCCCCTACTCCTTCACCCCGGTCGACTCATTCGTCTTGAGCCCCCTCTGCTCGAGCAACGCCTCGACGCTCGGATCCCTCCCCCGGAAATTCCGGTAGAGCACGTCCGCCTCCTCAGTCCCGCCGCGCGAGAGAATCATGTCGCGATACCGCTGCCCATTCGCGCGCGTGAGTCCTCCGTTTTCCCGGAACCACGCGTAGGCATCATGATCCAGAACTTCACTCCATAAGTAGGCGTAGTAGCCTGCCGCATATCCGTCGCTTGACCAGATGTGCGAGAAGTAGGTCGTGCGGTAGCGCGGTGGAACCTCCGGCACATCGATGTTGAAGCGCCTGAGCGTTTCGGCCTCGATAGCCTTCACATCCTGGGGAGGCGTTCCCGGCGGCAGCGTGTGCCACACCATGTCGAGGAGCGACGCTGACACGTATTCTGTGGTGGTGAAGCCCTGATTGAAGGTCCTCGATACCTTGATCTTGTCAACCAGCGATTGCGGCATCGGAGACCCCGTCTCGAAATGCTTCGCGTAATTCGCGAGCACCGTCGGCTCGAGCGCCCAATTCTCGTTGAACTGGGATGGGAACTCGACAAAATCGCGGGGGACGCTGGTGCCGGTGAACGTCGGGTACTCAACCCGCGAGAACATCCCGTGCAGCGCGTGTCCGAACTCGTGGAACATCGTCGTCACATCGTCGAAGTCGAGCAGCGCTGGTTGCCCGGGTGCGGGCTTCGTGAAGTTCGAGACGTTGTAGATCACCGGCTTCGTTCCCATCAATCCCGACTGGTCCACGAACGAGTCCATCCACGCGCCGCCTCGCTTGTTGTCGCGCTTGAAGAAGTCGGCGTAAAAGAGCGAGAGCGGCGTTCCATCCGCCTCGAACACCTCGAACACCCGCACGTCGGGATGCCAGACCGGGATGTCTTTCCTCTCCCGAAAAGTCACACCATAGAGGCGATTTGCGGCGAAAAACACTCCGTCGCGCAGCACCCGCTCGGTCTCTAAGTACGGTTTGATCTGCGATTCATCCAGGTCATACTCGGCCTTGCGCACCCGCTCGGCGTAATACTGCCAGTCCCACGGCGCGAGCTTGAACCCCCCACCTTGCGCGCCGACGAGAGCCTGCATTTTCTGGATCTCCGACCGCGCCCTCGCCGTCATCGGTGGAACGAGGTCGGTCAGCAGCTTGATCGCGTTCTCGGGAGTCTTCGCTCCCTCGGTCATGAGCTTGTACGCCGCGAAGTTCGGATAACCGAGGATCTTCGCGCGCTCGGCGCGGATCTGAGCGAGACGCTGCGCTATGGCCTTCGTGTCGGTCGAATCGCCGCGCTCGGTGCGCAGGATCGACTGCTCGTACAGCCGTTGCCGAACCGCGCGATTCCTGAGCGATGCCTGCGCCGGCTGCTGGGTCGTGTTCTGAAGGGGAATTACCCACTTTCCCGTGAGACCGCGCGACTTTGCCGCCTCGGCCGCAGTCGCGATCTCCGCTTCGGTCAGGCCATCGAGCTCGGAGCGGTTGTTGAGCACGAGCGCGCCAGCTTTCGTGCCCGCGAGCAGCCGGTTGGAGAACTCGGTAGTGAGCTTCGACAGCTCCTGATTGAGCGCCTTGAGCGGAATCTTTTCCGCTTCGGATAGCTGGGCGCCCGCGCGCACGAAGTTCCTGTTGTATCGCTCGAGTAGACGCTTCTGCTCGGGATTGAGTCCGGGCGATTCGCGCCGGTCGTACAGAGTTCTCACGCGTCTGTACAACTGGTCGTTCAGGTAGATCGCATCATTGTGCGCGGCGAGCCTGGGGGCGATTCTTTTGTTGATTTTTTGGAGAGTGTCGTTGGTGTTGGCGCCGACAACTGCGCTGAATGCGTTATTGGCACGCGCCAGCAACGCCCCGGACCGCTCCATCGCGACAACGGTGTTCTCGAAGTCGGGCGGCTCCATCCGCTTGGCGATCGCGTCGATCTCCGCCAGGTGCTGCCGCATCCCCTCTTCGATTGCCGGCTCGAAGTGCTCGTCCCGGATCAGGTCAAACCGCGGCGCCTGGTAGGGGAGTGAACTGACCGTAAGAAGGGGGTTCGCACCCGCCTGGATCGGCGCGGGGCCCGACGGTGCCGGAGCAATCGGAGCGCAGCCCGCGGCGAGGGTCGCCAGAACGAGCGCAACGTGAGCGGTAACATATCTGGTGCCGGTCAAAGTCATCGTCGCTACCGGATGTTGGTGACTGCTGAGGCCGAGGGGCCAGGGGGCAAGAATCTGGACCTCAAACTTGAGTGGCCGCGCGGCCGGTTTCCAGAGGCTTGCGGTCGGATGAACCTTTTTGATTTCGGGTTGTATCAGGTCGGTACCCGGTCGCCCGAGGTGCGCGGGCCTCAACAGTCAGACGGACGAAGGCATGCTCGAATTTCAAACGGAACAGAAGCTGGAAGCGACACGGAAGAGGATCGCCGAGCGCATCCGTCCGGTGTGCGGGGAAATGTCGCAGCAAGAGTTCGAGATCATGGTCACCCGCATGGCGCTGATCGAGTGGAAGCACGCGCACGAAGCCACTCCCACCAGCCGCATGGCGGGCTGAGGTTCACGTCGTCCTGACTTCCGAGGACGTAGAGGACCGCTTCGGATAGATCTCTGTAGGGGGGAGGTGAGGGTATCCTCTTCGGCGACGACGCTCGCTGGTCGGAGCCCAAAGCGCTCCTTCGCGCTCCGCGCTCCAGAGCTGGTCTCCTCG
>JANMTG010000333.1:0-3190 GCA_031390205.1 Gemmatimonadota bacterium
TCATGGTAGCCGAACTGGGCTTGCAGGCGGGACATCCGGCCCGCATTCCAGCCGGGGTCAGAACAAGCCCGGGCGCCTCGGCCACGTCGTCCGCGGCCACTCAGGTCAGCGCCGAAAGCGGCCAATACGGCAGGGCATAGATTGGACTTTCAAGCAACCGAGTCCATGTCCGGGTCACGTTGCGCCTGTAGCTGGCGGGCTGGATCGATGTCGACCACCTCGTGGGATACGTCAAATGGGGACCGGTCCTCCCTCCAGGCTCATACGTCGTTGGAAGAGACTAAAGACGGCTGCAAAAAGGTTGACATTCGAAAGGCAATCAGAAATACTGGCTCAAACTTGAGCGTCCGGACGTGACGTCCCGCGCAATGGTATTGGGGAATATCCTTAAGGTGTTACGCGGTTTTTGACATGGGGGCTATGTCATGCTGCAGTGGATCATCGCTTCAAGCGCGCTGTACCGAAATTTTGTAATTGCGGCTGCAACGACGCTCCTGGCGGTCGGGATCGCCCGGCTACCGGACACCACAGTGGAGGTGTTACCTGAATTCGGGCCGGTGCGCGTTGAGGTGCAGACAGAGGCGCTCGGGCTATCGCCGGAAGAGGCCGAGAACCTGATCACCAACCCGATGGAGCAGGAGTTCTTCACCGGGATCCCGTGGCTGCACAAGATCCGCTCGAACTCCGCGCCGGGGCTATCGGCCGTTGAAATGATCTTCGAGCCCGGTACCAACGACATCCGTGCACGTCAGGTCGTGCAGGAGCGCCTGACGATGGTGCCGGCGTTGCCTGCCGTGTCCAAGCCGCCATTCGTGATACAGCCGGTGGCGACGACGAGTCGGGTGATGATCATCGCAATGTCTTCGAAAGAGCTTTCGCTGGTCGAAATGTCGACGCTCGCGCGCTGGAAGATCCGGCAGCGCCTGCTTTCCGTACCTGGAGTCGCAAACGTTTCGATCTGGGGCCTGCGCGATCGGCAGTTGCAGGTTCTTGTCGATCCGCATCGAGTGCGCCTCAATCGGCTAGTCGTCGAAGACGTCATCAAGAGCGCAGCCAACGCGATGTGGTCATCGCCGCTCACATTTGTGGAGGCGTCGACGCCAGGCACCGGCGGCTTCATTGACACCGCGAATCAGCGGATTTCGATCAATCACACACAGCCGATCAAGACCGCGAAAGACCTTTCAAAGATCGCGATCGAAAGTGACCTGCCCAAGTTGGTGACGCTCGGCGAGGTCGCCGATCTTGTCGAAGGTCATCAACTTCTGATTGGCGACGCGATCGTGCAGGACGGCGCGGGTCTTCTCCTCGTGGTAGAGCGCTCCCCCGGCACCAGTATCCCGCGCGTGACGCGCGAGGTGGAGAAGGCGCTCGACGGGATGCGTCCGGGCCTGGCGGGCGTCCAGTTCGACACCACTGTCTTTCGTGCCGTGTCGTTCGTCGAGACGGCGCGTGCCAATCTGGTCGGCAGTATCGGCATCGGCCTGCTGTTGCTGCTTCTCACGATCGGCGCTTTTACCTTTAACTGGCGCGTGGCGTTGATCAGCATGGTCTCCGTGGCCACGAGTCTCATCGCCGCGTGGATGCTGTTGTCGGCATATGGATTGATGCTCAACATGATGGTCGTTGCCGGCTTGGTGTTGGCGCTGGCGATTGTCGTCGACGATGCGATCGTCGTCGTCGAGGGTATCCGCCGGCGGCTGGTGCGCCGGGACAGCGTGGGCGGCAGCGCGAGCGCGCTCGATATCGAATCGATGGTGACGGCTGCGAAGGAAGCCGGCGGCCCGCTCCTGACTGCGCTCGCGATCGTGCTGGTGTCGGTGACGCCGGTGCTGGTGCTGAACGGCGTGACCGCTGACTTCGTCAAACCGCTGGCACTGACCTACGCGGCCGTAGTGACGGTCTCGATGCTGGTCGCACTCATGGTCACGCCGGCGCTCGCTCTCGCAATCATGTCTGGGCCGTCGGCAAGGGGCGGTGGCTCCCGGATGGCGCGTGCAATCGGCGGCGCTTACGCAGACATGGTGCGGAGCGCCGTCCGCAGCCCTGCGCTCGTGCTGATTTTGGCCGCAATCATCATCGTTGGGGGTGCTGCCATGTTGCCGACCCTCTTCGGCGCCAACCTCATGCCGCCGCTGAAGGACCGTGACATCAGCGTGCGCCTGCAGGCGGCTCCGGGCACTTCGCTGCCGGCGATGATGAGCATTGCGACGGCCGCCAGCAAGGAGGTACGTGCCATTCCCGGCGTGCGCAACGTTGGCGCACACGTCGGACGCGCCTCGAACTCAGACCTGGTGTCGAATGTCGACCGCGCCGACCTCTGGATCGGTCTTGCCGCGGATGTCAATTACGAAGCGACAGTCGACGCGATTGAAAAAGCGATGCGGGCCGTTCCCGGCGTTACCGTGGATGTCAGCGCCTATCCGAACCGGCGGGTGCGTGAACTGACCACCAATGCCGACGAGGATCTGGTCGTTCGTGTCTATGGCCGCAGTTATGAAGTGCTGAAAGCCAAGGCGGAAACGGTCGTCAAGACCATCTCCGATATTCCCGGTGTTGTGGCGCCACAGGTGAGGTTGCCGATCGTCGAGCCGACCGTCGAGGTCGAAGTCAACATCGACAAGGCCACCGCCAAGGGCATCAAGCCCGGCGACGCACGACGCGCTGCGGCGACGCTGCTCTCCAGCATCACGGCAGGACAATTGTTCGAGGAGCAGAAGATCTTTGACGTGGTGGTCTGGGGAACCCCCGCGATGCGCGGCAGTGTGAGCAGCATCCGTGACCTGCTGATCGACGGGCCGAATGACAGCCAGGCTCGCCTCGGCGATGTGGCCGAGGTGCGCATTCGGCCGAACCCTTCAGTCATCCAGCACGACGCGGTCTCGCGTTACATCGATGTGACCGCCAAGGTTGAGGGGGCGTCGGTCGCTGCGGTGAACGCGACGGTCAACGAGCGCTTGAAGAAAATCGGTTTTCCCTCGGAGCACCACTTGGAGCTGATGACCGAATCCGCCGAGCGCGAGCGCAGCACCCGCGAACTGCTGTTTTACTCGATTGGAGCGGCGGTGGCGATTTTCTTCCTGCTGCAAGCCCGTCTGCAAAGCTGGCGGCTGGGCGCGTTGGTGTTTGTCATGCTGCTGGTTCCGCTGGGCGGCGCGGCCTTGGGCGCCGCCACCCAGGGGCTCAAGGC
>JANMTG010000025.1:0-3583 GCA_031390205.1 Gemmatimonadota bacterium
CACACCATCACCCTCCCGATTTGATCCTCGAGCGAATCAACAACTCCGCGAAAAGCGCCGTCCATTCGCTGCAGGAATACTTCGCGCTGGCCGGCAAGGCGATCGGCTTTATCTTCGTCAAGCCGTTCTACGCCTCCGACACCATCCAGCAGATGAATGCGATCGGCGTCGGCTCGCTCGGAATCGTAATTCTGACCGGTTTCTTTACCGGCATGGTGCTCGCGCTTCAGATGTCGGTGCAGCTTCAGGCCTTCGGTCAGCAGGCGTTGATCGGACGAGTCATCGCCGGCGCGTATATCCGCGAGCTTGGTCCCATTCTGGCGGGCCTGATGGTCGCCGGCCGGGTCGGCTCGGGGATAGCGGCGCAGCTCGGATCGATGCGCGTAACGGAGCAGATCGACGCCCTCAACACACTCGGAACCGATCCCATAAAAAAGCTCGTGACGCCGCGCGTGCTGGCCGCGCTCATCATGCTGCCCATTCTCACAATCATCAACGACTTCGTCGGAATCCTCGGCGGCAACATCATCGCCAAGTTCTACCTCGAGCTCCCAACGTCCCTGTACTGGAGGACGGTGTACGAGCAGATGATCTCCGGCGGCTTCACCCTCCGCTTCATACCCAACGATTTTGTCCAGGGCCTGATCAAACCCTTCGTGTTCGGCGGCATCATCGCGGTGACGGGTTGCTACTACGGCCTCAAAACCACTGGCGGGACGGAAGGGGTCGGATTAGCCACGACTCGTACCGTGGTGACGGCGAGCGTCCTCATTCTGATCGTCGACTATTTCCTCACGCAGATAATGCTGACAATCTTCAGAGTATGAGCGACGACAGGCGCAACAAGCCCGAGCGGCGCGTCCCGAACGCCCCTCCGCAACCGTCCATGCCGCGCCGCGCGGGGGACTCCGGGCTCGTGCGCGCCGCGATCCGCGACGAGCTGGAGACGTTGGCCGAGGCGGGCGCCGAGGAGCAGGCGCAGCCGAACGAGAAGGAGGGAAGAGACCCCGCCCGGAAAATCATCGCCCTCGACAACGTGTCGCTCGCCTTCGACGAGCCGATTCTCGAGGACGTCTCCTTTGCGGCGAAGGGTGGCGAAACCATCGTCGTCGTCGGCGAATCAGGTACCGGGAAATCCACCATCCTCAGGCTCATTCTCAGACTTCTGGTGCCCGACAAGGGACGCGTGACCATCGACGGGCAGGACATCACGGAGCTGACCTTCGATGAGGCGCTCCAGGTCCGCCAGAAAATGGGCATGGTCTTCCAGGGGGCCGCCCTGTTCGACTCCATGACCATTCACGACAACGTCGCCTACCCGCTGCGCGAGCATACCGAGTTGTCGGAGGACGAGATCGAGGCACGCGTGCGGGAGAAGCTCGATTTCGTGGACCTCGAGCCGGACAAGGTCATGGACCAGATGCCCTCGGAGCTATCGGGCGGGATGCGCAAGCGCGTGGGCGTGGCGCGCGGCCTGGCGAACAACCCCGAGATCATGCTCTTCGACGAGCCGACGTCCGGACTCGACCCGCTCACCACCGCCACCATCACTTACCTTATCATCAAGCTGCAGCGGGAGCTGGGAGTTACCAGCGTCGTCGTTTCGCACGACATTAGATCGGCGTTTCGCATGGCGAGCAAGATCGCCCTGCTGTCGAACAAGCGCATTTCTTTCTTCGGCACACCCGAGGAAATGACTGGCAGCGACGACCCTTACCTTCGGGAATTTCTTGGTGGATTCTGATGATTGATGCGCCTTTTCAGGGTCACCAAGTCGGATGGACTTTTTTACTGAAGACTACCGGCCAGGTGCGATCGGCGTGCCGGCGGTGGGCTGCGGGCTTCCCCTCGGTTTGTTCGTTCGCCCGTAGCCCACGGCCGGCTCGCCCAAAGCCCCCGGCCGGTAGTCTTCAGTTCATGGTTTAATGAGACAATCCTCTTTCTTAACCTGGGACCAGCTCAAGGTCGGCGCGGTGATCCTCGTCGCGCTGGGGATACTCGGTGCCGCGATCGTCAAGCTCGGTGACGCCGGGAATCTGTTCGCCAAGCGGTACACGCTGGTGACCTTCCTCGGCAACACCAGCGGGCTCAGGATCGGCAGCGGTGTCACCGTCGCGGGCCAGCTCGCGGGGAGCGTCAAGGAAATCGAGTTTCTGCCGCCCGACACGGACACGGCGCGCAATCTACGCATCCTTGTCGAAGTGGACCGGTCGCTCAGCCCTCAGGTGCGGCTGGATTCACGCGCCAAAGTCAAGTCAATCGGCCTGCTCGGCGACAAGGTGTTCGACATCAGCCCCGGCACTCCCAGGTTCCGGCCGCTCCACGAGGGCGATACGCTCATCATCGTACCGTCGATCGACTACGAAGCCGTAGTGGCCCAGGCATCCGGCGTCATCACCGAGGTCACAGGCCTGACGCGAGACCTCAAGAGAGTCACCGGGTCGATTTCCCGTGGCGACGGGACTCTCGGCCAGCTCGTTACGAACCGAGCTCTCTACGATCAGCTCAATTCCACCCTGACCAGCACCAGCTCCCTGATAGCGCGGCTCGAGAATCCGCGCGGAACGATAGGGCGGATGCTGAACGATCCGGCCCTGTACCACAGCCTGAACCAAACCGTCGCCTCCGCCGACACTCTCATTTCGCAGATGGCGTCCGGCCAGGGCTCGATCGGCAAGCTTCTCCGCGACGACAGCCTGTACCTCCACCTGGTGAGCGTCGTGGAAAGGGCAGACTCGCTCGTCGGCACGATGGCCAGCGGCAAGGGCACGGTGCAGAAGCTCTTCACCGACGAGCAGCTCTACGATATGCTGCTCAAGACAGTGACGGAGCTGAACGCGGTGCTCGTCGATGTGCGGCGTGATCCCAGACGGTACACAAAGGGGATCATTCAGGTATTTTAGACTGTGATAAAGACGTACGAGCTCGATGTCGTCGTGACCCGCGGAAAAGCCACTGAGTCCGAGCATCGAGTACATGCCGCGGTAGTCGGAGAAGACGACCAGCTTCTTGGTGCGGCCCGCGATGCGGACGCCTTCGCATACTGGCGCTCCTGCGCCAAACCCTTCCAGGCAGTCCCCTTTATCAATTCAGGCGGCTTCGACGCCGTCCATTGGGGCGACCAGCAGCTTGCCGTCGCCTGCGGGTCGCACGGTGGCGAGCCCGAGCACGTGACGGTAGTGGAGGGCATGCTGCGGGACATTGGCCTGGAGGAGGGCGACCTCGCCTGTGGCCCGCACGAGCCGTTGTCGCAGCGCGGTATGAAAAAGATCCGCGAAGCAGGATCGCGCTATACCCGGCTCCACAACAACTGCTCGGGCAAGCACACGGCAATGCTGGCCTGGGCGCACCACAAGGGATGGACGACGCGCGGCTACGAGCTGCGCGAGCACAGCGTGCAACGCGCGATCGTGAACGAAGTGTGCCTGTGGACCGACGTCCCCTGCAGCAAGATCACCCTCGCCGTCGACGGGTGTGGCGTCGTGGTATTTGGGATGACTCTCCAGCGAATGGCGCTCGCCTACTCGAGATTCGCCCGCGCCGCCTTGCGCGGGGAGGAGAGTCCGCGGCGGGTGGTTTCCGC
>JANMTG010000057.1:0-3500 GCA_031390205.1 Gemmatimonadota bacterium
CCCTCCCCCCAGGCGACTGTTGTGTCGGGCGAAGAGGAAAAAGCCCGCCAATCGTGAGGCTTCCCGTCAAGCGTGACCGCAACCACGTAGCGGTGTCCCTCCGAGGCAGGCTTCCCATCCAACAGGAGACGGGTTTCGACCACCGCCATCGCCCCGTTGACCCGGCCCACCGCGCTCGCTCCCGGGCCGAGCGCCCACCAAGGCTGCGATCTCCCCTTTCGCTCGATCGTTACCATCGTCCCGCCACTGAGCGGAATGGTCTCCCAATCGATGCTTGCCGGCCCCACGCGCGCGTTCGCCGACCATCCCATTATCGCGACCAGAGCCGCCGTGGCCGCGAGGAGGAGCCACCGCGTGCGACGCCAGTACACCTGCTTCCTCCAGCGATTTTTCCAGATGGTTGGCCAGACCTCACGGCGCGCGACATCGAGATCGTAGGGGAAATCGATCTCCGTCCACGCGAGGCCCGCCACGTTCACCGCGTGGATGCCCACCTGGGACGCAGCGGCGCGCGTTGCCTCGATCACCCAGGCGCGCTCGTTGCCCTCGCGCACCAGACGGTCGGCGGCGTCGAACATCGCCTTCGCTCCTTCCGCATCGAACTTGAGGGTGCCGAGGCTTTCTCCTCTCGCCGAGCCCGGGGGGACATCCTTGCCAATGTCGACGATGCGGCCGTCCTTGACGGCGATTTTCGTCTGTTCCCGACCGCGAGACGATGTCGAGTCGTATGCCAGTGCGTTCGACGGGGCATCGAGGAGCCGCTCGAGTACTTCCGGATTGAAGAACAGATCGCAGTTCAGGAGAATGAATGGACCGCTCACACGCTCGCGCGCGAGCCAGAAGGAATAGAGGCTGTTGGTCTCCTGAAAACGGTCGTTGACGACGAATTCCGCGCGGTCGCCGACGACTTCACGAACTACGTCCGCCTGGTATCCGGCGACGATGAGCACGGGCCCAATTCCGTGATCCGCCAGTGCCTCGAGCTGATGCAGTATCAGCGGACGGCCCCCGATCTCGACCAGGCATTTCGGCTTGCCGCCGGTCAGGGCCTGCAGCCGGCTCCCTACTCCGGCGGCGAGAATTATTGCGCGCACGTTACGCTGTCTCCGCGGCGAGGGTGAGATACTCGGCTACTGGCCCGGTATAGGCAGCGCGTCCATCCGACAATTCGATTACCCAGTCCATGCGCTCCACGAGCTCAGAATCGTGGGTTACCCAGAGCGCTGTCCGGCCTTCGGTAGCGCGAAAGAGGAGCTCCACCATCTCCTCGGCTGATTCCTCATCGAGTCCGGTCGCCGGCTCGTCGAGGAGCCAGATCGGGCCGTCGCGAATGAGCGCCCGCGCGATGGCCAGGCGCTGCCTCTCTCCTCCGGAAAAAAGATCCCCGGAGCGCCGTACGCGCGTCGCGTATCCCTCGGGCAGTCGCTCGATGAAGGCATCGACTTGGACCGCATGCGCAGCGGCACGTATCGCTCCGTCAGTAGCTGCCGGCAACCCGAGCGCGAGATTGTCCCGCACACTGAGACCCGCAAGCACGCTGTCCTGGAAGACCGCGCTCACCTGGGACCGAATCGACCTAAGGGTGTAGCGGCGAAGATCTTCATCGTCGTACAGCACGCGTCCTTGACTGGGCTCGAGCAGCCGTGGAATCAGACGCAAGAGCGTCGATTTTCCCGACCCGTTGCCGCCGATCACCGCCGTCCTCTTCCCGGCGGGAATCCGGCAGGTCACGGAATCCAGCACCAGCCTGCGAGCGGTCCTGCTCTTGCGCGCCACTCTGACGGACACCCCATCCAGCGAGATGGTCTCTCGCAGCGGCGGCGCCGCGATCGCATCAGCTGCGTCGCGGATTGCCGGCTCCGTTTCAGCTATGCGCGCCAGTCGCTCGGCGCACGCTCTGGTGCGGCCCAGCCGTGCGGTCTGGTAGGCGAAGGAAGCGAACGGGGCGCGCAGCGCGACGGCGTACGAGATGAACAGCACCAGATCTCCGGGAGTGAGGCGGCCGCTCGCCACCGCGGTCGCGCCAATCCAGAGCGCGACGGCGACGCTGACGGCCAGCAGCAGCTCCACGCGCAGGACGAGCCCAGCCGCCAGTTTCCTTACACGCTGCTCCTGCTTGAGGCTCTTCTCGTTCTTTCGCTGAAAGCGCGCGTGTGTTGCGCCCATGGAAGTGCCGAATGTCTGGAGCTCCCTCACGCTCCCGAGATCGTCCGTCATCAGTGCGGCAAGCTTCCCCTCTTTGCGGCGCTGCTCCCTCGAGGCTACCGCTATGCGCCTGCCGCGTGACTGCATGGATGCCAGAGCGAGCAATCCTCCGAGAGCGAGCACTGCTCCGAGTAATGGATCGAGCCAGAACAGAACGGCGAGCGTGGCGGCGAAGAGGGCTACCGCCTGGAATACGCGGATCATCAATCCGTTGACGCCGCGTCTCAGGCGCGATGTGTCGTAGAGGACGCGCGTGACGAGCTCACCCATGTCGCGCGCTTCGTGAAACACCAGCGGCTGCTGCATCAGGTTTGCGAACAGCGCGGTGCGGAACCGGTAGAGAATCCGGTTTCCCAGGCCGTTCAGCACCAATACCTGGACGAACTCCGCCGCTGCGCCAGCGAGCGCGAGCGCGACGAACACAAGGCTGAGAACGAGTATCCCGCGCGAAGGGTCCGTGGCCAGCCACGCTTCGACTGCTCCGGCCGGGTTGCTGCCGGCGAGTCCATCCAGGATCCATTTCAGCGGCCAGGGCCGAATCACGTGAATGGCTACAATGGCGACGGAGAGCGCTATTCCCGCGGTGAGCCGGGTGCCTTCCCCATGCGCATGCGGCCTCAACAGCGCAACGATGCGCCGAATCTGCAGTGGCTTCTTCAGCATCGGCTTTGCCGTCAGACGAGTCCCGTGATTCCAAGCCGCTGCTCGAGCCAGCGCAGGGCGGCGTCGGTGGCACGTCCCGGATTGAAGAAGAGGTCGCGGGCCATCTCCCGGCGTACGCGGCTCCCGCTGCGCGGGTGAGCCAGGGACCAGCGAACGGCTTGCACCGCATCGTCGGGCCAGCGCGCTGTGATTCCTCCCTTTCTTCCCCAAGTGTCGAGGTCGAGTGCGACTCCCTTGCGCCGCATGTTGGCGAGGAGTTGCGGAACGTCGAGAAAGACCATTGGGCGGTCGAGCAGCGAGAACTCGTTCGAAACGGACGACGCGTCGGATATCAACAGGTCAGCGGCCGCCATGTACGGCACCACGTCCAGCCCCTTCACGAGTCGTGTATGCTTGTCGAGAAGTGGACGCAGCCGCGCGGGCCAGTCAGTCGTGCGGTCACGCGGATGATCGTGAAGCTTGATCATGACGTCATACTTTCCGGTCGCTCGCAATCGCTCGACGACGGCTTCGCCAGTATGCTCGAGGGAGTTGTCCGCCTGTCCCGTTGGCGCGTAGAGAATTACCGGGCGACGGCCCGAGAATCCGATTCGCCGGAGCATGGAGGCCTTGTCGATGGAGCCATCGACCAG
>JANMTG010000145.1:0-2729 GCA_031390205.1 Gemmatimonadota bacterium
ACTGAAGGAGGGAGCATGAAACGCAATCGCAGAAGACACACACGGCAGCGACATCGAATACGCGGTAAAAAAGGACGAGCGCTTCCTGCGTTATGGCGCGTCCGCCTTCGAACAGGCAAAGAGAATCTTCGTCATCGGTGACGAGATGCGAGGGCGAGTACTCAAGGTATTCGCCGGTGTGCCTGCGCTCGAAGGAAAGCTCTCCAATTTGCATTTGGGCGTAGATACTTCGGAGTTCGAGCCTCTGGCGCGCGCGGATCGCGTTGACAAGATCGGGGAGCTCTCTGCATCCCTGTCCGCGTTGCCCCGGGGGAAAACCATCGCACAGGAAAGCGAAATGTTGCGGGCATTGCCCGGCGTCGGCGACCTTGATGAATTGCGCGCCGCGCTTGCCGTTGCTTCACGATACGATGGAAAGCTCCCCGACGAAGCGGCTGATGAAAAGCTTCGCTCGGTTCCCTGGACCACCGCTCCGACACTGCTCTACATCGGGCGCCTGATTGCGTGGAAAGGAATTCAATCGCTCATCGCCGCACTCCCGGTCGCGATGGAGCGAGAGCCCGACCTTCGCGCCATCATCGTGGGTCACGGTCCGTTGCGTGAGGCGATGGAGGCATTCGTGTGGGCGCTCCAGGCCGGCCGCCGGGACATCGCCCTGATGATCGCTGAGAGCGGTGGAACGCTCGAAGGGGGCGCGGATACCTCCCCCGAGAAGGCGTCTCTAACCGAAGTCACTTCGTTTTATGACAAACTGGAACGGGAGGACAAGCTCGATGCCTACTTCGAGACGGCCCGCCGCGTCATTACGGAGGACAGTGTCGTTTTCACGGGATATCTCACCCATAGCGAGCTCCGCCACCTTTTTCCGTGCTGCGACGCCGGGGTTTTTCCATCGGTGGTGAGAGAGGCCGGACCGCTGGTGTTTCTGGAGGCGCTCGCGTCGGGGTGCTTTCCGCTCGGGACCTATTTTGGCGGAATGGCCGCGAGCATCGACGCCGTTGGCGAGGAGATAGCGCCGGAAATAGCCGACATCATGAAGCTCGACCCGAAAAACACGGTGGACGATCTGGGCCGCAAGATTCCGCTCGCGCTGGAGCAGGCGCCGCGGTACCGCGAGGTGTTCGCCAGGCTCGCGCGCGATCGCTACGACTGGTCGAGCGTCTCCAAACGATTCCTGCGCGAGATCGACGCAACGCGTAACGCCGGGGGCCCAACGCCACTGGGCCGTGCGTGAGCCACGTTATCGCACCAGCGGCAGGAGCAGCTTCACAAAAACGATGATGACGATCACGCCGGCGATGTCCAGGACAACTCCGTAGCGCATCATTTTGGTGAGAGGGATCTTGCCCGACCCGTAGACAATCGCGTTGCACGGAGTCGACACCGGCAACATGAATCCCATGCTCGCGCCCATTGTGGCGCCGAGAGCCGGCGCCAACGGATCCGCGCCCGCCGCCTGGGCTACGGAGATGACGACCGGAACGACCATGTTCGCCGCGGCGGTGTTCGATGTCACTTCGGAAAGTGCGGCGGCGATCACAGTCGATCCGACGAGCAGCGCGGTATCGCCGCTCGATGGCATCAGGGCCAGCAGCGACCGGCCCATTGCTTCCGCGAGTCCGGTCTGAAAGGAAAGGACGCCGAGCGCGAACCCGCCGCCGTAGAGGAGAACGATACCCCAGTCAATTTCCGCCGCTTCGCGCCAGGTGATTGCGCGTGCGCCGTTGCTTCCCGGGAGAAGGAAAAGAAGCGATGCCCCCAGTATGGCAGCCACCCCTTCCGGGACCGTCGCAATGAGTCGCCGATACGTCGCGCTGTTTTCCCCCGCGACCAGCGCGACCACCCCCGGCATCACCCAGAGTCCGACGGTAATCGAGAACGCAATGAGCGTGGAGATTTCACCCCGTGTCCACCCACCACGCCTCGTCTTCTCGCGCTCGAGCATCACCGTGAGCCCCTCGAGTCTGACCCGGCCGTCGCGGCTGACCCGGTCGAGGTAGAAAAAGAGAAAGGCGAACAGGACGACGACGATTGGAACGCCGATCATCATCCATTGAAAGAATGGAAACTGGACGCCGAGCTGGTCGCGAATGAAGCCGATACCAATAACGTTGGGCGGCGTGCCGACGGGAGTGGCGAGCCCTCCGACGGATGCGGCGAACGAAGTCATCAGCATGAGCACGGTAGGAAAAGCGGGATGAAGCCGCACTCCCGTCTCTCGCTCCGAGTCCCGCAGGAAAGCGAGAATCGCGAGTCCGATTGTGAACATCATTGCGGTGGTCGCCGTATTCGAGATCCACGCGGAGATGGACGCCGTCACGGCGCCGAAGGCGAAGAGGATTCGGCTCGGACTGGCCGCTACCCGGGGATGCGACAGCACGGCGTAAGCGAGCCGCCGGTCGAGCCCGTGCAGCATGATCGCGCGCGCAAGAATGAACGCGCCGATGAAAAGGAACATCAGCGGGTCGGCGAAGGGCGCGAACACCTCCTTCGCAGGCGCGACCCGCAGGACGACAGCGGCCGCCGCCCCCAGCAGCGCCGTCACCGGCATCGGGAGCGCCTCTGTGACCCAGAGCACGACGACCGCGGCGAGAATCGCCCCGAGCCGGTGAGCTTGGGGCGTAAGGGTCTCAGCAGGAATGAGGAGGATCGCGGCGAAGACGATCGGCGCGAGGGCGAGGCCTACCCTGACCCGTGTGCGTCCGGGTGTCGCGTTCAGCTCACTATCG
>JANMTG010000148.1:0-8582 GCA_031390205.1 Gemmatimonadota bacterium
CTCGCGGATCGTTACGCGTCGGCCGCAATGCTGGAGCTGTGGTCTCCCGCGGTTCGCCACGGTTTGTGGCGCCGGCTCTGGCTGGCGCTGGCGGAGGCGGAGATGGAGCTCGGGGTCCAGATTCCCGAAGGGGCAATCGCGCAGATGCGAGGGAGCCTCGACAACATCGACTTCGACGCGGTAGCGTCGTATGAGAAGCGGTTCCGCCACGACGTGATGGCTCACATCCACGCCTTTGGCGATGCCGCGCCCGCCGCCAAGCCATTCATCCATCTTGGCGCTACCAGCGCGTACGTCACTGACAACGCCGATCTGATCCTGATGCGCCGCGCACTTGGGCTTTTGCGCACCCGCATTCGCGATGTCATTCGATCTCTCGCCGAGTTCGCCGAGGAATGGCGCGACCAGCCGACGCTCGGATACACCCATCTCCAGCCGGCTCAGCCCACCACCGTGGGCAAGCGCGCCACGCTCTGGATGCAGGATCTCGTTCTCGACCTCCAGGACCTGGAATATCGCGTGAGAACCCTTCCCTTCCGCGGCGTGAAGGGCACGACGGGCACGCAGGCGAGCTTTCTCGACCTGTTCTACGGCGACCACGAGAAAGTGCGCCGTCTCGATCATCTCGTCACGCAAAAAATGGGGTTTGCCGCCTCCCTTCCCGTTACAGGCCAGACTTACACGCGCAAACTGGACGCCGGTATTCTCGCCGTTGTCGCCGGAATCGCGGCGAGTGCCGCCAAGTTCGGCGGCGATATCCGGATGCTTCAGGCGTTCGGAGAAATGGAGGAGCCGCGCGAGGTCGAGCAGATCGGATCCTCCGCGATGGCGTACAAGCGGAACCCGATGCGCTCGGAGCGGATTTCGTCGCTCGCGCGGTTCGTTATCTCGCTCGAAGGCAACGCCAACCAGACCCACGCCGCGCAGTTCTTCGAGCGCACGCTCGATGACAGCGCGAATCGCCGGTTGGTGATCCCAGAAAGCTTTCTCGCCGCCGATGCGATTCTGATCCTGATGGAAAACGTTTCTTCCGGGCTGGAAGTTCACAAGGCGGTAATCGAGCGCCGGCTCGCGGATGAAATCCCATTCATGGCGACCGAGCAGCTGCTGGTGCGCGCCGTCCAGGCCGGAGGCGATCGCCAGATCGCTCACGAGACGATCCGAAAGCACAGCATGGAGGCGGCGCGAGCGATGAAGGCAGGCGCTCCGCGCAACGACCTGCTCGATCGCCTCGCGTCCGACAAATCGTTTGGCGTCTCGCTGGCAGATATGACGGGTTCAATCGATGCGCGCCGGTTCACCGGACGCGCGGCGGCGCAGGTGGACGAATTCCTCCGCGACGTTATCGCGCCTCTCTTCGCCGGCGACACCGCGCATTCGACCCGGGCCGAGGAGATCGGAGTTTGACCGTAATGGCGGCGAGCGCTCTGCCGCTCGTTCCCTTTCGACGTGGCAAGGTGCGCGACGTTTACGTGGTGGACGACGAGCGGCTCCTTCTCGTCGCGACGGACAGAGTCAGCGCGTTTGATGTGGTTATGGCGGAAACAATTCCGCACAAGGGCGCAGTCCTCACCCAGCTCACCGCGTGGTGGCTTCGAGAGCTCGACCCGGCCGTGAAGCATCACATGCTGACAGCTGACATTACCGAGATCGTGCGTGTGATTCCCACGCTCAAAGACCACGAACGGGAGCTCGCTGGTCGCGCCATGTTATGCCGGCGCGCCACCGTCTTTCCAGTCGAGTGTGTCGTTCGAGGATACCTCTCCGGCTCGGCGTGGAAGGAATACCGGGAACATGGAACGCTGGCCGGCGAGCCGCTCCCCGCCGGACTCCGCGAGTCCGACCGCCTCGAGCCCCCGATCTTCAGCCCGGCGACAAAAGCCGATCAAGGACACGATGAGAACATCACGGTGGCCGAGATGGGCGAAGCGATCGGCGAGATTTGGGCGAGCGAGCTTGCGAGCCGCTCTCGCGAGATCTACGAAGCGGGCCGGCTCATAGCCGCCCGGCATGGAATCATCATCGCCGACACCAAGTTTGAATTCGGTAGAGTCGGCGCCAGGAGCGCCGGCGGGAGCCCGGAAGCTGGCACTGTTATATTGGTGGATGAGGTGCTCACTCCCGACAGCTCACGTTTCTGGCCGGCTGACAAATACCGTCCCGGTCACCCGCAGCCAAGCTTCGACAAGCAGCCTCTTCGCGATTACCTCGACGGCGAGAAGCGCGCCGGCAGATGGGATGGGAATTATCCACCTCCGAAGCTGCCCCTCGACGTGATCGATGCCACCAGCTCTCGTTACCTCGACATTTACAGCCGCCTAACCGGCGCTTCTCTGAACTTCCAGCTCAAATGAATTTCGCGCGCGAAGGACTCATCTTCATCGCGATCACAGCCCTGCTCACCGCCGGCGCCTTCGCACTCGCGGTGAGTCGCCGCTCGTGGGGACTCTGGCTCGCCGCGGTCGTGCTCCTGCTCCTGGCGCTATGGGTCGCCTACTTCTTTCGCGATCCCGAGCGCACCGGTGAGCGCGGTACCTCGCTGGTGGTCTCCCCGGCGGATGGGAAGCTGATCATGATCACTGAGGTCGACGAGCCCGGCTTCGTGCGAGGACGTGCCATTCGAATGTCCATCTTCATGAACGTCTTCAACGTCCACGTGAATCGCTATCCGGTGGATGGCACCGTCAGCTACGTCCATTACAACGAGGGGAAGTTTCTCAACGCGGCCGCGGAAAAGTCGAGCCTCGAGAACGAGCAGATGTCCGTCGGGATCGAGACCGGGAAACACCGTATCCTCGTCCGGCAGATCGCCGGACTGATCGCGCGCCGGATAGTGACCTACAGCAAGCCGGGCGATGCGGCGAAGCAGGGCGAGCGAATGGGCATCATCCGCTTCGGCTCGCGCGTTGATGTCTTTATCCCCACTACATCCGCGGTTCGCGCCAAGCTCGGTGACATCACCACGGCGGGTGTTACGGTGCTGGCGGAGCTGCCTGATTGATGCTCGCTCCGGACCGTAGCAGACGACACCACCTCCGCGGCGACCTCGATCGTCCGAGGAACCGCGCGGTGGTGATTCTGCCCAACGGATTCACGCTCGCCAGCCTCTTCTTCGGCGTTTTCGCGATCGTTGCCGCATCGCGTGGAGAGTTCGATACCGCCGGCCTCTATGTGGTTTTCGGCGGAGTCTGCGACGCGCTCGATGGACGCGTGGCACGCGCCACCGGGACCGGATCACGCTTCGGCTCGGAGCTCGACTCGCTGGTAGACGCGATCACGTTCGGCCTGGCGCCGGCGATGATCATGTACTTCGCCGTCCTCAACCGGAACGGCTGGGACTGGATCTTTTCCTTCCTCTTCACAGCCTGCGCCGTGATCCGGCTGGCCCGCTTCAACGTCGAGCAGGCGGGACGCGCGAAGAAATATTTCCACGGCCTGCCCAGCCCGGCCGCCGGGATGACGCTCGCCACCTACTACTGGTTCAGTCAGACGGAGCTTTATAACCAGACGATACTCGGCGAGCTGAATTGGACGGCCGGTCTGCGCGGGCTCATGCTGACGCTCGCCTTCCTGATGATCAGCAACGTCTCCTATCCGGCGGTTCCCACCGTTGGATTCAGAAAGGTCAGTGAGATTCTCGGCAGCGTGGTGGTCGCCGCGACTTTCATTGGAGTCCTGTTCATCCGGAAGGAATTCTATTTTCCGGCGCTGATAACCTATGTCCTGTATGGACTGGCGAAGACCGTGATTTTTGGCCTCCTCGACAAGCGTCCCCTGGGCGATGCCCCGGTAATCTCGGACGACGATTCCCTTCTCATTCCCGAGACTGACCCGATCGAGGAAACGGAGGAAGCGGCGCGACAGCGGCCACCGCGCCGGCGCCGAAGACGGCGCCCACCGGGTCACGGTGGCAGCGGTGGGAGCGGAGGGGGTGGAGGTCCGTCCGACGCTCCCCGCCCTCCATTCCCGGGAGAAGACCGGCTCTGATGGCGAGATTCCGACTGGCAGTGCGCATCGTGCCGCGGAAGGGATTGTTGGACCCGCAGGGAAAGGCGGTGAGCGATGCCCTGCACACCTTGGGCTTCGAGAGCGTGGGAAGTGTACACGTCGGCCGCTACATAGTGATCGAAACCAGTGCCGACGACGCCCTCGCCGCCGGCGAGAGCGTGAGAGAAATGTGCCGCAAGCTCCTGGCGAATCCCGTCACCGAAGATTTCGAGGTCGAGTCGGCGGTGCCCGCGTGAAGTTCGGGATCGTCACCTTCCCCGGGTCGAACTGCGACTACGACGCCTACCACGCCGTCACCGAAATTCTCGGCGAACAAGCGATCTATCTCTGGCACAAGGATCACGATCTGCAAAATGCGGATGTCGTCGTGCTCCCTGGAGGCTTCAGTTATGGCGACTACCTTCGCGCCGGCGCGATCGCTCGCTTCAGCCCGATCATGCAGGAGGTGGCCGAGCATGCCAAAGCGGGCGGACCCGTGCTCGGCGTTTGCAACGGTTTCCAGATTCTTTGCGAGGCCGGACTGCTCCCTGGCGCGCTGATGCGAAACGCGACCCTTCAGTTCGTCTCCGCGCCCGTGCGCATCCGCGTCGAAAACGCCGACACGTTGTTTACCAGCCTCTACCAAAAAGGCGAGCTGCTGAAGATTCCGATTGCCCACGGGGACGGCCGGTATTTCGCGCCGCCTCAAGAGCTCGATGCGCTCGAAGCCGATGGACGCGTTATCTTCCGGTATGCGGACGCCAGCGGCAACATCAGCGCGGACGCCAATCCCAACGGCTCCGAGCGGAACATCGCCGGGATCATCAACGAGCAGGGCAATGTGCTCGGGATGATGCCTCACCCGGAGCGCGCGTGCAGTCGTCTCCTCGGCTCCGAGGATGGAGTCCGTCTTCTGGAATCGATCCTCTCCCGAGTGGCGGCGTAGAGTGGCGGCAGTGGCGGCAGTGGCGCCACGTGCCGGAGATCCGGCGATTACACCGGCGCTCGTCGCGGAGCACGGACTCAACAACGAAGAGTACCAGCGGCTGGTGGCCATGCTCGGCCGCACGCCAACCTTCACCGAGCTCGGGATAATCAGTGCTCTCTGGAGCGAGCACTGCTCCTACAAGCACTCGCGCCCCCTTCTGAAAACTCTGCCGACCACCGCGCCCTGGGTTCTTCAGGGTCCCGGCGAGAATGCGGGCGTCATCTCCATTGGCGATGGTCTCGCCGTCGCCTTCAAGATCGAGTCGCACAATCATCCTTCCGCCGTCGAGCCGTATCAGGGAGCAGCAACCGGCGTGGGAGGGATACTGCGCGACGTTTTCACAATGGGCGCGCGACCAATCGCGATGCTCAATTCACTGCGATTCGGCAGTCTCGACAGCCCTCGCGTGCGGTATCTGTTCTCCGGCGTGGTGAAGGGTATCGGCGACTATGGGAACTGTGTTGGCATTCCGACTGTCGCCGGCGAGATCGTTTTCGACGACGCCTACGAAGGGAATCCGCTGGTCAATGCCATGTGCGTCGGGCTGATGCACGAGGAAGACCTGATTCGGGCGAAAGCCGAAGGCGTGGGCAACCCAATCATCGCTGTCGGCGCGCGGACCGGTCGGGATGGGATACACGGCGCCTCGTTCGCATCGGAAGACCTCTCCGCGGCGAGCGACGCCAAGCGGCCGCGGATTCAGGTCGGAGATCCTTTCACTGAGAAGCTGCTGCTCGAAGCAAGCCTCGAACTGATCAAGAGCGATCACATTGTGGCGATTCAGGACATGGGCGCCGCCGGACTCACGTCGTCTTCGGCGGAGATGGCTGAACGCGGGGATGTAGGCGTCACCATCGACGTGACGAAGGTCCCGACGCGTGAGAGCGGGATGACACCCTACGAGATTCTGCTCAGCGAATCGCAGGAGAGGATGCTCGTCGTCGCAAAGCGGGGCCACGAGCACGCCGTCAGCGACATTCTCGCCAAGTGGGACCTCACTGCCGCCGTGATCGGAGAAGTTATCGCCGAGCAGGTTTATCGCGTCACCGAGGGCGCGACCGTGGTGGCGGAATTTCCGGGCTCGCGACTGGTCACCGATTGCCCGTCCTATTCGCCTGAAGCCCGTGAAGCGCCGGCGATTCGCGAGCTGCGCAACACCGATGCATCGACGATTCCAGAGCGCGCGGAAGAGCGGGATCCCTTGTGGACGCTGGAAAAGCTTCTCTCCGCCCCAACCATCGCCAGCAAGGCCTGGGCTTACAGGCAGTTCGATTCCACTGTGCGCACCAATACGGTCATCGGCCCGGGCGGCGACGCGGCGGTTCTCCGCATCCGCGGCACCAACAAGGCGATAGCGGTAAAAACGGATTGCAATGGCCGATACGTCTACCTCGACCCGCGCGTGGGCGGACGCATTGCCGTGGCCGAAGCCGCCCGGAACGTGGCGTGCACCGGCGCGCGCCCAATGGCGATCACCAACTGCCTCAACTTCGGCAATCCGACGCGGCCGGAGGTGTTCTTTCAGTTGAAGGAAGCGATCGCCGGGATGGGCGAAGCATGCAGAGCACTGGGAACGCCTGTGACGGGGGGCAACGTCTCACTGTACAACGAGAGCCCCGCCGGCGCGGTCTATCCCACGCCGGTGGTGGGGATGGTCGGGCTCATCGATGATCTGTCTCACGTCACCCGCGCAACGTTCCAAAGGGATGGCGACGGCATACTTCTCCTCGGCGAGATGGGAGGAGAGCTGGGAGGCAGCGAATATCTCGCCACAATCCACGGCGCCGTCATTGGTGCTCCGCCCGCTTGCGATGTGCACCGAGAGAAGGTGACCATCGACGTCCTGCTCGAGGCGATTCGCGCAGGCGTGGTGCGCTCGGCGCATGATTGCAGTGACGGAGGGATCGGGATCGCGCTGGCGGAGTGCTGCATCGCCAATCCCGAAGCCGAGAGTGGAGCGGACATCGACCTTTCACGCTGGGTACACCTGCCGAATCGCGCCGTCCTGTTCGGCGAGACTCAGGGCCGGTTCATCGTTTCGAGCCCCGCTCCCGAGCGCGTCGAAGCGATTGCACGAAAGGCCGGGATTTCGTGCACGCGACTTGGTACGGTCCGACGCAGCTCCGAGACGCTGACGATCGCGCTTGCCGACGGGGTGGTGCGCGCGCCACGTGCCATGATGCGCCGCGCCTACCATCAAACGATTCCAGAGATCATGTCGCGGACGCCGCAGCACGCCGCGCTGACGGACAGCGCCTCAGTGGGCGGCCACTGACATGTGTGGAATCTTCGGTATCTTCGGTCACCCGCACGCTGCGGAGATCACGCATCTCGGACTGTACTCACTCCAGCACCGTGGGCAGGAATCTTCGGGGATCGTCGCGGTCGACCGGCAAACGGGAGCACGCGCCATCAAGGGCATGGGGCTCGTCTCTGAGGGCTTTGAGGGACCGGACGTGGGCGGACTTACCGGCGACATCGCCATCGGGCACACCCGGTACAGCACCGCTGGATCTTCCACGATCGAGAACGCGCAACCCGTGCTGGCGCGGTTCCGCGACGGCCACATCAGCCTCGCCCACAACGGGAATCTGATCAACGCGACGGAGCTTCGGCACGAGCTCGAAGACGCGGGCTCGATCTTCACGTCGACGATGGACTCCGAAGTCCTCGTTCACCGTCTCGCGCGGTCGCCGTCGGCGAAGCCGGAAGACAAGCTGGCCGACGCGCTGCGCGGTGTGGAAGGCGCGTACTGCCTGGTGGTCACAATCGGCAAGACGCTGCTGGCAGCGCGCGATCCCCGCGGCTGGCGCCCATTGGTAATGGGAAAGCTCGGGGACGCGATCGTCTTCGCCTCCGAGAGCTGCGCATTGGATCTGCTCGGCGCGACGATCGAGCGTGAAGTGGAGCGTGGCGAGATCATCGCCGTCGATGACGAAGGGATTCGATCGAGCTTTCCGCTCGAGCGGCGCGAGTCGAGGAAGTGCGTGTTCGAGTACGTGTATTTCTCCCGGCCCGACAGTCAGGTATTCGGGGGCTCGGTAGACCGCGCGCGCCGGGAGCTGGGTCGAAGGCTGGCGCGCGACTTCCCCGCCCCGACCGCCGAGCTCGTGTTCAGCGTGCCGGACTCATCGAACTCCGCGGCGCTGGGCTTTGCCGAGGAGTCCGGCCTCCCGCTCGAGCTGGCGCTCATCCGCAATCACTACGTGGGCCGGACATTCCTTCAGCCGACGCAGGCCGGCCGCGATGCGAAGGTGAAGGTGAAGTACAACGCGGTGCGCGAGGTGCTGCGCGGAAAGAGCGTAGTGATGGTTGACGACTCGATAGTCCGTGGCACCACAACCCGTGGCCTGGTGAACATGGTCCGCAACGCGGGGGCGCGCGAAGTGCACTTACGCGTAAGCTCGCCTCCCATCACCGGACCGTGCTATTACGGCATCGATACGCCCACGCGCGAAGAGCTCATCGCCGCGAACATGAGCATTGACGGCATCGCCAATCAGGTTGGCGCGGACTCCCTCGGGTACCTGACACTGGAGGGAATGCTGGAATCGGTTCCGGGGGGGCCTTCCGGATTTTGTCACGCCTGCTTCTCGGGCGACTATCC
>JANMTG010000172.1:0-3463 GCA_031390205.1 Gemmatimonadota bacterium
GACGGAATTCCGCGAGTGAACGGCACGAAGATCACCTTGTAGCCGCTGCGTGGCTCCCGATTCCAGGAGCCGTGCTGCCCCACGAACATGCCGTCTCTGAACGGAGGCGGTAGCTTCGCTCCTCGTGAGTTGGCCAGGCCGAGCGATGCGGTATGCGGGCCAAGGGCATAGTCTGGCTTGATTGCGGAGGCGACGAGATCGGGCCGCTTCGGCTTCACTCGAGAATCGACGTGTTGCCCGAAATAGCTGTACGGCCAGCCGTAGAAGGCGCCGTCGCGCACGGCGGTCATGTAGTCGGGCACCAGATCGCTGCCGAGCTCGTCGCGTTCGTTCACCGCTGCCCACAACGCGCCGCTCTCGGGCTCCCACGCCATCCCCACCGGATTGCGCAGCCCGGAGGCGAAGATGCGGTGATTGCCCGTGGCAGGATCAACCTCCCAGATCGCCGCCCGTTCCGCTTCCTTCTCGATGCCGTTTTCCGCGGCATTGCTGTTGGCTCCGACGGCGACATACAGCCTGGCCCCATCTGCGCTCGCGATGATATTCCTCGTCCAGTGACGATTGATCGGGCCAGCGGGAAGGTCGACCACCTTGATTCCGGGTACCGAGATCTGTGTCTGACCTTCCGTGTACGGGAAGCGCAGCACGGCGTCGCTATTTGCCACGTAGAAAACACTGCCCACCAGCGCCATGCCGAAGGGTGAATTCAATCCTGCCAGGAAAACCGAGCGCGTATCGGCGATACCGTCCCCATCACTGTCCCGCAGGAGGGTGATGCGGTTGGCGGTTGGCGCGGCGCCACCAGCCTTCTTCTGAAAACGCTTGAAGAACCAACCCTTGATCCCCTTGTTGTCACCGGGCCTTTTCGGCGCATTTGTCTCGGCCACGAGCACGTCGCCGTTGGGAAGCACGTATAGCCAGCGGGGGTGGTCAAGTCCACGGGCAAACGCGGCCACAGCCGTTGATTGCGCTCCCACTGGCTTACCGTTTGCCGGCCAGCCCTTCGCTGATACGACGTTCACCAACGGAATCAGCGAAGTACTAGGGGGTGGGAGGACCGGGTGGGGGCCGGTCCCGGCAGAGACGGGGAGCGTCGCCGACGCACCACACCCGGCAGCGCCCACGAATGCGACGACGAGCGTCACGCAGCGCCTGAACGGGATCATCGAGCCCGTCCGGACATCTGTCCCCGCCATCACAACGACTTCAAATACTGAACGAGGTCTTGTTGCTGTCCGGCCGACAGGTTCAGGCGGCGGAAGTTGTTGTAGTGCGTGACGACATCCGCGAGCGTCGCAGCGCTTCCGTCGTGGAAATACGGCGGATGCTGCCAGAGCCCGCGAAGGGGCGTGGTTCGATACGCCTTGTTCGCCGTGCGCAACGCGTAAGTCGCGCTCATCCCCGTTTCGGACGGCGCGTGGAGCACGCCGGAGTTGTTGTCAGTGCCAGTGCCGCCGACATGGCAGGTTGCACAACTCCGGTTGAACACCATTCGGCCGCGCTCCGCCGCCGCCGCGTCGAAACTGCCCGCTGGCGGCGACGGCGCGGCGAGGCTGTGCTGATACGCGCGCAGCGACGCCAGCTTGGGTGAGACCATGTCAGGCGTCTGACGAATGTCGATACCGAGCCGCGGATCCGCGAAGTTGCCGTGCCCGTGCATCTGAGTCACCGCGACATAGGCATTCCAATAGGAGATAGGTCCCTCCGCCGTATACGTCTCGTTTCTTACGGGCGCGAGACCGTAGGCCGGTGGCAGTACGAGTGGTGTGCTCTTGCCGTCAATGTTGTAGCGCGGATCATACTTGCCAGGACCCCACGAGCTGTACACCGCCTTCTGAGCGGGAGTTATCGCGGGAGAAAGCGCTATGATTGCCCCGACGTTGAGATCGCCGTTGGGCCAGCCATCCATCCTGCTGCCGATTCCCTTCGAGAATGAGTTGTTCACCGTCGAGTGACAGAGGGCGCACGTGATGCCGAGTCGTGTGAGCGTGTCTTTGCCGTTAATGGTTGCGACGGTACCCTTCAGTCCCACCACCGCGTTCAGCTTGAGCAGCGTGACAGTGGTCGCCGGATCGTTTAGGTCCACCTTGCCCGCTTTGATCGCCGCCGCCACGTCGGCCGGAATCGCATCAGCGTCGACCTTGAGTCCCACCGAGAGGGCAGTAGCCGGGCTTACTGATTTCTGAACGACTTCGTGCATGCGAGCTGTGTCGGTCCAGAACTGCTCGTCGCCGAAAGTCTCGAAGCGGAAGATCTGCTGTCCCGCGGCGAGATTCTGTGGCGAGAGATCGTCGCTGGCTGCGGATGTCTCGCCCGGCTGGTTTTGCGGCGTACAGGCGGTGACCACGTAGACAGCTGACAAGGCAGCCACGAGGCGCAGTCGCGGACGGGTCGAGAAAGCTCTCCGTTTCAACGCGTGTTCTGCGGACATTTCGAAACCCCCCAACCGATGTGGGACGAATGAACCTGCAATCTCTTGGACCTTGCCCGTTTTCCAAGAGATTGTCAAGTCGAAGCTGTGTTATCTGCAAAAATCTGGCCTCGTCGGACCTGATTGGTGGAGTTCCGGCGCGGCGAACAGCAGCAGGCGGTCGGTGCTTTGCTTCCAGCGGAGCGCGAACGTCGAGGGATATTTTCAACACGGTGCAGATCTTGAACGTTCTTATGGAAGGCAGCCTGCGCTTCGAAGCGAGACCACCCAACCACCTAAACGCATGACGACCCCAGTCGTTCGCTCGAGCAGTCCGGCAAACAGAGTCTTAAACCAGCTTCGACACGGTCCCATGACGGTGGAGCAGATCGCCAAAGCGCTGCGAATAACCGACAACGCGGTGCGAAATCAGCTGCGCAAGCTCGAGGAAATGGGATTCGCCACCCGCACCGGCTCACGTCCCGGGGCGAGCAAGCCGTCAACCCTGTACGGCATCACTCTCAACGGGCAGGTTCAGTTTTCGACGCTTTATCTGCCGGTGCTGATGCAATTCCTCCGGGTAGCCGAAGGACGCTGCGCGGGTGCGCAGCTGGATTCGCTCATGATGGACACTGGAGAATCGCTGGCGAGCAGATACCCAAGGCCAACCGGGGCCATGAAGAATCGCGTACATGCGGCAGCGAGGCTCCTCAGGAGCTTCGGAGGCGTAGCAGAGGTCCGAGCGCGGAACGGAACGTTGATGATTCGAAGCCTCGGATGTCCGTTGGCTGCTCTGACTTCGGAGCACCCGGCCGCCTGCAAAGTCCTCCAGGGGTTTCTGGTGCAATACCTGGCTACGCCGGTGAGCATCTGCTGCGAGCTGGAGGACGAGCCACGGTGCTGCTTCGAGGTCAGCGCCTAGAGCGCCCTGCAAACGCAGCATGGACTGCGTTTATTAAGCGGAGGGATCGATGAAATGCCTGTGGCCAAGCAAACATGTGCTTGCGCCTCCGTCATAGCGAAAAACTCCTGTCGCGCCTAGGTTAGAGCGTC
>JANMTG010000173.1:0-7060 GCA_031390205.1 Gemmatimonadota bacterium
CCACCGCCAGCGCGTAGAATGGAACGATCGCCGTAACGAACACATCCGCCAGCTGCTCGAAGGTCCCAACCAGCACGAACAGGACACCCAGCGAAGCTTCGAGAATAATCGCGACGCTCGGTGTCTTGAATCTCGGGTGAACCCTGGCGATCGGCTTGAAAAGAAGTCCATCGGCGGCAGTGGCGAAGAGCACCCGAGCCCCAGTCATCACCGAGCCGTTCAAGGTCCCGAAGGTGGACACCATCACCGCCACCGAGACAAAAACGACTCCCGGTCTGCCCATCACCCGCTCCGCCACGTCGGCCGCGACCAGTTTGGACGTGCGGATCTCTTCGACCGGCAGCACCGCCAGGTACGCCAGGTTGGCGAGGAGATAGAGCGCGATGATGATGAGGGTGCCAAAGATCAGCACGCGTGGAAGGTTTTTCTCCGGATCCTTCACTTCCCCACCCACGAAGCTCACATCCGCCCAGCCGTCATAAACCCAGAGCACCGATACGAGCGCGAGCCCGAAAGGCATGAGTGAAAAACTTCCGGGCGGAATCGCCGGAGTGTAGTGACCTCCGGTCTCGGGCAGTCCGAGCGCGAACGCGAGCACGATGATCAGCAAAAGCGCACCGGTTTTCGCGATCGTCGTGATGTTCTGAACTAGGGAACCCCACTTGAGCCCCACGTAGTTGAAGGTCGCCGTGAGGAGTATCGCGGCAGCCGCCACGTAATGAACGGCGCTGTCGTACGGAGCAATGCCCGGATCTCTCCCCGTCACCCGCAGCATGTACTCGGCGAACGTGGTCGAGATCGCGCCCAGGGCCGCGGCACGAATGAGCACGAGCTCGGTCCAGCCGAACAGAAAGCCTGCGAGCCGTCCCCACGCCTCGCGGATGTAGACGTAAACGCCGCCCGTCTGCGGAAAGGCGCCGGCGACTTCGGCGAGCGTCAGCGCTCCGCACAGGGCGAACACTCCGCCGGTGACCCAGATCACGAGCAGCGGGAACGGCCCGGGCAGCTTGTCCGCTATTCCCGCCGGCGAGCGAAAAATTCCGGAGCCGATCGTCGAGCCGACGAGCACCGCGACCGCGCTCCACAGACCGAGGCGGCGAGGAAGAGACGATGCGTGAGCGGCAGCGGGCTCGTTCATGGCGCATACGGTAGTGCAAAGGCAGTGATGGCGCGAGTAGCTTTATCATCGCGCGCACGTTCCCCGCGCCTGACGAAGCTCTCACATCTTCCGAATGAATCTGTCGCTGGCTGAGGCAATCTTCTGGATCGCCGCGCTCGCCTGCGTTGCCGCGCAAATAGCGCTGCTCCGATCAAGCTTCAACGTGAAAAACGAGAAGAGGTCGGAGCTGGTGCCGGCATCACCTCGCTCGGTCGAGTTGGCCTGGGCGATACTGCCCGCGCTTGTCCTGTCGGTGCTCCTCTTCGCGACGTGGAGAAAGGTGTCCGAGCGCGAGGATCACATGCGCATGGAGCATGCTCCGACAGGCGAGGATCACATGCACGTGGACCATACGCCGACGGGCATCGATTCTGCCCACCAGGAGTCAAATCGCGTCATTCCGAGGGGCTGAGGCGGTGCCGCCGCTGAGGAGGCTCGCGTATCTGGCGCTCTTCATCGGCTTCGCGCAGGTGGTGTTCGGCGCCGTCGTTCGCATCACCGGCTCGGGAATGGGATGCGGCGATAATTGGCCCGACTGCTTTGGCTCGCTCACACCGGCGCACACGGGGCCCGGCCTCCTGATCGAGATTTCGCACCGGTACGGGGCGGTGGCGCTCTCGGTCTCGGTGCTGGCGCTCATCGTCGCCGCTTTTCTGACGAGGAAAACAAGTGGGGTCGGAGGACCGGGGGGTGTCCTTCGCGCCTCGGTTCTGGCCGGATTGCTCGTCGTCGCGGCAGCCATCTTCGGAGCGGTAACGGTGAAGCTCGAGCTTCACCCGTTGATCGTCGTCACACACCTCGCAATCGCGATGGCGCTTCTCGCCGTGATCGTGGTGGCCCTGGTGCGGTCGGGCGGGTTGGGGGCAGCAAATCTTCCGGTCGACCCGGCCCCGAGAACGTTGCGCGCTGGGAGGATCGCGGTGGCGCTCATTTTCACAGCCCTCGTATTCGGGGCGCTCACCGCGAACGTGCCCGGCGCTCCGCTCGCCTGCCAGGGGTTCCCCTGGTGCCGCGCGATCGAGGGAAGCTCTGGCCCAGTCACAATACACATCACGCACCGCGTGATCGCCTTTCTCGTGCTCGGTCATCTCATCGGCATGAATGTCGGCAGCCGGAAACGAAAGGAGCCAGCGATCATTCGAATGACGGTTGCTGCGGCGTTGGGGCTGGTCGTGCTACAGGTCCTCATCGCCGCCGGGATGGTAGAGATGGCTCTACCGGCGACGCTACGCTCACTCCATCAGGCGGTGGGCACAGCATTGTGGATCGCTGTCGTCACCGTGACAGCGCTCGCTGGCAGTCGTCGTGCTTCGTCTACTTCGCCGGACGTCGGGCGCGAGTCGCCTTCGCGCGGAACGTTCGCCACGCCTGAGGGAGTGAGCACGTGATGGGCACGGTCGCCGGAGAGCAGTCACAGCCGTCGCTGCTGCGGGACTTGGTGATGCTCACCAAGCCGCGCATCATCTCGCTGCTGCTCGTCACCACCGTCGCGCCAATGTTCGTCGCGGGCAGTCCTGGCTGGCTTCTCGTCGTGATCGTGCTGCTCGGGGGATACCTGATGGCGGGAGGAGCGAACGCCGTCAACATGTATCTGGACCGCGACATCGATACCCGGATGGCGCGCACCAGGCTGCGCCCCATCCCGAGCGGACGCATGGAAGCGCGCGCGGTGCTCGCCTTCGGTGTGGCGCTGGCGACCGCAGCGACGTTCCTGCTGGCGCGGTTCACAAACACTCTCACGGCCGGGCTGGCGCTGGCCGGATTCTATTTCTATGTGTTTGTGTACACGCGCTGGCTCAAGCGCACCACTCCCCAGAACATCGTCATCGGCGGCGCGGCCGGCGCGTTTCCGCCACTGGTTGGCTGGGCGGCAATGACGGGCGCGCTGGATCTCACAGCCGTGTTTCTGTTCCTCATCGTGTTCTACTGGACTCCTCCGCACTTCTGGGCGTTGGCGCTCCTCAAGCAGGCCGATTACGGGAGAGCGGGGATCCCCATGGCGCCGCTGGTGTGGGGCGAGCGCGAAACGATGCGGCAGATGATCTGGTACAATGTCATTCTCGTCGCCCTCACCCTGTTGCCGGTGTCCTTTGGCGCGTTCGGCAGCATCTATCTCGCGTCGGCGCTGGTGCTGGGCGGGATCCTTCTCGCCGGCGTGGTTCGCGTGAGTCTCCTCGCCGACTGGACCAAGGCCGCCTGGCAGGTTTACAAGTTTTCCTTGTTTTACCTCGCGCTCCTCTTCGTGGCGATGGTAGTAGACCGCAAGGTCGGGGGCTGATGCCGGTACCTCCGGTGCAATTCGCGGTTTCAGCCCAGCGTCCCACACCGCGCGAGCAGCCGCCGGTTTCCTCTCCGCGTCCACTCGGCCGCTTCCTCCCGCGCATTCGCCCCTATGCCGGGCGATTGGTGATCGCTTTCGCGTGTCTCGTGGCGAGCGGCGCGATTGCGCTGGCGTTTCCGCAGATCGTTAGACACCTGCTCGATGCAGCGTTCGTCTCCGCCGACGCCGACCTGCTCAACTCGATCGCGATCTGGCTCCTCGTCCTGTTCGCGATTCAGGCGGTGCTCAACTTCGTGCAGGTCTATCTGCTGACGTCGACGTCGGAGCGCGTCATTGCGCAGCTACGACAGGAGCTCTTCGCCCACCTCATTCATCTGTCACCCGGCTTCTTTACCGAGCGGCGAACCGGGGAATTGACCAGCAGGCTCTCCGCCGACACCACGGTTCTCCAGACCGTCCTAAGCTACAATCTGTCGGAGTTCGCCCGACAGACGCTTTTCCTGATTGGCGGAATAGTCCTGCTGACGCTCACCCACCCGCTGCTGGCGGCGACGACGCTGGCGGTCGTCCCCCTCGTAGTGGGCGCGGCGTTTCTGTTCGGGCGCGCGCTGAGGCGCGCGAGCACCGGCGTGCAGGACCGGATCGCCGAAGCGACCGGAACCGCGGAGGAAGCGTTCTCGCAAATCCGCACCGTGCAGAGCTTCACGCGTGAAGACGAAGAAGTCAGGCGCTACGGAAGCCACCTGGACGACGTCATCTCCGCCGCCATCAGGCGGGCCCGAATCCGCGGCGCCTTTTTCGGCACGCTCACTTTTTCCGGGTTTGGCGCTGTTGTGGCCGTGCTCTGGCAGGGCGGCCGGCTGGTGCTCGTAGGCAGTCTGACCCCGGGCGCTCTCGTCTCGTTTTTACTCTACGCGCTCTATGTGGCCGGCGCTGTTGGATCCCTCGCTTCACTCTTCGGCGCATACCAGGAAGCGATCGGAGCGGCTCGGCGCGTCTTCGATCTGCTCGAGGCAGAATCGTCGGTGCGCGAGCCGATCACTCCCGCCCGCCTGCCGCGCCCGGTGCGGGGCGAGGTGGCAATCGAGGATGTCTCATTCCGGTACAATCCGGCGCTTCCCGAAGTGCTACACGGCGTATCGCTCCGCATCTCCGCGGGTGAAGTCGTCGCCCTCGTCGGGCCAAGTGGCGCGGGAAAAACCACGATCGCGTCGCTGCTGGCGCGGTTCTGGGATGTCACGGGAGGCCGGATAGTTTTCGACGGCGTTGATATCCGCCAGCTTTCGCTCGCGGAGCTTCGCGGCGCTATCGGCATCGTTCCCCAGGAGCCAACGCTGTTCAGCGGGACGATTCGCGAGAACATCGCATACGCGGCGATCAACAACGATGGATCGCGCCCACCCGAAGATGCGATTCGGGCCGCCGCCAAGGCCGCGCACGCCGAGGAGTTCATTGACCGCCTGCCGGAAGGATTCGATACCCGGGTGGGCGAGCGGGGAGTCAAGCTGTCGGGTGGACAGCGTCAGCGCATTGCGATCGCGCGGGTGTTCCTCAAGAACCCGGCGCTGGTGATTCTCGACGAGGCCACATCAAGTCTTGACAGCGAGAGCGAGAAACTGATCGAGGAGGCCATGGAGCAGCTGTTACGTCAGCGCTCTACACTCATCATTGCCCACCGCCTCAGCACGGTGCTGCGAGCCGACAAGGTGGTAGTGATAGACCGCGGAGTGATCGTCGAGGAAGGCAAACACGCGGATCTTCTCGCATCCGAAGGAGTGTACTCCCGGTTGTACCGCGGGCAGTTCAGACCGGGGGAGGCGCTGGTAGGCTAGACAGGGGAGAACGGTTGGTGTGCAACCGGCCGGGCTCCGGCCGGGGTGGGTGCTTCTGGTTGCGTTGTGCGTTTACCGTTTTTGCGTTTTCCGTTTTTGCGTTCCCGTTTAATCGGTCGGCATTCGCCGTTACGCAATAACGGACAACGCTTGAACGGAAAACGCACAACGCAGAGTTTTTTCACCTGCGTCCTTCGCAGCGCCTATCAACCCGGCCGCGCGGTTAACCTGGGGGAGTGCTCGACGCCGGTGTCGGGATCGGAACACCGAAAGGAGTTTCCGATCCCGGCGTAGCCGGAGTATCGATTGCCGGACGTGCGGGAGGCCGCACGGGCGCGGGTGTCCCGGCCTTTCGCATCGTGAACGCGACATTGGCTGGCTGGCCGGCGACCACGCTCACGCTGTCGTCGGAGAACCCGAGGTGCGGGTGCCAGGCGCGGACCCTGTATTTGCCCGGCGGAATGTCGGGGATATTGAACGAGCCGTTCGCCGCTGTTTTCGCCGAGTAGGGGTGATCGAGCACCGCTACCCAGGCACGCGTCCACGGATGCTGCTGGCAGACGACTTCTATCTCGCCCTGCTCCTTGAAGACGTGGTCGAGCGGTACAACCTCACCGGCATCGTTGAACGGCGCGATCGCTTCGATGACTCCCGTCCCGACGTTGATGAAACGGTTGGTGTGGATCGCCTTGTCTTGCGTAGCGACATTGAGCGTGCTCGTGGTGTAGATCACCTGGATGTAGGGATCGAGCGCGCAGTCGTCATTGGTGAGCTCGAAACGGCGCTCGAGGGGCAGTGCTTTCCCGCTCCTGATGTCGGTGAGCCAGACGAGCGCTCCTCCGATGTGTGTTCCAGAGCGCGCCACCCTCGATTGGAGTATCTGCGTTCCGCACACGTACTGATCGAGCGTGGGACGAATGATGGTGTCCGAGGGAATGGGCCCGTCGAAATCAACGGTTCCCGAGATGCTGCCTCCGTTGGCAACCGGAACCACTCGGTAGGGTTGGGCGGACGGAGTGATCGCGGCCGGACGGGGTGCGACGCGGTCGGCCGAGCGCTCGCCGTCGCGCGTACGGGCCGAAGCGGTATCGTCGCGCGAGCAAGCCATTACGCTGAGCAGAACTACGATATAGCCGAGAAGCCGGCGAGGCATCAAATGCGGGTCGGAGTGAGGAGTCAGAGTAGGAGGCAAGCGATATGCCGCGTCACGGTACCTGGTACACCGGCCTTCCTCCCATCCAGGTGGAAAGCACGCGCGTGGAAAGTATCTCGCTCTCGGGAATTCGCATGATGTCGCGGTCGAGAATCACAAAGTCGGCATACTTTCCCGGAGAGATGGACCCCATGACTGATTCCTGAAAGCCGGCGTAGGCGGCCCAGATGGTCATCGACTGAAGAGCTTCCTCACGCGTCATCTTCTGTTCCGGATACCAGCCACCTGGCGGGCTACCCGCTGCATCCTGGCGCGTGATCGCGGCATGGAACGTCAGCAGTGGATTCACCTCCTCCACCGGAAAATCGGTCCCGTTGGGAGTGATAACCCCGGTGTTGAGGAGTGACCGCCAGGCGTAGGCGCCGCGAATGCGCTGAGGCCCGACGCGCGCCTCCGCCCAGCGCATGTCGCTCGTTTGATGGGTCGCCTGCATCGAGGGAATCACGCCAAGCCGCGCGAAGCGCGGAATATCCTCGAGGCTTATCACCTGCGCGTGCTCGACGCGAAAGCGGTGGTCCGCTTTGGGAATCCGGCGCAGCGCCGACTCGAACGCGTCGAGCGCGATCCGGTTGCCC
>JANMTG010000182.1:0-1988 GCA_031390205.1 Gemmatimonadota bacterium
CCCGCCCGTAAGAGCGCAGAACTCCGAGCGGCTCGCCCGTCAGTATGAAGGCTCCCGGATTTTCAAGCGTTTTCAGCTCGGGGCTCCCTGTTTTGGTATTCTGGATGCCGGACAGCGCCGTGACCCCGACGTAGCGACCCCCAACTACTCGTATCGCAACGACTGAATCGGATCCAAGGCTGCCGCGCGCCGAGCGGGCCACACCCCGAACAGGACGCCCACGAACCCCGAGAAGAAAAAGGCGAGCAGTACCGACGACGGCGCCACCGCGGTGTTGAAGTTCCCGAACTGCGCGAGCGCCACCGCCCCCGCCCAGCCAAAGAATATTCCCCCAATTCCACCGAGCAGGCAGAGCACCACCGCCTCAATCAGAAACTGGAGGAGAATATTCCTCGGCGTGGCACCGAGCGCCTTGCGGACACCGATCTCACGCGTTCTCTCGGTGACGGACACCAGCATGATGTTCATGATGCCGATTCCGCCGACGAGAAGACTCACCGCCGCGATTCCCGAGAGGAGGAATGTGAAGATCTGGGTCGTCTCGCCTAGCGTGTTGAGGAAGTCGGCCTGGCTTCGGATCTGGAAGTCGTCGTCGCGCCCGGGGCGGAGTCTGTGCTCGCGGCGCAGGACTTTCTGAATCTCCGCCATTGTGTTCGGGATCTTCTCCTCGCTGGCCGCGATCACGCCGATCTGGCGGATGCGATCGGTGCCGAACACCCTGAACTGCGCGGTGCCCAGCGGAATGAGCACCTGGTCGTCCGGATTTCCGAATCCACCGGTGGATCCCTTCGGCGACAGCACTCCTATGATCTCGAACTGAATTCCACGGATGCGCACGTTGGCGCCAACGAGATCGCTCGGCGTTTGCGACCCGAGGTTCTCCGCGACGGTGGAGGCAATCACTACGACACGGCGGCTCTGCTCGTCGTCGAGCTCGGTGAACATCCGGCCCGCCGCAAGATTGTACTTCCTTACCTCCAGATAGTTTGCCGTAGTCCCGACAACGGATGTGTTCGTGTTCAGGGTGAGATACTGCACCTGAAAGAAGCGTGACATCTCTGGCTGGACGGCGGTGATCAGAGGACTGTTCGCCGCCTCGATAGCTTGAGCATCCGAGATGGTGAGAGCGGCGCGATCGCCCTCCGACGCGACGCCGGCGCGCACCACCTGGCCGGGGAACACGGTGAGAAGCGTGGTGCCGAGCGCGGAGATGCGCGCGTTCACCGATTGCTGCGCGCCGCGACCGAGAGCGACGACGGCAATGACGGCGCCCACGCCGATGACGACGCCGAGCATCGTTAGAAATGAGCGAAGCTTATTCGCCCTGAGCGCGCCGAAAGCAACACCAATAGTCTCACCGAGAAGCATCTTCCCTCCTCCCTTATCCGCCGGGCGGTCGTCCGCCGCCGCCACCGCCGCCCCCACCAGCCGCCGGCGTAGTCTGCTGCTGCAATCCGCCGCCGGTGCCTGCTCTGATGCGCGCCGCCTGTGCGTCTCGCTGCGCCTGCAGGACCGCGACGCCGAGAAGGGCAACCTGCTCGCCCTGCTCGAGGCCGCTCAGGACTTCAGTGTACTCGAAATCACTGATGCCGGTTCGAATCGGTCGCGCCGCGTATTTCTCGTCCTTTTTCACGAACGCGACCTGCACTCCACTGCCCCCTCGACCTGAACCCGCGGCTCCACCGAATACGCTCCCGCCCCCAGCTCCCTGGGCGCTAACCCCGCCACCACCGGCACCGGCACCCGGACGCTGGAATCCGCTCGAGGCCGCAGTAAGCGAGTCACCCATAGCCCGGCGTCCACGGCGACCGGTCGCTGCAGCGCTATCTCCCCCGCCTCCCGCGCCGAGCAATGTGACCGCGGAAAAGCTGCTGATCCGGGCCGCGCCGATTGCACCGACCTGCACCAATGATGAGGTGTTCGACCGCTTCGAAGCCATGCCGGACCTGCATGCCCTGCCGGTGGTCCTGAGCGGGAAACCCGTCGGG
>JANMTG010000116.1:0-4959 GCA_031390205.1 Gemmatimonadota bacterium
CCCTTACGCCACACGTGCGCTGCACCGAAAACTGATCCAGAAGCAGTACCCGGCGGCGGACGCGGATGACGCGATCCGCCGCCTTGTCGCTAACGGGCTTCTCGACGACGTGAGATACGCCGAGCAGTACGCGCGATCGAAGATGCTGAGCACGGGCGCATCGAAGCGGAGGCTGCAGCAGGAGCTCTACCGGAAGGGAATCAAGACCGATATCGCCACGCAGGCGATCGACAATGTCATTGAGCAGGATGAGGTCGACACTTCAGCGACGGTTGAGCGTGTCGCGAAAAAAAAGCTGGCGCTGCTGGGGGATCTGGAGCCGTTCGTGTTGAGGCGGCGGCTGTTCGCCTTTCTCGCCAGGCGGGGCTACGACGTCGATGAGATCAAGGCCGTGGTCGGACGGCTCGTCCTGTAGGCCTGCTATCCAGTCAGGGAGGGACCAGGTAGCGAGTGACCGTCTGCAAGAAATGCGAGACCGGCACCGCGCGCGCTGAGTGACTTGAGTTCGGTGCGCCGGGTCGTCGGAGGGTGTCCTGCTGCGCGAGTACGCTTGCCGCGCCCGCAAGCGGGCACCCGGGAGCCCAGAACGCGACCGCCCGCTCCGCGGGGAGGTCGCTGGTCTCCTGGTCGCTCGCTGAAACTCGCTTAAGCAGGACACCCTCCGACTCCCCGAGACACATGGCATCAAGTCACAGCCCCGCGCGTCGCTTTCGCGCGCACGGGCCGCGACGCCGCGACCGACAGATCCGTGTGGGAGGCGGAGGGTGTCCTCGCAGGCCGCGTCCGGCGTAGCGAGAGACTCGCGCCTCTCTACCCGCGCCGCTCGCTTTCCTACGGAAAAGCGCGAGGCTCGATGCGTGTAAGCCGGTTAGCGGCCGTAGAGGACACCCACCACCGACCCAACACGAGATGCCAGTCGTAGCGCGCCCCGAAGCGGGCGCGAAAAGCCTAGACTCGCGGCCCAGCGATGCGGTCGAGGTCATCCAGCCCCGCGAGAACGTCGCGCGGCTTGGAGCCATCAGGCGGACCGAGTATGCCCGCGGCGTTCAACTGGTCGATGATGCGAGCCGCGCGACCATACCCGACCTTGAGGCGTCGTTGCAGCAACGATGTCGAGCCCTGCTGGTACTGGATCACGACTTCGGCAGCCTCGCGAAACAGCTTGTCGCGATCCGTATCGTCGAGGCTCTCGGCGTCCGACCCGAGCGCTTCCTCGGCTTCTTTCTTCCGAATGGACTCGATGATGTCGGGCTCGCTCTGGCCCTCCTCGACGAACAGGCCCTGCGCCTCGAACGCGGCCTTGCGCTGCTCGCGCCGCAGCTCGTACCAGCCCATCAGCCGCTCGGTGTCCTCGCTCGAGATGTAGGCGCCTTGCAGTCGCGCGGGCTCACTCTTCGCCGGCGGGATGAAAAGCATGTCTCCGTTGCCGAGCAGCGACTCGGCGCCAATGCCATCGAGGATCGTGCGACTGTCCACCTGCGACGCGACACGAAATCCGATGCGGCTCGGAAAATTTGCCTTGATCAATCCCGTGATCACGTTCACGCTCGGCCGCTGCGTGGCGAGAATGAGGTGAATCCCGATCGCCCGCGCTTTCTGCGCCAGCATCGCCAGCGGCGTCTCGATCTCCCCCTGCACCGTCATCATGAGATCGGCCAGCTCGTCGATGATGAGCACGATGTAGGGGACGATTCCACCCTTGTACTCCAGGTTCTCGAAGGCTACGTCGTTGCGCTTCGCGTTCCTGAGCGGCTGCCCTTCCTGGACTTTCCGGTTGAAGTCCTGGATGTTGCGCGCGCCGTTCGCCGCAAGCAGTTCATAGCGGTCCTGCATCTCGAGCACCGCCCACTTGAGCACCGCCGCGGCGTCACGGTTATCGGTGACGACCTTGTGCCTCAGGTGCGGGAGAACGTTGTAGACCGAGAGCTCGACCATTTTCGGATCGATCATCAGGAACCGGAGCGTGGTCGGAGTATGACGGTAGACGAGGCTCGTGATCAGGGTGTTGATGCAAATAGACTTGCCCGAGCCAGTAGCCCCCGCGATGAGCAAGTGTGGCATTTTCGCCAGGTCGGCGATGACGGGACGACCCTCGAGATCCTTTCCAAGGGCGATCGGAAGAGCGGCGCGAATGTTCTGGAACTCGCGCGACTCGATCAGCTCGCGGAAAGCGACGATCTCGGCGGTCGGATTCGGGACCTCGACGCCGACCGCGCCCCTTCCCGGAATCGGCGCCACGATGCGAATGCTCTGCGCGCGCATTGCCAGGGCGAGGTCGTTGGAAAGATTCGCGATCTGGCGGACTTTCACTCCGGCAGCGGGTGCCACCTCGAACTGAGTGACGACAGGACCAGTGGTGCGCCCGACGAGCTCGCCCTCGACCCGGAACGTGCGAAGAGCATCCATCAGCTTCACGCCCATCGCGTCGAGCTCGCGCTTTCCCAGATCTGCGTTTCGTGGCAGAGGCGGAGTGAGAAGTTCGGGAGAAGGCAAATCGTCGTCGGTGAACGACTGCGTATCACCGTCGGTCGTCCCCATTTCCGCCACGATCCTCTGAGCGTGCTGCGCCGCGGCCGCCGACCTGGTCTTGCGCTCGCGCTTCCGCTCGATGGGAATGAGTGGGTGTTCGCCCGCAGTTGCAACCGCGTCGTCCATGAGCGAGAGATCGACTTCCGGCATCTCTTCCGGGGATGGCTCGAGGGACAAGATGGAAACAGACGCCGATGGAACGACAATCTCCTTGGATGGATCCAGGCCAGCTCTCCCCGCCCGTGTGCGCGCCATCGCCTGGTCGAGCGTGATCACGCGCTTGGCGACGACGACTCTGATCGGATTCCAGGACAGCGTCGCGGCCATAAGCGCACTGGTGGCGAGGGCAATCATGATCCAGGCCCCGGCGGAACCGGCGAACTGCAGCAGATAGAACGCGGCGAAGCTGCCCCAGATTCCTGCCCATGCGCTCGCCTCGCGGACGCCGCCCTCAGTGAGGCCGAAGATCACCGGCAGCAGGAAAACGAGCCCCAGCAGGAAGGTCATCCACGATCTGTCCTTCTTCTCGCCGAGGCGGCCGAAGAGGCGGAGCGCGTGCGCTGCCGGAGCGAGCGGAAGCAGGATCGCTGCGGGCCAGCCGAAGAACGCGGTGATCGGCTGCGCGAGGAGCGCACCCATCCAGCCGAAGTTGCGATTTACATCGCCCGAGCCGTCGAGCTGCGCGAATCCCTCGGCGGCCAGAGCGCCGGCGAGGAAGAGGGCGAACAACAGCAGCACAATGCCGCGGATCTCGCGGCCGAGTGCGGAGCCGGCGCTATCGCTCGCGCTCTGGCCCGAGCTTCGTGATTTGTCGGTCCTGATAGATCGGGACCACGGAATAGGAATCCACCGCCGCAGCGACCGTGAGGTCGTCGCCAAATCCTGCCGCTTCGAGCGCTTGTCCGTGAGACGAGTCCTGGAAGATTTTCGCAATGTTGTCGCCATATTTCCGGTCAACCAGCACTGAAGCATACGCGGCATCGTTCAGCACCACCGAGTCGGCGCGCTTCGGAAGCCCTCGCACCAAACGGCCGGCGCAGGCTGCGTCTTCCAGAGAGAAGACCCCCTCCTCCGCCGCGCAGATAATCGTAATGTCGGTATCGGTACGGGACGCCATCTTCATCAGCGCCAGAACCGCTGTGAGGTTGACGTACGAAGCTATGACTATGTCACGCGCTCCCTGCACTCCGAGCAGGGCCCGGGTGCCGTTGGACGTGGTCAGCAGTATCGTCTTCCCTTCCACCGCCTCGGCCGTGAAAGCGCCGGGGGAGTTACCAAGATCGAAGCCCGGTATGGGGAGCATCTTCTGCTCGCCGGCGGTTCTGACGGCAGACTTCTCGAATTCCCGGGCGCGGACATTGACCTCGTCCGCGCTGGGCAGGGGAACGACCGTCCTGGCGCCGTTGGCGAGCGCCACCGCGACGGTAGTAGACGCGCGGAGGACATCGATGATCGCCACCAGGCGACCGGAGGTATCGGCCGGCCTTACTTCCGCCGGGGTGAAGAACACATCAAGACGCACTCGAAGGCTCCTTCATAAGGTCGGTCTCGCGCTCGAGGAACTTCGTGTCCACGGCTCCCTCCTGGAATCTCTTGTTGGCCATCACGCGGGCAAGGAACGGGATCGTGGTGGTGACGCCCTCGACGATGAAGCACTCAAGCGCGACCTGCATGCGGCGCAGCGCCTCCTGACGGTCGCGCCCCTGACAAATGAGCTTGGCCAGCAGAGAGTCGTAGAACAGCGGGACGGTGTAGCCCGCATAGACGTGGGTGTCGAGCCGTACTCCCGGCCCGCCCGGGGGATGAAACACGTCGATCCTCCCCGGCGAAGGCTGGAAATTCCGCGCCGGATCCTCGGCGTTGACACGACATTCGATGACGTGGCCACGGCGCTCGACAGGCAGCTTCACCGACAGCTTTTCCCCGCTGGCTACGCGTATCTGCTCCTTCACCAGATCGACGCCGGTCAGCATCTCCGTCACCGGGTGCTCGACCTGGATGCGGGTATTCATCTCCATGAAGTAGAACGATTTGTCCTCGTTGAGGAGCATCTCGATAGTGCCGGCGCCAACATAGTCGATCGACTTCGCTCCGCGCACCGCCGCCTCACCCATCTGCTCCCGGAGATCGGCGGTGAGTGCGGGGCTCGGCGCCTCTTCGATCAGCTTCTGGTGCCGGCGCTGCACCGAGCAGTCGCGCTCGCCCAGGTGGATGACGTTGCCGTGACGGTCGCCCATGATCTGAAATTCGATGTGGCGCGGGCGCTCGAGGTACTTCTCGACGTAGACCTCGCCGTTCCCGAAAGCCGACAGGGCTTCGGAGCGTGCGAGCTGGAGCGAGCGGGTGAAATCTTCCGGGTCGGTCGCGACCCTCATGCCCTTCCCGCCACCGCCGGCGGCTGCCTTGATGATTACGGGGAACCCGATCTCG
>JANMTG010000225.1:0-5174 GCA_031390205.1 Gemmatimonadota bacterium
GGATACTCTCGCCCGCGTATGAAAACGCGCTCCACACGCGTCGAGAACTCGAATGGATCACCGCTCCATACTACGACGTTGCCATCGCGACCGGTCTGGAGCGACCCGATGCGATCCGACACACCGAAGACCTCCGCCGGCGCGAGCGTGACCGCGCGGAGCGCGTCGTCCCAGCTCATTCCGTAAGCAACCGCGATTCCCGCTTCCTGCTTCAGGTTGCGCACGTTAAACGCCTCCTCGCCGCCGCCCCCCGAGTTTCCGATGAGCGTGACGGCCACACCCGCTCTTCTAAGAAGCGCCGCGTTTTCCTGACGCTGTCCGAGGGCCGAGAAACCGGCCGGGATGTTGTTCATCGCGCCGGTTAGTACGGGGATGCGCGCGGCAGCAAGGCGGTCGGCCATCATCCACGCTTCTGCGCCCCCGCCGATCATGATCTTGAGATTGAATTCCCGCGCCAAGCGCATCGCGGCGTCGATATCCGAAGCGCGATCCACCGTGATCAAGAGCGGCAATCTTCCCTCGACCACCGGGATCATCGCTTCCAGATCAAGTCTGCTCGCTGCGAAGTCGCGCGTCTCCGCACGTTCGAAGGCGCTCCTCCGGGTCTGAAAAAACTTCGTGTCTTCCAGCAGCTCGCGGAGCTTGACGATGAGCTCCCCTCGCGAGCTGACTCCCGCGGACCCGGCGTCACCGATTTCGGCTACCATCGCGACTGGAGCCTTGATGATCATGTCCGTCGTCGTGCCGGGAACCACGTTGAGCAGCGCTGCCTGGCCCGACACGAGCCCGCCGGCAGGCAAAACGACGATCGTGGTGATGCCCTCCTTCCGGGCGGGGGCGAGCATGACGGAATTCGGGTTCAAGCCATCCCACACCGTGAATGCGGCCGCGATGTTGTCTTTGCCCCGCGCGGTCATGTCGCGTGTGTTGCTGACCTGGCTGACCTCGATCACCCCCAACTGGGTCGAGGAGTTGATGAAACCGGGAGTCACCCACTTTCCGGCCGCGTCTACACGCTGGGCATCAGCCGGAACAGGGACGTTGCTTCCGACGGCGGTGATCTTTCCATCCCTGATGATCACCGTTCCACCCTCGATCGGGGGTCCGCTCACGGGAAAGACTCTGCCGCCCGTGATAGCAATGGTTTGGGCGCCTAGCGGTAACGCGGTGGCGAGCACGATCACGCAACCGGCGACAAGGCGCGCTACTGGGTTGGTCAGGTTTGAATTCATCAGCTAATCCCGGTTGAACGGTACGAAACCGAGCTCGAAATCCGTGCGCCATTGCTGTGACGGATCGGACCGGTCATACAGCATTGCGCCATCGACCCAGACCTTTTCCGCACGCGCGTAGACGCTGAACGGATTCGCCGACCAGAGCACGACATCCGCAGCCTTGCCCGGCTCGAGAGATCCGATGCGGTCATCGAGACCGAGCGCCCAGGCGGGATTTATGGTCACCCACCTGATCGCCTGCTCCTCGGTCACCGGGACACCGATCGCGATTCCGGCGGCGATCGCTTTCGCCGCCTCCTGAGTGAGACGCTGAGATCCTGACGGATCGTCGGAATGGACGATGGCCCGCGCGCCGGCGCGATCTACCAGCGCCAGGTTGGCTTTGACCGCGTCCAGCGCCTCCATCTTGAAGCTTCCCCAGTCGGCCCAGATCGACGCGGAGATTCCTTCGCGCGCGAGCAGATCGGCGAGCTTGTACGCCTCGACCCCATGGTGGAAGGAGCGGATCTTGTATCCGAACTCCCTGGCGATGTCGATCATCTGCGCCATCTCGTCGGCGCGATAACAGTGGTTGTGCACGAGGATGTTGCCGCGCAGCACTTCAGCCAGAGTTTCGTTGCCGAGGTCACGAGCAGGTGGATTGCCCTTGTGATCGGCGTTCCATTTGTCCCACTTGCGGCGGTAACCTTCCGCGGCAATCCACGCCGAGCGATAACCGGCGACGTTGCCCATCCGCGTCGAAGGTCCGCGGCTCTGATAAACTCTCTTGGGGTTTTCACCACATGCCATCTTCAGGCCGTACCTGGCGCCGGGGAATTTCATTCCCTGCACGGTGCGGGAAGGAACGACCTTGAGTACGACGCTGCGTCCCCCGATCAGATTCGCCGAGCCGGGGAGCACCTGAATCGTGGTGACGCCGCCGGCGAGATTGCGGGGGAACTGCGGATCCTGCGGCCAGACGGAATGTTCCGCCCAGACGTGGGGAGTGCTCGGATTTGTCGCTTCGTTTCCATCGCTCAGCGCGAGGCCTCCCGGTGAGGAATAGACACCCAGATGCGAGTGATCGTCGATGATTCCCGGCGTCACGTACTTGCCGGCGCCGTCGATCACGAGCGCGTCAGCGGGTGTATTTACACTCTGTCCAACGGCGGCGACCTTGCCGTGCTGGAGCAGAATCGCTCCGTTTCTTATCAACGGCCCGGCGGCAGTGAAAATGTTCACGTTGCGAATCACCGTCGTGCGCGACGGGAATGGGGCGTACGTACTGGGGAACGGGTCCGCATTGGGAATCGAGCTCCCCCCGCGGCCGGGGGCACCACCCGAGTCTGCGGACGCCGTTGCGGGCGAAGGTGTGCCCGACCGCGACATTGGCGCGCAGGCCGCGCCTCCCGCGATCACGAGAAAAAGAAAAGCACGCATGAGAAGGATACTCCTCCGGGAATTGACTGGTGGTGGCAGTAAACTAGCGGAGTTACCGCGCAAGCGCCGTGAGCTCTCCAATGCGGTCCGTACAAATGGCGTCCACACCGATGGATCGCAGATGATCCCACTGTGCGGGATCATTCGCCGTCCAGGCGATCACCCTCGCTCCCAGTGCATGCGCCTGGCTGACAAGCTCCTCGTCGACGTAATCCACGTGTTGCCACAGGTCCTGTGCTCCGGTCGCGACGAGTGACGCAACGGGATCAATGTGGCGCGCGACCTGTAGCACACCGCAGCGGATCGCGGGAAAGATCTTTTTCACCGTTCTCACAATGCGGTGATCGAACGAGTGCACGGCGCAGTCCGCGTCCGATTCGCGAATGCACCGCACGACCAGAGATTCGATGTGCCGCGCCTTGATCTCGACGTAGATCGTGGCGCGCGCGGCGACCGCCTCGAGCACCTCGGCGAGAGTGGGGATTGGAATGCCGGGCGCCAACTGGCGCCCCTTCACTTCGCTCGCGGAAAGATCCGCGATCCTGGCGCTGGAACTCCGCGGCATGTCTCCCGCGTGGAGAACTGGATCGTGATGAACCACGACTATCCCGTCGCGCGTTGCGTGGACGTCGAGCTCGATTCCGTCAGCTCCGAGCTCGATCGCGCGGAGAAAGGCCGGAACGGAATTCTCGGGCAGGGAGTCGTGAGCCCCGCGGTGAGAGATCGTCGCTGGGGCTGGGCGGCGTGGAGTCAGGCCTTCCTCGATAGTGGTAGCATTGCTCTATGAACGCGAAGCTATGAGCCCACGTCGGAGCGGTCAATCTGCCTTAACGGCGGGGCTCCGGCGGCGTCTACCGGTTGAGGCTCCATGACTCTAAGACCGGAAGGCAGGCCAGAAGAGACGGATATGGAGCTCATCGATCGCTGGAAGGGGGGCGACTCGCACGCGGCGACGAAGCTGGTGGGTAGGCACTCACAGGCGCTGGCTCGGTTTGCCGTCAGCTCGGGTGAGCGAGATGGTATCGAGGAGTTGGTGCAGGATACGTTCGTGCGGGCGTTCGCGTCGCTCGATTCGTTTCGCGGAGAGAGCTCGCTCAGAACGTGGCTCTTCACGATCGAGCGGCGACTGATGCTGGACCGGAGACGCGCGGAACGGAGGAGCCGAGAGACGGTTCCGGTGGAGGAGTCCGATCACGTAAGCGAATACGGCGCGCTCGATTCGCTGATTGCGGAAGAGGCGCAGGAGAGAGTCAGGTTGTCACTGGATGCGCTCTCTCCGACTCAGCGGGAAGTGTTCACGCTGAGGGTCCAGCAGGGGCTGTCGTACAGGGAGATCGCCGCGGTAGTGGACAGCACGGAAGGAGCGGCGCGCGTTCACTATCACAACGCGCTACGTACGGTAAAGGAGTTTCTGAAAGATGAATGAGTGCAATGAGAGGGAGATCCAGGCGATGCTGCCGGACATGCTGCATGACGCGCTGACTCCCGCGGAGAAATCGCGGGTCGAGGCGCACGTCGCGCGGTGCGAGGAATGTGAAGAGGATCTCGAGGTCCTGCGCAAGGTGAAGCGATCGACGGTGTTCACGCCATCGATCGACATCGACAGGATCGTCCGCCGGATTCCGCCTTACCAGATCATCACGCCCCCAATCGAGCGTCCAATTGAGCGTCCCCTCGAGCAACCCGTCGAGCGGCCGAGAATTGCTTCGTGGCTCGCCGCGGCGAGTCTCGCTCTCTTTGCAGTTGTCGGAGGCTCGATGCTGCTGGTGCATGGTGATTCGGGCGAACCGACGACCGCTGCGATTGCGCTTGCTTCAGGAGTCGAAGAGCTAAGCGATGGCGGCCTTGTCCAGCTCATGACCGAGATGAATGACTTTGATGCTCTCCCCGCCACCGAGCCCGAGCCGGTGCTCGCTGTGGACAGCACGGACGGTTTCAACCAGGATTGACACGATGAGACGAGTATTTGGACTCCTGGCCCTCGCGCTTGTGATCTCGCCGGTCGCGGTCCCCGCCCAACAGCCGCGGAACCCAGCCGGGCGTGACCGCGCGGCACTCGAGCAGCAGTTTCGCGAGCGCAGCGCTCAGCTGACGCGTCAACGGCTGGGTCTTTCCGACGCTCAGATGCAGCAGCTCGAGCAGATCAACCTGCGCTTTGCCCCGCAGTTGAGTCAGCTGGCCGTCCAGGAGCGCGAGACCAGACGCGAGCTCCGGCGGGAGATGATGTCCGACAAGTCCGCCAACCAGCAGCACGTTAGCGACCTGCTCGATACTGCGCTGCGCATCCAGAAGCAGCGCGTCGCGTTGATCGAGACCGAGCAGAGGGAGCTCGCGAGATTTCTCACTCCGCTCCAGCGCGCGCGCTACATCGCGCTACAAGCCCAGTTCCGGGCGCGCTCGGAGCAGCTCGCGCGTCAGAACCCGCGTGTGAGACCGCGACAACGCTAGATTGCGACAGTGCCCGGGTGGCGGAATCGGTAGACGCAGGGGACTCAAAATCCCCCGGCCTATGGCCTTACG
>JANMTG010000249.1:0-10904 GCA_031390205.1 Gemmatimonadota bacterium
GGAGGCGATCGATTGGGCGGAAGCGTTGAACGTCCTCCGGCTGCAATTCGAGCGAATGACGGCCGGGTACATACCATCGGCGCGCGAATACAACCGGGTATTCGGGATCACGCGGGAGCGCCTCGAGCGCGCGCCGCGCGATGTGCTGATCCTCCACCCGGGCCCGATGAACCGTGGCGTCGAGATCGACTCCGATGTGGCCGACGGTCCCCACAGCGTGATCCTGGATCAGGTTACCAACGGCGTCGCCGTACGTATGGCCGTGCTCTATTTGCTGGCGGGGGGAAAACCGGAGCTGGCCGAGGCGGCAAAGGGCGGAAGCGGTCGCGCTCGCGAGGAAAGAGAGTGAAGCCGCTTCTGCTCAAGGGCGGCAAGCTCGTAGATCCCTCGCAGCGCCTCAACAAGGTTGGCGATCTGCTCGTGCTGGACGGTGTCGTGGAGAAAGTCGGCGGCGCTATCGCCGGACCGACCGACGCCCAGGTGATCGACTGTCGGGGGCTCATCGTCTCGCCGGGGTTCATCGACGTGCACTGCCACCTGCGCGAGCCCGGACGCGAGGATGTCGAGACGGTGGCAACGGGCGCGCGGGCCGCCGCCGCCGGAGGCTTCACCGCGGTGTGCGCGATGCCCAACACTGAACCCGTCACCGATAACCAGGCGGCGGTCGGTTTCATCGTCCGTCAGGCCCAGCGCGCTCAGGCGGCGCGGGTCTATCCCATTGGCGCGATATCCGTGGGACAGCAGGGCAAGGTGCTCGCCGAGTTCGGGGAGATGGTGGGCGCGGGGGCGGTCGCGGTCAGCGACGATGGCAAGCCGGTTGCCAGCGCCCAGTTGATGCGAACCGCCCTGGAGTACGCGCGGACTTTCAGAATTCCTGTGATCGACCACTGTGAGGAGCCGACCCTCGCGGCGGGCGGCGCGATGAATGAGGGAATCGTCAGCGCGCAGCTGGGGCTCAAGGGAATTCCGGCCGAGGCGGAGGAGATCATGGTGATACGTGACATCCTCCTCGCGCGCCTGACGGGCGGACACGTGCACCTCGCGCACATGAGCACGAAGGGATCGGTGGAGCTGATACGCTGGGGCAAGGACCGCGACATCAACGTCACGGCGGAAGTCTGCCCGCACCACCTCTCGCTTACGGAGGAAAGCGTCCGTGGATATGACACCGACGCGAAGATGAATCCTCCGCTCCGGACCGCGGCCGACGTCGAGGCGCTGAGGGAGGCGGTGAAGGACGGCACAATCGACCTGATCGCGACGGATCACGCTCCACACCACTACGACGAGAAAGAGCGCGAGTTCGCGGACGCGCCGAACGGAATCGTCGGTCTGGAAACGGCGCTGGCCGTGGTGGTGACGAATCTGGTCGGGAAGGGCGGTTTGAGCTTCTCGGATCTGGTAGACAGAATGGCCTGCGCCCCGGCCCGTCTATTCAATCTGCCCGGCGGATCTCTGGTCAAGGGCAGCGTCGCCGACGTGACGGTTTTCGATCCGGCGGCGAAATGGAAGGTCGATCCCTCGACCTTTCTTTCGAAGGGCAGGAATACACCCTATGCCGGAATGACGCTCGTTGGGCGAGCCGCATGTACTATTGTGGGCGGTACAATCGTCTATCGGGCGGGACTTCCCGGCGCTGAACGGGAGAGCTAGGGTCGAGTCAGGGGATTATTCAAGATGAGCGAGAAGGAGCCGGTTTCGCTGGACGCGCTCAACGGCCTCCTCAAGGAGCGCCAGAGATACGAGGAGTGGCTGGCCGCGCTGGAAGCGAAGCGGGCGACCACTTCCGAATCTGTCTATGAGCGCGTTCAGGCCGACTACCAGGTTCGTCTCCGCGATGTGTCCGCCAAGCTGGCCGACCGCGCCGGAGAGCTCAAGGAGAGCATCGACTCTCTGACCTCGAGGCTCGACGAGATATCACGCCAGGAATCGCAGCAGCGGGAGGCGCGCCAGGAAGCGGAGCTTCGCGCGGCGGTCGGTGAATACACCCAGAAGCAGTGGAAGGAAATTGGCGGGGCGTGGGACAGCGAGCTGGCGCGACTGACCAAGGACAAGAATGCGCTCGACGCCCAGGTCACGGAGCTGACGCGCATTTTCACGCTGACCATGAAGGAAAAGGCGCAAGCGCCCGCCCCCCCAACAGCTCCCACGGTGGAACGGCAGGTTTCACCTGAGACTTCGCGGACGCCGATTTCCCCGGTGGTGCCACGCTCGGCGGTGCCAGAGCCGCCAACCTTGAACCCACCCTCGAGATACGATCAACCCACGTCGTCGCCGTTACCCGTGGGCCAGTCGGGCGGTGCGAGCGTGCCGCGGTCACCCTTCGATCAGTTTCCGGTGTTGCGTCCGCAAGGTGGCGGGGCTCCCGCACCCGGGCCCGCGGCCGCGATCGCGACTCCGCCCAAGGTTCCGCAGACGGGCCGTGCAAACGATCCCCGCTCGGAGCAGCACAAGACGCTCAAGTGCCCCGAGTGTGGCGCCGCGAATTATCCCACCGAGTGGTACTGCGAGCGGTGCGGGGGGGAGCTGGCTACGATGTAAGGACGGGGGAGGATCGCGTTGTGCGTTTCCCGTCTTTCCGTTATCCGTTTATCCGTTCCGCCCGGACTTGGCGAGCCTGCTCTTGTGGCGAGCAGCGGCGTTCTTGTGGATCAGGCCCTTTCGTGAAGCGCGGTCGAGAAGCTTGACGGCCGCCAGTTTCTCCTCAGCCGACGTGCCGCCTGACGCTCTCTTGAGAGCGGTGCGAAGGGCCGACCGTTGGGCGCGATTGCGGACCGCGGCCGCTCGCGATTTCCGCATGTTCTTTTTCGCTGAAGCAATATTCGGCACTGACTGAACTCCGGATTTGGCTGAGTCTGGGGTAGCCTTCAAAGATAATCCCCACGGACGGCCAACTCAAGACATAACGAAAGGCATCTGGGTCGTTCTACGTTAAAACCGACCCTATTTCAATCGATCCAGTGCGCGATCACGTCCCGGTCGGCCTTGGGCCAGCGAAGCTTGAGCGAGTCAAGGGTATCGGCGACCGTCAGCGCGATGAGATAGTTGCGCACCTTTTTGTCATCGGCGGGCACGACGTACCAGGGCGCCCACCGAGTGTTGCAGCGCCGGATCGCGTCACGGTAGGCCGTAGTGTACGCGCTCCACTTCTTGCGCTCGGCGAGATCACCCGGATTGAACTTCCAGTTTTTCTCCGGATTGGTGAGGCGCTTCTGGAGCCGCTCCTTCTGCTCCGTGCGAGAGATGTGGAGGAAGAACTTGAGGATGCGGACGCCGCTGTCCGAGAGTGTCGTCTCGAACTCATTTATCTGCTCGTAGCGAGACTTCCAGACCGCCTTGGGGACGATGCCATTCACACGGGTGACGACGACGTCCTCGTAGTGCGAGCGGTTGAAGATCCCGAACATTCCGCGCGCCGGTACGCGTTGATGGATGCGCCAGAGGAAATCGTGGCGGAGCTCTTCTTCCGTCGGGACCTTGAAGCTCGTGACCTGGATTCCCTGCGGATTCACCCCGGTGAACACGTTCCTGATCGTCCCGTCCTTGCCAGAAGCGTCACGTCCCTGAAGGACGACGAGCAAGGCGAAGCGCCCGTCGGCATAGAAGGTCCGCTGGAGATCGGCGATGCGCTCGACCTGAGTTTCTGTATTCTCCTTCAGCTTCTCATCGCCGGGAGCATCCTTAACCCGCGCATCCCTGTCGTCGAGGCGCAGCGGAGCACGCGGGGAGACGCGCTTGAGTCTCATGGGCGGAATCTACAAGATTCGCGAAAGCCTGCCGATGGATGGAGCGAAATGCTAACTTCACGGTACGGGTCGATCACTCCAACGCGGACAAATTGGACAAGTTCCAGAGCTTCATTCTAATCGCGCCGGTCCTGCTCTTTTCCATGGTCGCGCACGAGTACGCCCACGGCTACGCCGCCCTTCGCCAGGGCGATTCGACGGCCTACTCGTTGGGCCGACTGACCTGGAATCCGCTGCCGCACATCGACCTGTTCATGACGATACTGCTTCCCCTGGTTACCTACTTCACCACGGGAATCGCGTTCGGAGGCGCCAAGCCGATTCCGGTGGTTCCCCGGAACTACCGGAGCTTCAAGCGTGGCGACATCATCGTCTCGCTGGCAGGTGTGGCGACGAACGTTGTCATTGCGATCATCTGCGTCCCGCTCATCGTGCTGGTCGGATTGGCTGGGAGCGGGGTTCCCGCACTCATGGACACCGGAGCGCTGCTTCAGCGGATGCTGGTTTACGGGATACTGATCAACCTCGCGCTCGCGGCCTTCAATCTCATTCCGATCCCGCCGCTCGACGGCTCGCACGTCTTCAAGTACCTGCTTCCGCCGGCGTGGGCGTTGAACTACCAACGGCTCGGCGCACAGGGATTGCTGATACTGTTCCTTCTCATCGCCTTCGGCGGCCCCGTGCTGAATATCTGGTTCAAACCGGTGTTCTTTCTGGACCGGCTCGCGACGCGCGCAGTCTTTCCCTACATCCTGCCCAGTCAATGGACCATGTGAGCCCCGTCACTGCCCAGCAGTCGGCCTCGGAGGTTTTCCTGGTCGACCTCGCCGAATTCTCGGGACCGCTGGACTTGCTGCTCTCTCTCATCCGCGACGAGCAGATAGACATCTACGACATTCCGATCGCGCGGATCGCCGAACAGTTTCTCGCCCGCATCTCGACGCTCAAGCTCGACGAAGCAGCCGACTACCTCGAGATGGCGGCGCGGCTGGTGCGCATCAAGGCCCAGATGCTCCTCCCCCGCCGCGAAGGTGAAGATGTGTGGGACGATCCCCGCGCCGAGCTGGTGAGGAGACTTCTCGAGTATCAGCAGGTGCGCGAAGTCGTTGACGTTCTCGAGCGCCGCAGCGAGGACCGGCGGAGCCGTTTTGCGCGGGCTTTTGTGCAACAGCCCGACTCCGTCCCCGTTAGCGGACCGCTCAGGATATCCCTCCCCGAGCTGCTGAGCGCTGTGGACAGGGTGCTTCGCGTCGCGAAGAAGCCGCACGTGCACGACGTCGTTCCCCGCGCGCTCGACGTGGAGGGCGCAATGGGGATCGTGCGCGCGCTTCTCGCCATTCGCGCGCATGCACAGTGGAAGGATGTTCTGCCTCGGAACGCCGAGCCGTGGGAAGTTCTTTCTGTCCTCCTCGCGCTGCTCGAGCTCGCCAGGCGCGGCGAGCTTCGTCTGAGCCAGACGCGCGCCTTCGCCGCCTTCGACATCACCCGTGACTCCGCTAGCGAAGCTGCTTGAGGCGGCGCTCTTCGCGAGCGCGGTGCCGGTACCCGTGGCCGACCTCCGCACGGTGGCGGCGCACGCCGACGACGGCGAGACGACCCTCGACGACGCACTCGCCGAGCTGCGCGACCATTACGACACCGACGGTCACGGGGTGGAGCTGGTCGAAGTCGCGGGTGGCTGGCAGATCCTGACGCGACCCGAGTACACCGAGGCAATCGAGCGCGCGCAGCTCGCCCGAAGGCCGCAAAGGCTTTCGGCGGCCGCACTCGAGACGCTCGCGATCATCGCCTACCGGCAGCCGATCGAGAGGGGAGAGATCGAGGAAATACGAGGGGTAGGTGCCGGCGCGATTCTCAAATCGCTCCACGAGCGCGGGCTCATTGATATCGTGGGACGTGGTGAGGGTCTCGGCCGGCCATTGCTCTACGGCACGACGCCGGCTTTTCTCGAGCAGTTCGCGCTCCGCCACCTCGAGGAGCTGCCGCGGGCGGACGAGTTGGCGATTGCGTTGCGGGCCACGCGTCCCACCCCACTCGCGGCCGCAGCCGGCAGCAAGGAGAACGGCGAGGCGCCCGCGCGGGCAGACTGATGTCCGAAACCATGCGCATTCAGCGCGCCCTCGCTCGCGCTGGGATCGCTTCGCGCCGCGCCGCCGAGGATCTGGTGGCCGCCGGGCGGGTTCGAGTCAATGGGACGGTCGCCGAAACGGGACAGAGCGTAGATCCGATAAGTGACCGGATCACGGTCGATGGAAAGGAGGTCGGTGCGCCCGCACCGATTCGCTGGATCGTGCTGAACAAGCCCAGCGGCGTTCTCACCACGCGCGCCGACCCCGGCGGCCGGCGCACCGTTTTTGATGTCGTTCCACCTTCCCCGGGCCTGACCTACGTCGGGCGCCTCGACTACATGACGGAAGGAGTTCTCCTCCTGACGACGGATGGGGATGCGGCGCACAAGTTGACACACCCATCGAGCGAAATCGACAGAACTTACGTGGCGACCGTGCGCGGGAATGGGGGCGAGGCGGCACGCGTGGCGAGGGAAGGGGTAGAGCTGGACGACGGAATGGTGATGCCGCGCGATGTGTCGGCGTCGAGACTGGCGCGGGGATTGTGGCGGCTTGAGTTCACGATCGCGGAAGGACGCACGAGGGAAGTGCGCCGGCTTTGCGAGGCGTTGGGCCTGGCCGTCGAGCGACTGGTGCGCACCAGGTTCGGTCCCGTCAAGCTCGGGTCGCTGGAGCCGGGGCAAACGCGACCGCTCACGATGCGCGAAAGAGAAATCATCACTGCTATCGGCAGGGGCAGCGGGAAGCAATCAACGAACTCTAAGAGAGGAGCAAGGCGTGAACGCACAGGCCGTAACAGCCGCTGACACAGAGATGGTGCAGGAGGTCGTGCGCCAGGTTGGCCGCCGCATCGTCGGTCAGGATCACCTGGTGGAGCGGCTCCTCATAAGTCTGCTCACTGGGGGACACGTGCTGCTGGAAGGGGTTCCGGGACTCGCGAAGACATTGACCGTCCGCACTCTCGCGGAGACGATCAACACTACGTTCAGCCGCATCCAGTTTACCGCCGATCTTCTTCCCGCCGATGTAGTTGGCACACAGATCTACGACCAGTCGAATGGAAAGTTCTCGGTGAAGAAGGGCCCCATCTTCGCCAATGTCATTCTTGCCGACGAGATCAACCGCGCCCCCGCGAAAGTCCAGGCGGCACTGCTGGAGGCAATGCAGGAGAAGCAGGTCACGATCGGGGGAACGACGCACATTCTCGAGGAGCCGTTTCTCGTGCTGGCGACTCAGAACCCGATCGAGCAGGAAGGAACGTATCCGCTGCCGGAAGCTCAGGTCGACCGCTTCATGATGAAGCTGCACGTCGGCTACCCCTCCCGGGACGAAGAGAAGGAGATTCTGCGTCGGATGGCGGGCGCCGAGCCGATACCGGTCGACCGCGTTGCCACGCCGGCCGCGATCCTCGCCACGCGCCGGCACATCGCCGAGCTGTACATGGACGATCGAGTCGTCGATTACATCGTCGAGATCGTGCACTCGACGCGTAATCCCGAGGAAGCGGGGCTTGCCGAGCTCAAGCCACTCATCGAGTATGGCGCCAGCCCGCGGGCGACGCTTTCTCTGGCGCAGGCCTCACGCGCCCACGCGTTCCTGAGGGGTCGCGCGTTCGTCACTCCCGACGACGTAAAGGCGATCGCACCCGACGTGCTTCGTCACCGGGTGCTGCGCACCTACGAGGCCGAGGCCGAGGAAGTGACGAGCGACGAGATAGTCGCGCGCATCCTGGCGGCGATTCCAGCGCCGTGATCGGCAAGTGGCGGCTCCGGAAGGAGCGCGACAAGCCCGCGCCTCCACGCACTCCGGAAAAACCGATGGGAGTTCCGCCGGAGATTCTCCGGCAGGTGAAGCTCATCGAGCTGCGCACCCGCGGGCTCGTCAACTCTGTGTTCACCGGAGAATACCGCTCCGTATTCAAGGGTCAGGGAATGGAGTTCTCTGAGGTCCGGGAGTATCAGCCGGGCGACGAGGTGCGCTCAATCGACTGGAACGTGACGGCGCGGATGGGACGGCCGTTCGTCAAGCGATTCATCGAAGAGCGTGAGCTCACGGTAATGCTGGTCGTTGACCTCTCGGGCTCCGAGCGCTTCGGGACAGTGCGCCGGTTCAAGAGCGAGCTCGCGTGCGAGCTGGCGGCGGTGCTGGCCATGGCTGCCGTGCGTAACAACGATCGAGTCGGAGTCCTGCTCTTCACTGACCGCATCGAGCACGTGGTGCCGCCGCGCAAGGGAAGACGGCACGTGCTCCGCATCATTCGCGACCTGCTGGCGTTCGAGCCGGTGGGGCGCGGCACTGATCTGGTGGCGGCGATCGATTACACGGCGCGCATGCTGAAAGAGCACGCCATCGTTTTCATCGTCTCGGATTTTCTCTCCGCCGACATAGATCACTCGCTCAAGCTCATGGCGCAGCGTCATGACGTCGTCGCGGTGACAGTAGAGGACCCGAGCGAGCGCGATCTTCCAGACATCGGCATTGCGCGGCTGATTGATCCGGAGACCGGCGCGACATTCGAAGTAGATACCAGTCATCCCGCTGTCCGCGGCTCGTACGCGACGCGCGTCAGCACGGAACGCGAAGAGCGAAAGCACCTGTTGAGGCGGCTCGCCATCGATGAAGTCGCCGTGCGCACCGAAGCCGGTGTCGTCGAGCCGCTGCTGCGCTTCTTCCGCTCACGGGAAACGCGGGTGCGACGCCGGTGATTCAGCTCGCCGCGGCAGTCTTGGCTTTCCAGGCGGCCGTCCCGCAAGGCGGTGGAGCCGGTCTGCCGGTCAAGATGGGATTCACGGTCACGCCCGATACCGTCGTTATCGGCCAGCCCTTCAACCTGCTGGTAAAGGTCCACGCCCCCACGGGAGTGCGCTTCGAGTTCGCGGACGGCCCGGACACGGCGACGGAGAACGGCGTCCGGCCAATAGAGTTGCGCGGTGCGCGCGTCGTCTCCATGCTCGGCGATACCGCTGTCGCATTGTATCGCCTGGTTGCCTGGGACGTTGGTGCGCAGCCACTTCGCATCGCGGACGTGAGGGTGAGCTACCAGGGTCTCGAGCGACGTCCCCCGTTGGGTACCGCGTCGGTATTCGTGCGCTCGGTGCTCCCGACGGACGACGACCTGAGAGTACCGAAGCCGGCCCGCCCTCTCATCGTGCTGCCGGTCTTCAACTGGTGGCCATGGATCGCGCTGGCGGTCGCGGCGCTGGTGGGTGGGCTTCTGTGGTGGGCGTGGTGGCGCTACCGCAACCGGCCGATTCCGCCGGTGGATCCGTACGTCCGGGCTCAACGCGAATTTGCGCGGATCGAAGCGCGCGAGCTGGTGGAGAGCGGCGCGCCGGAGGAACACCTGACGAACATGGTGGATGTCACCAGGGAATATCTTGCCGCGCGAGTGCCGGGTGTCCGTCGCTCCGATACATCCTCGGAGCTTCTGCGCGGGATGCAGCCGCGCGGCGGAATAGAGGGTGAGCTGCCAGGCCTCCTGGACTGGGCGGACTTCGTCAAATTCGCGCGCGGGAGCGTCGGCGGAGAAGAAGCAGCCGCTCTGGGAAAGAGGGCGCGAGAAATAGTCGATCACGTGGAGGCGGCCGCGTGAGTGTCTTCGGGCTCTTCGACTTTTATACTCCGGAAGCGCTCTTCCTCCTTCTGCTGCTACCTGTGTGGTGGCTGTGGCGAAGACACCGCCGCAAGGACGCGATCGTGTTCTCGCGGACGAGTGTCCTCGCCGAGGGCCCGGCGCGCGGCAGCTGGATTCCCAAAGCGATCTTCCTGCTCAGAAACCTCGCGCTCGTTTTGTTCGTGCTGGCACTGGCGCGACCGCGAGCGGGTGCGCGCACCGAGACGCGTACCAGCGAAGGAATCAACATTGTCCTGGCGATAGATATCTCGAGCTCGATGCTTGCGCTGGATTTTCGTCCGAACAACAGGTTGGAGGTAGCCAAGGAAAAAGTCAGGGAGTTTGTCGCCCTCCGCACCTCAGACCGCATCGGGGTGGTTGCGTTCGCCGGTGAAGCGCTGACGCAGGTTCCCCTGACAACGGACTATCCGGTGGTGATGCAGGCGGTGGCCAATCTTCAGGCGGGACAGCTCGAAGACGGGACGGCGATCGGAACGGCGATAGCGACATCAGCGAACCGGCTGCGCGATGCGCCCGGCCCCTCGCGGGTGATGGTCGTCCTCACCGACGGCGTGAATAACCGCGGGGCGGTGGACCCGCTGGTCGCGGCGAAAGCGGCGGCTGCGTACGGCATCAAGATCTACGGGGTCGGTGTGGGCAGCGTCGGAATGGCCCCGGTGCCCGTCGGTCGCAACCCCAATGGCGGATTACGCTTCGAGTACCAGCCGGTCCGTATCGACGACGCTCTGCTCACCAACATCGCCCGTATGACGGGGGGCAGATATTTTCGCGCCCGCGATGCGGCAGGCTTACGAAGCAGTTACGAGCAGATCGACCGCCTCGAGCGGACTCCGGTGCGCTCCACCACGGTGGTGAGATACAGTGAGCTTTACCGCTGGCCTCTCCTGTTGGGAATTCTGGCGCTGGTAGCCGAGTTCGCCCTGGTGGCGTGGAGGGCTCCACTACCGTGAGCTATCTGCGCTTCATACAATGGCCGTGGGCTCTCGTCCTGGCTGGAATACTGCCACTTCTCACGGCGTGGCTGGTGCGCAGCGGGCTAAGGGCGCGGGCAGAGCGCCTCTCCCGCCTTGGCACTCCATCCATGATTCGCCGCCTCGCGCCGTCGCTCATGTCACACCGCTCATGGACGCGTGTGCTTCGCGCGGCGCTTGCAAGCCTGTTGCTCGCGATAGCGTTCGCCGGGCCGCGCTGGGGTGTCGAGCAGACGGTGGTGAAACAGGAGGGCATTGACGTGGTGCTTGCGCTCGATGCGTCGACTTCAATGCTCGCCGAGGACGAGCGACCCAGTCGCCTCGCCTCCATGAAGCAGGAAATCAACCGGCTTCGCGATGTTTCTCCGGGCGATCGGTTTGCCCTGCTCGCGTTCGCGGGCCGGAGCTACATCCTGACGCCGTTGACGGTCGACAACAGCGCGCTCGATCTTTTCCTCACCAACTTCGACCCCAGCATAGTCGG
>JANMTG010000263.1:0-3226 GCA_031390205.1 Gemmatimonadota bacterium
TCCGCCCCCAGCCGGCGAGGTCAGCGGATACTCGACTGACAAGTCGGTCTTTGTGTACGCGGGAAGCGTCACTCGCGGCGACGGGAACTGGGCGAAATCCGTGTCGGGCCGCTTTCCGACGAAGCTGACCGCGCCACTCAGGCTGAGGCCCGACGCAGCCGTAAACGCGGCAACGACGCTACCGGAGTGGCTCGCCCGCCTGATCAACGCGTCGCCGGCACGATCGGTTCCGGAATACTCCGCGGAAGTCTCGACTACGCGCGGGTTCACCACAGTGTAGCTCGCCGTTCCGCGCCAACGATGCCTGGGTGCGATTTGCAGCTCTGCCTCGTATCCATTCGCGGACGCGCTCGTGAGGTTCGCGTAGCTTCCCTTGAAGCTTGGTGGGCCCCCGTTCACGTACTGAATGAGCTCGGCGAAGCGCTGGTTGAAATACCCTCCGCTCAATAGGACCGCGTCGCGAAGCGTGGCGACGAAACCGATTTCCGCGGAGCGGATTCTCTCGGGACGGAGCGCGGGACTTCCGACCGTATAAAGCGTCGGCCGAAGCTGATTGAACGCTGGTGCGTTGAAAGCCGTGCTGAGCGAGGCGCGCAATCTGAGCCCGGGCGCCAGCGCGGCGTTCGCCCCAATTCTGTAGGTGCTGAAGCGATCGTAATCGGAGTTGTCGTCCACCCGGCCGCTCAAGGTATACGACAATCTGCTCGACACCGTCCCCAGCAATTCAGAGTAATACGCTGCGTTCCGGCGTGACGCATCGAACGAATCCGTCTGGACAGACGGGCCACCGACATCGCCCGACTCGTTCGAGCTGTTCTCGTGCTCGCGCTCGTACGCGACGCCCATCGTGAGAGTCGCGCGGTCGGGGATGAAGAACGTGAGCCTTCCTTCAGCGTTCCGGCGATATCCGCGCGACCTGAAAGCGGAATGCTGCGGCGCTGTGCCGCCGAACGGCACCGCGATATCCTCGGTGAGGTCTGACACGTCGTTGCTGCCGGCGATGATGCGCCCCTCAACGCTCGAGCCAAAGTTGCGGCCGGCATCGAGCGCTACTGTCAGGCGATGCTGCACACGATACGCGTTGCTGTCCACGGGCTGACCTACGAAGTCCGTTGGATAATGAAACTCGGCGGCCGTGTAACGCGCGGAGATGGTTGCGTCACCGGCTCCGCCCTGCCCCACGCTCAGCGCCGAGCTCAGGGTGCCGTTCTGATACTGGTTATTGAACGGAAGAATGCCGTCGGTAGAGTGATGCGCCGCGCTGAACGAAAACGCGCCAATGTCGTTCGCTCCGGTGGCGTCGGCGTTTGCGTCGAACGATCGGTATGTCCCTCCCCGCGCGGCGACGGAAAGGCGCGACGGTCCAGCGCCCTTTTTCGTGAAGATCTGCACGGTCCCGGTCACCGCATCGGCTCCATGGAGGACGCTGGAAGGTCCACGCACGATCTCGATCCGCTCGATATTGTCGGTCGTGAGATGGCTGAAATCAAAGAATCCTCCCGGCGCGTTCACGGGCACTCCGTCGATCAGCACCTTGGTATACCGGCTTTCGCCACCACGAAGGAACAGACTCGTGACCGCGCCAAACGAGCCGCTTTGAACGATGGACGCGCCAGGAACTTCGCGCAGTGCGTCGGACACACGCGTAACGCCGCGCGCGCGAAGGTCCTCTCCCAAAATCACCGTTACCGGCTGTGTGAGCGTGCTCGCCGGTTTCGGGGTCTTGGAGGCGGATACCACCACCGTTTCCAGCTGGGTAGTGTCATTTTCCTGCGCGTCGATTGAGGCCACGTCCAGGGTGAGTGTGATGGCGACAATGCATACAACGGCGAGAGGCTTCATTTCAGTTCCTCGGTGGATATCGTGGTTGCCGCAAAGGGACCAGCGCCGGCGCTCCGACTGCCGGATCGCGACTTATCACCACCGGCCACCCGTAGATCGGCTCCAGCTTGTCGGCTCTCATCACCTCGGCCGGCGTGCCACTGGTGGCCACCCGTCCCTCGTGCAGAAGCACGATGGTGTCCGCGAACCGGGCAACGAGATTCAACTGATGGCTGACCAGCAGCACGGCAAGTCCCGACCGCGCCAGAGAATGCAGCAGCTCGAAGATCGACATCTCGTGCGCGACGTCGAGAAAGGTCGTCGGCTCGTCGAGGACGAGCGCCGGAGCTTTCTGAGCGAGAGCGCGGGCGATGCGGACGCGCTGCCATTCACCGCCGGAGAGAGCATCCGTGTCACGATCGGCGAGCGATGCGACGTCGGCTTGCGACAGCGCTTCCTCGACCGCGAGATCATCCAACGCCGAGGCCGTCCTCCACAATCCGAGGTGCGGATAACGGCCAAGGGCGACGTACTCGCGAACCTGAACCGGAAATGTCGTCTCCTCTCGCTGGGGAACCACGGCGACGCTGATCGCGAGCTCCGGGAGCGAAAGGGATTTCACGTCGCGGGTGTCTATCGTCACCAGACCGGCGGAAACCTCAGCGCGGCGGATCAACGCCCGGACGAGCGAGCTCTTCCCGGATCCGTTCGGGCCGGCGAGCGCGGTGAGGCGCCCTCGCGGAACCTCAAACGTCGCGCCGTCAACCGCGTTCTTCCGGGTTCCCGCGTACCTCACCACTACATCGGAGAAGCCAATCACGCGGCCCTCCTCAACTGAATGAGGAAGAACGGAACACCCAAGAGCGCGGTAATCGCCCCGAGCGGAAGTTCGGCTGGCGCGGCCACGGTGCGCGCCGCGAGGTCGGCCGCAACTACGAGCGTCGCTCCGATGAGCGCGGCCGCGACGATGAGAGGCCGGTGAGCACGGAGCCCGAGACGTCGCGCAATGTGCGGAACCACTAGCCCGACGAATCCGATCAGGCCGGCCGCTGCCACCGTTGCAGCGGCGAGAAGAGCCGCGAGCAAAAACACACGCCTGCCGGATCGCTCAGCATCGACGCCGAGTGAAGCGGCGGTATCCTCGCCGAGCGAGAGGACATCTATCTCGCGCGCCCAGTAGACCAGCGCCGCTCCGGCGGCCAGGATGCTCGCTGCCAGCCAGGCAACGCGCGTCCAGGTGGCATCGGCGGCCGAGCCCATCATCCACCACAACGCACCGCGCACGGTGTTCGGCTCCGCGCTCGCCAGCGCCACCATTATCGCCGCATTGGCGAACGCGCCAACGATCACACCGGCGATCAGGAGTGTCCTTACATCCGCGCGCACGCTGCGGCCGCCTACGCGG
>JANMTG010000276.1:0-9038 GCA_031390205.1 Gemmatimonadota bacterium
CCCACCACCGCACGCGGCGGTAACAACTATCAGAAATGAGAAACCAAGCAAACGAGAAATTGTCCGCATCCACCCTCCGGAAATCTGGCCTGAATTCAGCTGACCGTCGCCAGCGCGATCTGGGTCGCAGCGGGCACCCAGCCATTGAAATAGGGAGCCAGTGAGAGGACAACGCAACGCTGTACTCCGCAAACGTAGGTATCCGGCCCGCCGGCGACATGCAGATTGGGGCGAACGTCAGGTCGCGGCTCGGCCGCCGCCTCTCCCTAGATCATCGCGCAGGTGTACAATCGCCACTCCAATCCTGACGCGGCGACGGCGGCGATATAGCCCGGCCGGGGCGAGAAGAGCTTGTGCGTCAGTGCCGCCGGCGAGCTCTCCGATTCGGACCCGGACCAGATCCCCCTCCCCTCCGCCTTGAGCCGGGCTTCGCGCACCACCCCGGCTTCCAGGAAAGTCGCATCGCGCTCGTCCGGCGGCGCCGCCGCCAACGAGCGCACGTCGTCCTCGGACAGGAACCGCTGGGCTACGTCGAGCAGGCGTCTGACAGGCCGCACATTCTCGACATCGACGCCCACCGCCCGATCGGTCGCGAAGGCGAACAGTCCGATCTCGGCCGAATGCGAGATATTGAACTGAATTGCCTGGCCGGTCAGGAAAGGCTTGCCGGTGCTCCCGTAACGGAAGCGCAATGTGTCGGCAGCGGCACCGGTGAATCCCGACAATAGCCCGCGCAACATTCCCCTGGCTACGACGAATCGCCGCGCCAGAACGGGTGTGAGACCTTTAGCGCGCCCGCGCTCTTCCGAACAAAGAGTTCCTTCCAGCTCCGAGTATCGGTCGTCGGAGACGGTCAATGACGCTACCCACACCTGCACTTCATCTTCAGCCAGCTCAAGAGAGCTCAACGATCTCTACCTCTGCGTTCCGCTCCGTTATCATCAGCCTTCCGACACTGGGCCGCAGGTTGAATCGCCGCGGCCCGGCCGCCCCCGGGTTTATGACGAGTCTCCCCCCAACGCGCGTCACGAGCTGCCGATGGGTGTGACCGTAAACCAGGACGTCCGCGTCGTAACGCTCAGCCAGCTTTGCGGGTGTGGGGCTACCAACTTCGTGGCCGTGGCTGACGTGGACGTTGAGACCGCCGACTGCCATGGAAATCTCCTCGGCGAGGCCGGCAAAGTCGGGCGGGTCGGTGTTGCCCAAAACAGCCCGCACGGGCGCAATGAGCGCGAGCTCGTCGAGAATCTCCTGTCCCCCCACATCTCCGGCGTGGAGGATCAGCTCTACACCAGCGAGAGCCTTGTGCACGCCGCTTCTCACCAGTCCGTGAGTGTCCGAGATCAGGCCGAGGATATGTGTGTCGCTGGAAGCCATGCCTCATTCTATATATTGGAGGGTCATGCCATGGCTACGACTTGCTGCCCGCCTGGCTCTCCGCGCAGTTCGGCGGCCACGGCTGGGGATCGATCTACTGCGGGTCGCCTGGCGGTTCCGCTCGCGGGACTGGTACAAGCGCTTTCCTTTCATCCCGCTCCCCGACCCGACTTATCTCCGCTGGCGGATGTATACCGCCTACGGTGATTACAACGCCGTGCCTTCGTTGCGCGACGTCGAGCGCTATGCCCGGTGGGCGGCCGAATCGGAATGACTGCTGCGTGCATTGAGGCCGTCGCGCTCGAGGAGCTGATCAAGGCGCAGGGTTACGGGCTTGGCTTTGACCTCGTCGGCATCACGACGCTGGGCCCGGTGGAGACTGCAGGCGCTTTCGATGCATGGATCGGAGCGGGGTATGCCGGCGACATGCAATATCTCCCCCGCGGAGCGGAGAAGCGCCGCGATTCGCGTCTCCCCTTCCCTGGCACCTCATCCGCGATAGTCGTCGGCCTGGATTATGGCGGAGCAGAACCCGCCGGCCCAGTCGCACGGTATGCGCGCGGCGACGACTACCACGACCTGATGACAGCTCGCCTCGACGAGCTGCACCGGTGGATCGAGACTGAGACTGGACGTGAAATAATCGGGAAATCCTACGTCGACACGGGCCCCATTCTCGAGCGGGATCTGGCTCGCCGTGCCGGACTGGGTTGGTTTGGCAAGAACACGAACCTCGTCAATCCGAAGCTCGGTTCGTTTTTTTTCATTGGAGCGCTACTCGTGGACCTGGACCTCGCGGCTGACGCTCCGTTCGAGGCAGATCGCTGCGGCACCTGCACCAGGTGTCTCGATGCATGTCCGACGAGCGCTTTCGTCGAGCCGCGGCTGCTTGATGCGACGCACTGCATCTCCTACTTGACCATCGAGCTGAAGGGCGCGATCCCCGAGGATTTCCGCGATCAAATGGGGACGCACATCTACGGGTGCGACATCTGCCAGGATGTTTGCCCCTGGAACGTCCGCTTCGCGCAAGAATTGAAGGAGCCGGCGTTTCGGTCGCGTGATGCGTTGGCGGGCAAGGACGTGCGAATACTGGCGCGCGAGATTCTCGCCACTGACGACGACCAGTTTCGCGTGGCGTACAAAAACTCTCCGATGACGCGCGCCAGGCGCCGTGGGCTGGCACGGAACGCAGCGGTTGTTCTGGGAAACACCGGCAACGAAAGTGATTTGGCATCCTTGCGCCGTGTGCTCGAGCACGACGAGCCGATCGTACGCGAGCATGCATCCTGGGCCATCGATCAGATTACGGCGCGGTTCTGACGAGTCTCCCCGCGGCGGTCTCCCGTCTCACCACCGGCGCCACTTTCGTTCCAAACAGCTCGATCGAGCGCATGACCTTGTCGTGAGGCGTCGGGCCAACGGTGAACTGAATGAGAAAGCGCTGATTGCCGAATAGCTCGTGCTCGTGGAGGATCTTGTCGATCACTTCCTGGGCGCCGCCGAGGAGCATGGCCCCGCGAGGAGATCTTTCGGCGTCGAATTGCCGCCGTGTCGGGGGAGGCCAGCCGCGCTCGCGCCCGATTCTGCCCATCACTTCCACATACGGCGGAAAAGCAACGTCGATGGCCTCGTCCGCTGTATCCGCGATGAAGCCGTGGGAGTTGATGCTCACCGGCAGCCTGGCCGGGTCATGTCCGGCCTTGCGAGCGCTGTCGCGATACAGGTCGACGAACGGGACGAATCGCTCCGGCGCGCCGCCGATGATCGCGAGCGCCATCGGCAGCCCGAGCGTTCCCGCGCGAATGACGGACTGCGGCGTGCCTCCAACCGCGATCCAGATCGGGAGCGTATCCTGAAGCGGTCGCGGGTAGACGCCCGAATTCTCCAGGGCCGCTCGATGCTCGCCCGCCCATGAAACCCTCTCTCCCGAGCGAAGCGCCAGCAAAAGATCGAGCTTCTCGGAGAAGAGCTCGTCGTAGTCTCCCAGGTCGTAGCCGAAGAGCGGAAAGGATTCGATGAACGAGCCGCGGCCAACCATGATCTCGGCACGTCCCCCCGAGATGAGGTCGAGCGTCGCGAAGTTCTGAAATACCCGGACGGGGTCGTCGGAGCTGAGTACAGTGACAGCGCTCGTGAGCCTGATCGTTTTCGTCCGCGCGGCTGCCGCGGCCAACACTACGGCGGGCGCCGAGACGGTGTAGTCGGGGCGATGGTGCTCACCGACACCGAACACATCGAGCCCCACCTGGTCTGCCAGCTCGATCTCCTCGAGCAGATCGCGCAGTCGTTGCGCCGCCGCGGCGCCGGTCCCGCTCAATTGCGGGGAAGTCTCGGCGAACGAGTAGACGCCGAGCTCCATCACGCGATCTCAGTCAGGAGATCCGCTGCCTAGGATCTTGAGCGCGAGGCACGCGGCCCCGAACCCGCTGTCGATGTTGACCACCGCCAATCCCGGGCTGCAGCTCGCGAGCATCGTATGGAGAGCAACCGTCCCGCCCTGGGCGACGCCGGTGCCGACCGACGTCGGAACACCGATCACCGGAGCGCGCAGCAGACCTGCAACGACAGCGGGGAGCGCGCCGTCCATTCCGGCCACGACGATGCAGACGCGCGCCGACTCGAGCTCCGGGAGAACCGCCTGAAGCCGGTGGATTCCCGCGACGCCGACGTCGAAATGCGTGGTCGTCGGCACTCCCATGGCGTTGAGGATCGTCGCTGCCTCGAGCGCGACCGGAATGTCGGCGGTTCCGGCCGTGAGCACGGGGACGGGCGGTATGTTCCGCGGCGGGCGCGGATTCCGAACGGCAATCCGTGCCTCCGGATAGACAGTCGCCAGCCCGGCCAGCACCTGCATCTGCTCGTCACTGAGCCGCGAGGCAATGCGGAGCTCGTCCTCTTCATGAAAAAGCTGACGGAGGTGCGCGCTAGTTTTCCCCGGCCCGAACACTACCTCGGGTATTCCGGTGCGCGCTTCGCGGTCCCGGTCCCAGCGAATGTCCGTCACGACGCGAGCAGAGGAAGTGACAGACTCCCGCTCTGCAGACCCGCGAGGTCGAGCGCGACAAATGTGAATCCCGCCTTGCGGCACACCCGCCGCAGATCGGATCTCAACGGCTCCTCGACGGCCAACGGAAACAATTCCGGGGGAAGCTCCAGCCGCACGATCGTGCCATGCCAGCGCGCTCTCGCCGGCCACAGTCCGCGCGCGCGCAGGAACGCCTCGACCGCTTCGATCTGGGCGAGACGCTCGGGTGTTACTGCCGTTCCTACCGGAACTCTGCTAGCCAGGCACGGTGCGGCGGGCTTCTCGGAGTTGGAGAGGTTCCACTTGCGCGCCAGCGAGCGCACCGCCGCCTTGTCCAGGCCCGCATCCAACAGCGGCGCCACCACGCCGCGCTCGGCAGCCGCTCGCAGCCCGGGGCGATGATCACCGAGGTCGTCGAGCTGCGTGCCGACGAGAATCACGCCACTTTCCTGTCGGTCCTCGGCGAGGGACTGCACCGTTTCGTAGAGCGCGGTCTTGCAGTGATAGCACCGGTCCCCGCTGTTCTCCCTATACGCCTCGCTCTCCATCTCGTTGGTGCGCACTTCTTCCACCCGCGCCCCGAGCTCCAACGCGATTCTGTGCGCGTCCTCGCGCTCAGCGGCCGGGAGAGAGTCGCTGACGCCGAGCAGCGCGACGGTGGCGACGCCGGCTCGGACGCAACCGGCGAGAACCACCGTGGAGTCTATGCCGCCGGAGAAGCAGACGTATGCTATGCGATCCCCAACCGCCGATCTGATCGCCTGGAGCAGCCGCTGTTCGGGGTCGAGGTCACCCACGCTTCACCGCCTCGTTTCCGCTCTGCTCCGAGAGAGAATTCATGATCTCGCTGCGGATCTCGGCGATTGGACGCATCGTCTCCTGGGCCACGCGGTTCAGATCATCGAACTCCGCCTTCGCCCGCAGGGTTCCGTCGGGAAGGGTCGAGACCTTTACCCGGATCTCGTGGCCGCCGAGGCTGACCACCTTTGATTCGCGGGCGAGAGCGGTGCGCACCACGTCGAGGCGCTTCACGCCCAGCGTGGTGAACTGGAGCAGAATTTTTTCCTCCAGCCTGGCAACGTCCGCGGTTCTCACCAGCGCCTCGACTCGTGTTCCGGCCCGGCCCTTCTTCATGGTGGTATTGAGCAGCACCACATCGAGCGCGCCCTGTGCGCGCAGCGTTTCCGCCGCGCCAGCCAGCTCCTCCGGCGACATGTCGTCGATGTCCGCGCTGAGAACATGCAGATGCTCGCTTTGCGGATGGTGGTGGTGCGCACCGTATTCGCGGTGCGCAACGCTTGACTCTCCGAGAATTATTCGGACTGCATTGAGCTGGCCCTTGATGTCGCGAGTGCCGGCTCCGTATCCGCTGCGCCCCGGGCTGTACTCGATGGGAGGCGGGCCGTTGGAGAGGACTTTGAGAAGGGCCGCCCCGGTCGGAGTCGTGATCTCGCCCGATCCACTCGGGCCATGCATCACCGTGAACCCTTCTAGCAGCCGCAAGGTCGCGGGCGCCGGAACCGGCAACAGCCCGTGCGCCGTTTTCACGGTGCCATCTCCGAGCGAGACTCGCGTGTTGAACACGGCCTCGATGCCAAGGAGCTCGATACCCCAGATCGATCCAACGATGTCGAGTATCGCGTCGATGGCGCCGACCTCGTGGAGATGGAGAGCGTCGGGCGATACGCCGTGGATCGCGCTCTCTATGGTCGCGATCGCTTCAAATGCGGCGTGAGATCTCTTCGCGACCCGGTCCGGTACCCGAGCGGCATCGATCAGCGTGTGTATCTCGGAGACGGGACGGCCGTGTGGCTGCGGCGGGATGTCGAAATCCACCTTGACGCAATGCACCCCCGCGCGCTTTACATCGGCGATTCGGACGCCGACTCCCTTCAGTCCCAGTGCTTCGGGAAGCCGCTCAAGCCAATTCCTCTCGAGGCCGACATCGACCAACGCGCCGAGGAACATGTCTCCGGCGATACCGCTGGCTGGATCGACGACTGCGATTTTCATGGGAATAGAGAGAAAAAAAAGACTGGGATCGAGACGAGAAAAAAAAGTAATCCCGACTTGACTTGTCTGGATTGATGACCGTGGCTAGGTTTTGCCATTACCACTGCAAAATAACCGACCCTACCGTTCGGTACCCGAATGATGCGCCTCGCTTCCCAACTTATTGTAACCGCTGTTCTTTCGCTCGTGCTGACCACCCGCGCCAGCGCGCAGGTTCCGCCGGTCGCACCGGCCGACACCGTGACCAGCCCGGCACCAGTCGACAGCACCGTTGTCCCCACGGGAATCCCTGACACCGGAGATGTTGCTCCGTCGACCCCGGTACTCGCTCCGGTAAGGGTAACGGGCAAGAGAGATCAGCGCGGCGGCTACGCTCCCCGCGAGATCTCGACGGCGACAAAGACGTCGCTGCTCCTTCGTGACGTTCCGCAGGCAGTCACGGTGATCAATCGTGCCCTCATCGCCGATCAGTCGATGCAGAGCATGGCCGACGTCGTCCGCTACATCCCTGGCATCACCATGGGACAGGGAGAAGGCAATCGCGACCAGCCTTCGATCCGTGGAAACTCGACGACCGCCGATTTCTTCATCGATGGCGTGCGAGACGACGCCCAGTATTTTCGCGATCTGTATAACGTCGAGCGGGTCGAAGCGCTGAAAGGCTCCAACGCGATGATTTTCGGGCGCGGAGGTGGAGGTGGTGTCGTCAACCGCGCCATGAAAGAGGCAGACTGGATCCCCGTGCGCGAGCTCATGCTTCAGGGCGGCTCATACCACAACAGGCGTACGACCGTCGATGCGGGCCAGGGCCTCTCGGACCGGCTGGCGGGACGTTTGAACGCGATGTACGAGAACTCGGATCTGTTCCGCGATGGCGTGAGCCTCGAGCGACAGGGCATTCACCCCACGATGACGTTCCTTTCCGGATCGGAGAAGACCAGGGCTACACTCGGCTACGAGCACTTCATCGACAAGCGGACGGCGGACCGCGGGATACCGTCTTTCGCTGGGCGACCTTTCCAGACGGATGTCGCGACGTTCTTCGGGAATCCGGCGCTTAGCTATTCCGATGCGCGTGTGCATTCATCCGTGGCAACACTGGCGCACCGGGCGCGTGGCGGCTTCAGCTTGCGCAACAGCACCCGGCTCACCTCCTACGACAAGTTCTACCAGAATGTCTTCCCCGGCGCGGTCAGGGCCGACGGCGCGGAGGTTAGCCTTTCCGCCTACAACAGCTCGCACGAACGCCGGAATCTCATCAGCCAGACGGACCTCACCCACTCCGCGCGAATGGGCTCCGTGAGGCACACGCTTCTCCTCGGTGCGGAACTGGGACGTCAGGTCACCGACAACTTCCGCGAGACCGGCTTCTTCAACGGTACCGCGACATCGGCCTCGGTTCCCGTGTCGAGCCCGACCAGCTCCATGCCGGTCACCTTCCGTCAGAACGCGACCGACGCCGACAATCACGTGACGAATTCCGTGCGGTCCATCTACGCGCAGGATCAGATGGCGATCGCCGAGCACCTCCAGCTCGTCGCCGGCGTCCGTTATGAGAAGTTCGGTATCCGCTACCACAACAACCGCACCGATTCGACGCTGCGCCGCACTGATGGCATGCTCTCGCCGAGGGTGGGACTGGTCGTGAAGCCGACGGCGCCGACATCACTTTATGCGAGCTACAGCGTGTCGTATCTGCCCAGCGCGGGTGACCAGTTCTCCTCGCTCACCGACGTGACGAGGGCACTCGAGCCCGAGCGGTTCAAAAACCTCGAGGTGGGCGCCAAGTGGGATGTGGCCGATCGGGTTTCTGTCACGACGGCCGCCTACCGACTCGATCGCACCAACACCAGAGCGCCCTCACCAAACAATCCGGCGCAAACGGTCCAGACCGGCAGTCAGCGCAGCACCGGTTACGAGCTTGGCGTAACCGGAAGCCTCACACCTGCCTGGGAAATCGCGGGGGGATTCGCGAGAAGTAAGGCTTCGATCACAAGTACCACCGCCGCGGCGCCGGCAGGGGCCACCGTGCCGCTGGTACCCGGCAGCACCTTCTCACTCTGGAACAAATATCAGATCGCATCCAGACTCGGTTTCGGCCTTGGGCTAGTGCACCAAACCGACATGTATGCAACGATCGACAACGCGGTCGTGCTGCCGGCGTTCACGCGTGCAGATGCGGCCATCTTCTTCAGGCTCGGCTCGCACCTGCGTGCGCAGATGAATCTCGAGAACCTGTTCAACGAGAAGTACTATCCGCTGGCGCACAACAACAACAACATCACGCCCGGATCTCCACGCGCTGTCAGGCTCTCGCTCACGACCGGATTCTAGGGTAGCCACTCCCGCCTTGCGGTGAGCTGTGCAAGGAATTGAACTTGCACCCGGCGGGGTCATGACAACGGAACGTTACGACATAGCAGTAGTAGGGGGCGGACCTGCGGGTCTGGCGGCGGCGCTCTGGCTGGCGCGCTATCTCCACACGGTGGTGGTGGTCGATTCCGGCGATCCCCGGAACTGGGAAACGAGAGGCATCAACGGATACCTGGGCCACCAAGGTGTCCGCTCCCCGGAGCTGCGCGCACTCGGTCGCGAAGAGTGCGCGAAGTTCGGCGTCGCC
>JANMTG010000316.1:0-15376 GCA_031390205.1 Gemmatimonadota bacterium
GTGACTTATCCGTCCACCCACGGCGTGTTCGAGGAAACGATCGCCGAGATCTGCGAGATCGTGCACAGGAACGGCGGGCAGGTCTATATGGATGGCGCCAACATGAACGCGATGGTTGGTCTCTGCCGGCCGGGCGATATCGGCGCCGACGTGTGTCATCTCAACCTTCACAAGACATTCTGCATTCCGCACGGCGGCGGTGGGCCGGGGATGGGGCCGATCGGAGTGGCGAAGCACCTCGTGCCGTTTCTACCCGGACACCCCGTCATTCCTCAGCAGGACAGGGAAGCGGTAGGTCCGGTTTCAGCGGCGCCGTGGGGAAGTGCCAGCATTCTGCCCATTTCGCACGCGTACATCCGGCTGATGGGTAGCGAGGGCCTGGAATACGCGACGAGGGTCGCGATCCTCAACGCCAATTACGTCGCGAAGCGGCTGGAGCCGCATTTTCCGGTGCTTTACAAGGGAGCGCACGGGACGGTGGCGCACGAATGCATCGTCGATACGCGGGTGGTAAAGCAGTCGAGCGGTATCGAGGTGGAGGACATCGCCAAGCGGCTGATGGATTATGGATTCCATGCGCCGACGGTGTCGTTTCCGGTGCCGGGCACACTCATGATCGAGCCCACTGAAAGTGAGCCGAAGGAGGAGCTCGACCGGTTCTGCGACGCGATGATCTCGATTCGGGAAGAGATCAGGGAGATCGAAGCAGGCGAGGCCGACCGAGCTGACAACGTCCTCAAGCACGCGCCGCACCCGCTGGGCCGGGTGACGTCAACGGTCTGGACTCACTCGTATAGCAGGGAGCGGGCGGCATTCCCCGCGCCGTGGAGCAGGGAATTCAAGTTCTGGCCGGCGGTGGCGCGGGTGGAAAGCGCGTACGGAGACAGGAATCTGGTGTGCTCGTGTTTGCCGACGGATTCCTACGCCGAGGCGGAGGCAGAGGGCTAACCGGCAGGTCCGGAGGTGCAATCATGTCAAAGAAGCGATGCTCAGGGGAGAGGAATGCGGCGCTCGCATTCGTCCTCTCCGCCACAATCGTCGGAACGGGTTGTCAAAGCACCCCCCTTACGAAGCCGACCTTGCCTCAGCCGATTGTAAGTGGCCCGCGAATAGTGCCTGTGCCCGCGTCGCTTGTCCTTGGAGCCGGCGCGCCGTTCGAATTGACGAGAGCGACCGTTATCTCAGTCGACGACAATCCTGAAGCACGAGCGGTTGCCGAATCGTTCGCCGCGCTCTTCCGCCCGCCTACCGGCTTCCCGGTTACCATCGTTGCTGCCGGAAGCGACACGGCAGCAGGCAGTATTCGCCTGAGCATCGGAGCCGAGCGTGGGGCCCTGGGCGAGGAGGGTTACGAGCTCGTCGTCACCAGCAGCGGCATGCGTCTCACCGCGAACCGCCCGGCGGGACTCTTTCGGGGACTCCAGACAGTGAGACAGCTGCTTCCGCCCGAGATCGAGTCGGAGATGGGTGTTGCTCGAAGCGTCTGGAGCATTCCGTCGCTGACAATCGTCGACCGCCCGCGCTTCGCCTGGCGCGGCGCGATGCTGGATGTGGCGCGTCATTTTTTCAGCGTCAGCGAGGTGAAGCAGTACATCGATCTCCTCGCTCTGTACAAGCTGAACGTGCTGCACCTGCACCTTTCCGACGATCAGGGCTGGCGCATTGAGATCAAATCGCGCCCACCGCTCACGAGTGTAGGCGCGAGCACGCAGGTCGGGGGCGGACCCGGCGGGTTTTATACCCAGCAGGACTACCAGGACATCGTGCGTTATGCGCAAGAGCGCTACATCACCGTTGTACCCGAGATCGACATGCCGGGCCACAGCAATGCCGCGCTCGCCGGTTATCCAGAGCTGAGCTGTGGCACCCGTCCGCCTGCGCTCTACACGGAGACCGAGGTCGGGTGGAGCACGTTCTGTGTGGACAAGGAAGAGACCTATGCGCTCGTGGATGATGTCGTCCGCGAGATCGCGGCGATAACGCCCGGACCATACTTCCACGTTGGTGGTGACGAGGTCGAGGCACTCACGCACGAACAGTACGCGCGTTTCATCGAGCGCGTGCAGACGATAGTGCACCGGTACGGCAAGAAGATGATCGGCTGGGAAGAAATCACGAAAGCGCGGCTCGCCCCAACGACTGTGGCGCAGCAGTGGAAAAGCGACTCAGTCACCGCGGCCCTCAAGTACGGCGCCAAGCTCGTACTATCGCCGGCGAAGAAAGTCTACCTCGACATGAAATACACAACGGGCACGGAGCTCGGGCTGACCTGGGCAGGCTATATCGAGGTGCGGGACGCGTACGAGTGGGATCCGGCGACTTACATGAGCGGGGTCAGCGAGCGCGATATTCTGGGTGTGGAAGCGCCAATCTGGAGCGAGACGCTGCGGAACATCACTGCTGTGCAGTACATGGCGGTACCTCGGCTTCCGGCGATCGCCGAAGTGGGATGGTCACCACAGGCAGCACGCCGATGGGAAGACTTCCGGTCGCGACTCGCGACCCACGCGGCGCGGTGGCACTTTCTCGGGATCAATTACTATCGTTCCCCACAGATCCAATGGTAAAGCCGGTTTTTTCTCGCGGTGTTGTTGCCGCCGTATTCTTCGCTGCCTGCACGTCCGGTCCGGGAACAGCGCGCTCGACAACTTCGGTCTCGGGCGGAAAACACTCGTACACGCTCGACTACACGCTGCCGCGGACGCAACCGTAAATGTTTGTCGGCCATCTGGCTTTGGTCGGCTGGATCGTAATTCCGGGGCGGCGCTAGCAGACCGCTACTACCGTGGAACTACTGCCCCACCTGCTTCCCGTACGCGTCCGAGCTCATGAGCTTGTCCATCTCTGACAGATTGTCCGGGCGCACCTTGATCATCCAGCCCGCCCCATAGGGATCGCTGTTTACGAGCGCCGGCTCCTTGTCGAGCCGCCCATTGATCGCCAAGACTTCTCCCGAGATCGGCGCGAAAAGCTCCGAGACGGCCTTCACAGCCTCGATCGTTCCGAACACGTCGTGCTTCGAGAACTTCGCCCCGACTTTCGGCAGCTCGATGTAAACGACGTCGCCCAGCTCGCCCTGCGCGTAGTCGGTGATCCCGATCTCCACGGTGCCGTCCTTCGCTTTGCGGACGTACTCGTGCTCTTCGGTATACGAGAGATCAGCGGGAATATTTGCCACACTTGCTCCGACGAGAGGGACACGCGATGCAACAGGGCGCGAAGTCTATCCGCGCCCCGGAAAGCTGTCAAGAAACTCGCGCGGCGCTCTCCGAGCCTACAGCATCTCGGTGAAGGGAGCTCCAGAGCGCGTCGACATCGCGCTCGAGATTTTCGAGCGATCCGGTGCTCTCTATGACGTAGTCCGCCCGCGCCCGCTTGAGCTCGGCCGGCATCTGCGCGGCGATCATGTTCATCGCGTCGGTCTCCTCGAGACCGCGGGTCGTCACCAGGCGCTCGAGCCTGAGCGGCCGGGGCGCATCGACGAGCACGATCGCATCGAATTCGTCGACGAGATTCCGCTCGAAGAGCAGGGGAATGACGCACACCACTAGTGCATCGCCCCGCGCCTTCGCCGCCGCTACCTCGCGGTCTCTCAACCGTGTGACCCCTGGATGAACGATCCGGTTCAGCGCATCGAGCTCAGCCTGATCGGCGAAAACCAGCTGCCTCAGCGCTCTGCGGTTGAGACTACCGTCGTGCGCGAGCACATCGCTCCCCCACCGCTTCACGATGTCCTTGAGCGCCTGGGTGTCGGGCTCTACCGCTTCACGCGCGAGCACATCGGCGTCAATCAGCGTAGCGCCTCGATCTGCCAGCATCCTCGCTACTTCGGATTTTCCGCTGGCGATATTTCCGGTCAGTCCGATGAGAATCATCTGTCGGGGATTGAAGTAAGCCCACAGTAGCCGCGAATCCGGACACGCCGGCAAGATAGAACGTTTTGTTACACCTGTCACGCGTAAACGGCTGCTTGCTGCTTCCCCCACCGTGTGCTTCTTACAGAAGCGGAACCTGCAACGCGTCGCGTGCGGGGACAGCGTGGCACATCCGGCAGCGCGCCTCATACGTTTCCGTTCCGCCCACCATGATCTGTGGCGAGTTGTAGGGCGCGGGGTTTCCCCCGATCAGCCTTTGATTGCGGCTGGCGGGGCCCCCGCATAGCACGCAAATCGCGTGCAGCTTGTCGACGACCTCCGCAATAGCCATGAGCGCTGGCATGGCTCCGAAGGGCTCGCCGCGAAAATCGGTGTCCGTTCCCGCCACGATCACCCTCCGGCCTCGGCTGGCAAGCGAGCTCACCAGCGGGAGGATTCCGCTGTCCAGGAACTGCGCCTCGTCGATGGCGATGACGTTCGCCATGGGATCGATCTGCTGGGCTATCTGCGCCGCGGAATCAGCCGGAATCGCCTCGACGGCGCGGCCGTCGTGGCTCGATACCGAGTAAATACCGGCATAGCGGGAATCGAGGTGAGACTTGAAGACCTGAACGCGCTTGCGGGCTATCATCGAGCGCCTCACGCGCCGAATGAGCTCTTCGCTTTTTCCGCTGAACATGACCCCGGCGATGACTTCGATCCATCCGCCGGCGTGGTGGAACGGACCGCTCACGAGCGGTCGCGACCCCTGGGTGGGCGACCGCGATCGCGTCCTCCGCCACGGTCTGGTCGCGCCGCGTGTCCGCTACTCGCCCTCTGCCGTTCCTCGCGATCCCGCTCCGCCCGTACCACCACCTGGCGTCCGCGAATAGTGGCGCCGTTCACGCGAGCGATGACCGATGCCGCATCTCCGGCCGCTACCTCAACGAGTGAATGACTCTCACGCAGCTCGATTTTTCCCACGTGGTCACCCGGAATTCCCCCTTCACCCGCGATGGCGCCCACCAGATCGCCGGTTTTCACGCCGTCACGCGTTCCGACCGTCATGAAGAGGCGGGTCATCTCGCCACTTCCACTGGCACCTGTTGGTGCACGATGCGCCTCGGGGTTCGCGTTCGGTCTCGAGGCGGAAGCCTCAGCTGCCTGTCGTCGCTGCGATCTCTCTCGATCGAGCAGCTGGAGAGCGCCAGCGGCGATCTCCACTGCGTCGAACTCCTCGAGCAAGGGCTCGAGCAAAATGATCTCTCGCGACGGCACTCCTCGTTTCAACGCCGCGCGCAACTCCTCCCGCACCGCTTCTTCACGATCTCGAGCGCGGCGCTCCGCGCCCTGGAGATTGATGGGTACCAATCTTCCGCCCGCGAGCTCACGCAAGGGCGCAACCTCGGCCGGCTGGGCGAGAACGACTACTTCCGCGGGTTTCCCCAGCGCCGCCCGCTGCAGCTCCGCAGTGGTAACAGGGGGCTGGTAGAAAATCACCGCGTGAGTATCTCCCTTCACCTCGCCTTCGGTGACGTGTATTGGGTCGTCGTTGTAGCTATACCCGAGCGTGCGCAGGGTATGGCGGACCTGAGCGACAGCCCCCCCGCCGCGAACGACGATCGTAGCCGAAGGCGGATCCATGTCGTCGAGCAATCGCCTTAGGGACGCGGCGCGGGCGTTCCCGCCGATAGTGACGTACTTGATGTGAGGGAGCTGATAATCCGCGGGAGCCTGAGGCACTTCAACTTCCGCGGGGGCAACCCGCCGCGCGCGCCTGGCGTATCGCTCCACCAGATTCTCGACAGCCGGTGTGAGCTTTCGGGCGACGATCACGCGGGTGGCTTCACCCAGCTCTGCCAGAAGGGCCTCGAGCGCGGCAAGCGTTTCGGGACCGTTTTCGAGAATGTCGTCCGCCCATGCAATGACGACGGTCCGAACGGTATCCAGCTTGAGGACTGATGCGCGGACGAGCGCGCCCAGCTCCTCGGGCGATCCAGCCACGGCGAGAACTGCCCGACTCCTGAAGATCCGACCGACGCGGGCGGCGCCGGTAACGGGGAGTACCTCGATTCCGGCCGCTCCGGCCAACTCCATCATTGTTTCAGAGACCGCGAGCGCCGTCTCAGCAGCACGTGTGACCACCACCACCTGCGTACCGCCGGCCGCTGGATCCACCCGGGAAAGGACCGGAGTGAGAAATTCCGCAATCGACTCGGTCGTATGCGGAAGGGTGTAAACCAGATTCTGACCGCGCCCGGCCTGGGTTGCCGGCCGCTCTCCCGCCTCCTCCGATTCCAGCATCCCGCTCCTCAAATCCGCACCGTGGCGCCGCCTGCGCCACGCCGGTAATGTTATAGATCTCGTCGCCCGCGCGGCGACGCCTCCGACACTCAAGGGTAGCAGACAAGTATAGCAGAATCGGCTCGCGGGCGCCGCGCGCGCAGAACGGCGAACACAGCCCGCTGATCTCTCTCTCCTACCGCCTCAACACATGATTACCGCCATAGTACTTATCAAGGCCGAGCCGCAGCGAATCGCCGAGTGCGCGACCAAGCTGGCGGGGATCGACGGCGTGTCGCAGGTCTACTCGGTGTCGGGTGAATGGGATCTCGTGGCCATGGTCGAAGTGTCGGAGCATGAGGCGATCGCCCGAATCGTAACGGAGGAGATCACCGTGGTCCCCGGCATCCGGTCCACCCACACTCTGACCGCCTTCCGCGCCTACTCGAAGAAAGATCTCGAGCAGGCCTGGGACATCGGCCTGGAGTAGAACGCGAATGCTGGTGAGTAACGCGGGCCGCGACGCGGCGAGCCAGGCCGCGCTCCGGATGCTGATGCAGCGCCTGCCGGGAGTAAGTGCGATCGACGGCCCCGCCTCCCTCGAGCTGCCGGCCGCCGCCGACCCTCCGGTTCTGCGAGCCGCCCAACTGGTCGAAGGCAGCTCTTTCCGCGCAAGCAGGGTTCCGGATGCCGAGGCGCACACTTCGTCCGGGTTCGGCGCATTCCTCGACGGCACCCAGAGAGTACAGATAATGGGGCATCATGACGGCATTCCCGTCGTCTACGGCACCGCCTCGGCCGCGATCCGCGTCCGGGTCAATCGGCGCATGGTGACGTGGAGGCACCAGCCACCGCGCGTACAGCGCAAATTCTTTCTTCCTCTCCGATATCTACCCGCTCTCCAAGAGGTCACGTCGCGGGTGGCGGTATCGCCGCTGGATATCGTCGATACATCCAGGGCCGACCAGGCTGGCTCGTTCCCGAGCCTGCATCCGACTGCATTACTCGAGCGCGCGATGCGCGCGGTGGACGACATGCGCGAGCAGCTCGAGCACCAGCTTGCCGAAGCCTGGTGCGCGCTCGGCGAAGGTCCGCTCTTTATTGACGGCGGAATCAGCGGGAACCCACGCGTCGCTTCCTCGTCGTGCGCGGTTGGCGTGGTAAAGAGTCACCGCACGCTGTTCGTGGAGGGGGACGACCTCAGAACTGTGTTCGGCCTCGCGGAAGGCGAGCGTTCCTCCGTATTTCGGGTTTCACCGCGCTCCCGCAGCTCCGTCATCAGCTGGTACCTGCGCGTTCGGGATGCGACAGGCCACGATGCGATGTGGGGATTGGTACGAGTCGAGATTTCCGAGTGCAACCGGCCGGTGGAGCGGGCGGAAGAAATTTCGCGGTGGGTGATGCGGGAGATGTCGCCCCTCTCCCTCCCCGATGGTCGCTGGGACAAGATGGCGTACGGTGTGCGCGACTGCGAAGAATTCCTGAGGGCGATATCGTGAGCTCCCTCGAAGCGCTCGGACGCGTCGTCGCCACCGAGCGGAAGCCCAACACTCCGCATGAATTCCACTTCTGGACGGCGATCGACTCTCCGGTCGGAATCGGAACGATCGTGCGGGTGGACGGCGCGCAGCCGGTCGATGGGCAGATACCGCACATCTACGGCATAATCGTCGAGGGATTCAGCTACACCGACCTCCAGTCGCCGCTGCACGACGTGATGGGCCACGACGGGTCCCCGGCTCAGGCCGGCTTCGCATCGACGGAAAGGGCGGAGATTCGACTTTACACCGCGGCGGTGCTGCGACAGATCCCGGAAGAGCCGCTTCAGCCGGTGCCGATGGGCCAGGTTTTCCTCGCCGAGGAAGAGGATGTACAGGTTGCCCTGCGGATGGACGGCTACCTCCGCGAAGGGGCCGACACCGGCATTCCCATTGGCGTCTACCGCGCCGGTGGGACGGATGCCGTCATCTACCTCGACGCTGATTTCCTGCTCGGTCCCGAGGCTGCGCACCTGAACATCACGGGCGTCTCGGGCCTCGCCACCAAGACGAGCGCGGTGGAGTGGCTCCTGGCGTCCGTGTTCAAACATTTCCCGGAAGAGAAGGGGTCGATCGCCGCGGTCTGCTTCAACGTGAAAGGGCCGGACCTTTGCTACCTCGACCAGCCGGGCAGGATCGAGCAGTCGGACGAGCTTCTCTACGAGAAGCTAGGCGTCGAGCCGAAGCCATTCGAGCGCGTCGAGTATTTCGCTCCGTACACGGCGAAAGGCCTTGCCCTCAACACCTTCCGCAACAACGAAGCGCTTCTCGACAACGTCACTCCCCTAAGCTGGGGACTGCGCGAGGTGCTTCAGTTCGCTGAAGTGCTGCTCAACAAGGATGACATCGATGCCAAAGCTGACGCCCTGATCGACTTCATCAAGGAGAACATCGTCGACAAGGAGTTCTCCGATCCCATTCTCCAGAAGAAGCACACGGTACAGTCGTTCGCGGATCTCGACGCCTGGTTCCGGGATGTGCTGCAGGGAATGGAGAGAAAGGACGGCGATAGCTGGCGCACGCACCACGTCGCGACGATTCGGAAGGTTCGCAATCGCCTGTCGAATATCTCGACACGGTGCGCCGGGCTCGTTACCGATTCCGGTGCCGTCAGCGACCTGCCGTTCGGGAGCTTTGGCGACCGCACGGTGTACGTTGTGGATGTCGCCAACCTCGAGGAAGATGCGCAGGACCTCATCTTCGCCCGCATCGTGTCCAAGCTCCGCGAGCACCTGGAGCGGCGGGACCTGGGCGTCAAGCACCTGATCGTCTTCGTCGACGAGCTGAACAAGTACGCACCCGGTGATGGAGCCGACACCTACGTCCGGAAAATGCTGCTGGATATCGCCGAGCGAGGGAGGTACCTCGGTCTGGTGTTGTTCGGGGCGCAGCAATTCCGCTCGCAGGTGCACCGGCGGGTGGTCGGGAATTCGGGTACGGCGTTGTTCGGAAGGATGGATCCTGACGAGCTATCGACGCCCGGATACTCGGTGCTGAGCCCGGCAACCAGGACCAAGCTCGCGACGCTGGAGAAGGGGCAGCTCATGGTTCGTCATCCGCATTTTACGCAGCCGATCTTCGTGCGCTTCCCGCGTCCCTCTGTGATGCAGGGGCGCGAAGGGTCTGAGCGATACCCGCAGAACAGCGACGTTTCGATCGAGTCCGCCGTGCTGCGCTCCCTCCGGCCGCTCGATCCGTCCGTCACGCTGCCCTGGGTGCAGGATATCACCGCGCTCTACACCGAGCAGGAAGTACTCCGTGCGCGGAACGCGACGCTTCTGGCGCGCCCCGCCGATGTAAAGGGCTACTTCATGGCGCAGTTCCGGAAGATCATTCCGGCTCAGGCAGCGGCGCGCCCCATGGCGGCGAGCATTCGCTCCGTTCCCGAGAACGATCCGTATGGGTTCTAGAGCGGCGCTCACGTTTTTTTTCGCAGCGCTGGCGCTTATTCCGGGCGCGCTCTCGGCGCAGCCAGTCCTTCTCCAGATCCGCCCGCACATTGGAGACACTATCCGGATGCGTCTGTCACAGACGGTAGAGATGACGGGGACGACAGCAGGCGCGCGCACGGACCCGTCGCAGTCGATGACTACTACGATCGACATCTACACGCGCGCGATTGCCAGGCAGTGGACTACGAGAGGGACGCTGATGCAGACGATCACGGACTCGGTGACCATGAATCCTTCCTCGGCGGCCTCTCTCGCCGACTTCAAGCGGCGGGCGCTCCAGGCGAAGATCGCGTGGATTCGCGTTTCCCCCGACGGAGCCATAGAAGTCGTCGACGACGGCAATCCGCGAAGTGAGCTGCGCAACCTGTTCGGCGAAATGCCGGCCATGCTCCCCCGTACCGGAGTAGCCGTAGGGGAGAAGTGGACACGGGAGATGCAGATACCGCTGAGCGGAGAGCCGGGCGCAATGGGCTCGGTGCGGGCGACATTTCAGCTCGACTCGCTGTCCAGGACCGGCGACGTAGCATTCATCTCGATGAAAGGCTCACTTTCCCGGGTCACTCTGCCTGCCGCCCTCCCCCAGAGTGCCGGGTACGAGACGTCGGGGACTCTCACCGGAACGATTCAAATCGATCGCCGGCTTGGCTGGATTACCGATTCGCGGAGCACGATTCAGGTGCGGTCTACCGTTGCTGCTTTCGCCGCGCAAAAGGGCGAGACTCAGCGCGGCCCGATGGTGGTGAGGACTCATATCACGCAGTGGATCCGGGCGATGCGCGCGCGATGAGGCTGGTCCACCTCGCCGACATCCACCTCGGCTTCCGACAATACCAGCGGCAGACTCCCACCGGGATCAATCAGCGGGAGGCAGATGTTGCGACCTCGCTTCGAAACGTGATTGACAAGGTGATCGAGCTTCGGCCGGAGCTGGTGCTGATAGCGGGTGATGTGTTTCACACAGTTCGGCCCACCAATGCCGCCATCCTGCACGCGTTCTTCCAGTTCTCGCGCCTCGTGCAGATGCTCCCGAACGCTACGGTAGTGATGGTCGCGGGCAACCACGACACGCCCCTGACAGCCGAGACCGGTTCTATTCTCGGACTGTTCAGCCGCATTGGTATCAACGTCGTCGAACGCGAGGCGAAGCGCTTCACTCTCCACGAGCAGGATGTTTCGATTCTCGCCGTACCCGACACGCCGAATGTTCCAGCACTTGAACCGGATCCGGCTGCCAGGTACAACGTGCTGCTGCTGCATGGTGAGATTGAGGGCGTGATACCCCGGTATGGCGAGCGTGTCGACCGCGCACCGATGAAAATCTCGCGCCGCGAGCTCCGGGCAGAGCTGTGGGATTACGTGGCACTCGGACACTATCACGTCTACAGGTCAGTTGAGCCCAACGCCTTCTATTCAGGTTCGCTGGACTACACGAGCACAAATCCATGGGGCGAGCTGGCTGAAGAGCGAGAATCGGGCAACGGCGGAAAGGGAATTGTCGAGCACGACCTGGCCACCGGAACGCACAAGTTCCACCCGATACCGCCCGCACGCCGCTGGGAGGACCTCGCCCCCATCTCCGGGTCGGGGATGTCGCCAACCGCGCTCGACGCCGCGATTCGCGACGCCGTGGAAAGTTGCGAAGGCGGCATCGACGACAAGATCGTGCGCCTCGTCGTCAGCGATGTCCCGCGGCACATTGTGAAAGACCTGGACCACAAGGCTATCCGTGAGTTCAAGCGCAAGGCGCTGCATTTCAATTTCGACACCCGGCGGCCGGAGATTATGAGGCCGACAGCGGGCCAGGCCGCTCCCGGCCGGCGCGCTTCGCTTGCCGATACGGTGCGCGAAAAGCTGCAGACGCGAGTGCTTACCGAAAACATCGATCGTGCCGCGCTGGTCGAGCTCGGGCTGCACTATCTGCGCGAAGCCGATTCAGTCGCGGACGCAACGATGGACGAGGACGTGGCGTGAGACTACACGGCCTCAAGCTGTGCAACTTCCGCCAGCACGTGCGGACAGAGATCGCGTTCGGTCCCGGGCTGACCGGAATCATCGGGCCAAACGGCGCCGGCAAGACGACAATTCTCGAGGCCATTGCGTGGGCGCTGTACGGCAATCAGGCCGTGCGCGGCAACCGCGACTCGATTCGCTTCATGGGAGCTGGCGCACGCGCGACGGTGGAGGTCGAGCTTGACTTCGAGCTCGGCGCGCACCGATACCGTGTCGTTCGCGGACTCACCAGCGCCGAAGTGTATCTCGACGGCGCCGATGAGCCTATCGCGAACTCGATTTCCGCCGTCACCGAGCTGCTTCACCGCCGGCTCGGGATGTCCCTCTCGGAATTCTTCCACACCTATTTCACGGGTCAGAAGGAGCTGAGCGTAATGGCGGCGATGACGCCATTGCGGCGCGGTCAGTTTCTGTCCCGTGTGCTCGGCTACGAGAAGCTGCGGATTGCTCAGGAGCTGACGCGCGAGAAGCGCAATCGAGTGAGATCTGCCATAGAGGGGATGCACCGGGGCCTGCCGGATCCCGAAGCGGTGCTGCGCTCACTGGCCGGGGCCTCGAGCAGGAAGGAAGAGGCCGAGGCGAAAGCAAACCAGGCGGCTCACAAAGGTGCGGTGCGCCAGCGGGAATTCATGGCGATTGAGCCCCGCTGGGAGATGGCGCAGAAGCAGCGCGAGCAATCCGCGCAATTGCTGACGCAGATCACGGTCGCCGAGGAGAGAGAGGCGGCCCTCAACCGGGATGCGCAGCGAATCGCTCGGGAGCTGGAGGGCATACGTGCAGCGCACCTGCAGTTGGACAACCTTCGCCTCGGCGTCGAGCCGTTATTCGCGCTGAATGTGGAGCTCCAGGCGCTCAACACGCTTTACCGGGAAGAGGGACGCAGAAAAACGCTGCTGGAGGCGGAACACGCGCTGCGCGAGGAGATCACGCGATTCGAGGAGCGACATTCGAAAATCGAGCGGGCGCCTGCGCTTGAGGAGGAGGCCACCCTCGAGCTGGAAAAGACGCGCGCCGAGCTGGAAGACGCACAGGGCCTGCTCGAGGCCCGGCGGACAGAATGGGTGAGAGACAAACAGGAAGCGGACACGAAGCGGCAGGCTCTCCGACAACAGTACACGGAGCTCAAGCAGCAGCGCGATCGAGTGGTAACGCTGGGCGAGGACGGAGCGTGCCCAACGTGCAGCCGCGCGCTGGGCGGAAGTCTCCATACGGTGGTCGAGCACCTCGACGAGCTCATCGAGACAGTGAACGTGGACGGAAGCTATTACCGGGCCCGTGTCGAGCAGCTGGAAGTGATGCCGGACGATGTCCGCGAGCTCGACGAAAAGCGCCGCGCCATGATGCAGGGGGTCGGCACCCTCGAGCGCAGACTGGCCAAAGTCCAGCTCGCAGTGCAGGAGCTTGGCACCATTGTTCGCGAGATCGCCGCGAAACAGCAGCGCCAGGTTCAGATGAAGCGCGACATCTCCCGCATTCCGCCCGGCTTCGACCCGCTGCGGCACGCCGAAGTGATCGCCGAAGTGGAGCGGCTGACTCCAATGGAGGCCGAAGCCGCGCGATTCCAGGCAATGCTCGAGCGCGAGCCGCAGATCAGGCTCGAGCAAACGCGCATCGCGCAGGAGCTGATGCGCGTCCAGTCAACCCTCGGCACGCTCCGTACGCGTCGCGCGCAGGTGTCTTTCGCCGAAAACGAGTTCAACGAGCTGAAGAGTGATTATGACCGCGTGCGTCTGGAGCTCCAGGAGTCAAGGGTCGCGGCAGCGACCGCCCAGGAGCAGGTGAAAAGCGCGACGAGGGCGTTGGAGGCGGCGCAGCAAACGGTGGAAGACCTGAAGCGGAAGCAGGAGGAGCTCGATGTCATGCAGGCCGACCGCCGCATGCACGACGAGCTCGATCGGGCGTTTTCAGATCTCCGCACGGACCTGAACTACCAGCTGAGGCCCGAGCTTTCCGAGATGGCGAGCGCGTTCCTCAGCGAGCTGACCGATGCGCGGTACACCGAGCTGGAGCTCGACGACCAATACAACATCGTCATTCTCGAGGACGGTATTCCGAAACCCGTCGTCTCGGGCGGCGAGGAGGACCTTGCCAACCTCGTTCTGCGGCTCGCTATTTCGCAGATGATCGCCGAGCGCGCTGGACAAAGCTTTTCGCTGCTGGTACTCGACGAGGTATTCGGGTCGCTCGATGAGGCGAGGCGCTTCAATGTCGTCGAGCTGCTGCGTGGGCTGCAGGACCGGTTCGAGCAGGTGATACTCATCACTCACATTGAGCACGTGCGCGAAGGGCTCGACCGCGTGATCAGCGTGAGCTACGACGCCGACCGTGGATGCTCGGTGGTCGAGCAAAGCGGGCCCGACTGGGCAGACCGGGAAGTGCTGTCCTCCGTATTGGCCGCCGCCACCCCTCCGCGGCGGGTAAAGCCTGCCGCCGGTTCCGGCGAGAGCGCCGAGGCGGCCACTGGCGCGGGGGCGGCGAGCTGATGGCATTCGCCCGCAACTGGCGTCACGCCTGGATCTCCGAGGGGCCGGAGCGCGCGACGCTGAGCGAAATCCCCGCGCTCAACGCCGTTTTCAGCGAATCATTCACCGAGCGCTATCGCAAGGACGGCATGGTCGGCGTCCGGGTACCGCACCTGAATCCGGCCGTCTGGAAGTTCGCGATCGCCGACGCCGCGGATGGCGCGATGATCTGGCGGACGGCGCGCGACTCCATCGCGGCGTTCAACATGGTCCATCAGTCTGGCGTGGAGGGTTGGATGGGGCCGCTGGCGGTGCATCCGGACCATCAGGGGCAGGGAATCGGCAAGGCCATTGTCAGTGCCGGCATAGACTGGCTCAAGCAGCGCGGAGCATCGGTGATTGGTCTCGAGACGATGCCACGCACGATGGACAACGTGGGGTTCTATTCGTCGCTGGGATTCACTCCCGGCCACCTGACGTTGACGGTGACGCTGGAGGGGGCGCGCGGGGGGATTTTGTCGACGCCGCTGTCGGCGCTGAATCCGCATGAGCGCGAGCTCGCGCTCAGGCAATGCCGGCAGCTGCTGAACGAGCTGGCTCCGGGATACGACTACACCCGCGAGATGGTTCTCACCGCGCAACACCAGCTCGGTGACACGATCATGGTGCGGAACGACGCCGACGTGCGGTCATTCGCAATCTGCCATTCGGCGCCACTGGTCGAGGGGCGCGCGGCGGAGGAGCTGCGCGTGCTGAAGATGGTGGCGCGAACCGAGGCCGACTTCGACACTCTCGTCACTCAGCTCTGCGCCCAAGCGCGGATACGCGCCGCCCGTCGAATCGCCATTCGCGTGCAGGGCCAGTACAGCGACGTTTACCGGAGGCTCATGGCGCGCGGCGCGCGCGTGCGGTGGACGGACCTTCGCATGTCGGTCCATGGATTCGCCGAGTCGCGACCGGCTGCCGGGGGAATTGTTTTGTCGAATTGGGAGATCTGAACGGGTTTTTGGCTCTCGCGGAGTCCCGCGGAATGGATTGTCAGGAGCTGTCGGTCTTAACTGAAGACTACCTGCCGGGTGCCATCGGCCTTCACGGCTAGCGGCTGCGGGCTTCGCCACCCCCCGTCCACTGAAAACCACTGGCAACTACAACTCAAAACTGTTCACTCAAATCTTGGATCCCCCGTAGCTCCTCGTGTGGTCAGTGGCACCCGCCGATCAGCCTTGCCTCGAGAGCAAGCCCATCGGCGATGAGGGTTCGAACCTCCCGAAGCCACT
>JANMTG010000328.1:0-5558 GCA_031390205.1 Gemmatimonadota bacterium
TGTTCGTCACCGGTCCGAACGTGGTGAAGACGGTGACTCACGAAGATGTGACGATGGAGGAGCTGGGCGGTGCCGACACCCACGCCGGGAAATCGGGGGTCGCGCACTTCGCCTGCGATTCGGAGCCCGAGTGTCTTCAGCATATCCGCGACCTGTTTCGCTTCATCCCGTCGAACAATCTGGGCGATCCACCGCGCGGCGCGGGCACTGACCCGCGCGACCGTCGCGACGAATCGCTGCTTGACGTGGTGCCGGACAACGCGAACAAGCCATACGACATGCACGAGGTCATCAGGCGAATCGTCGACGACCAGGAGTTCTATGAAGTGCAGCGCGACTACGCCGCCAACATCATCTGCGGCTTCGCGCACCTGGGTGGATTCAGCGTCGGCGTTGTCGCGAATCAGCCGGCGGTGCTGGCCGGAGTGCTGGACATCAGCGCCTCGCTCAAGGCGGCGCGGTTCATCCGCTTCTGTGATGCCTTCAACATTCCGCTGGTGACTTTCGAGGACGTGCCCGGTTTTCTCCCCGGCGTCGCGCAGGAGCACGGCGGCATCATCAAGCACGGCGCCAAGCTCCTCTACGCATATTGCGAGGCGACGGTGCCGAAGCTGACCGTGATCACGCGCAAAGCTTACGGCGGCGCGTACGACGTGATGAGCTCGAAGCACATTCGCGGCGACTTCAACGTCGCCTGGCCGACCGCGGAGATCGCCGTGATGGGGCCCAAGGGCGCGGTGGAGATTCTATTCCGCAAGGAGATATCCGAGAGCGCGGATGCTGGTGCCGCAACGGAGGCGAAAATAGAGGAATACCGGGAGAAGTTCGCGCATCCCTATATCGCCGCGGCTCATGGCTATCTCGACGACATCATCGACCCGCGCGACACGCGTCCGGCGCTGATCGGCGCGCTCGAGAGCCTGCAGAACAAGCGCGACAAGAATCCGCCGAAGAAACACGGCAACATCCCGCTCTGACGGCGCTCGCTGTCGCGCCCCACACGAAGCAGAAATGTTCAGCAAGGTACTGATAGCGAATCGCGGCGAGATCGCCGTCAGGGTGATTCGCGCCTGTCACGAGCTCGGCGTCCGCACCGTCGCCGTGTATAGCGAAGCCGACGCGCGCTCACCCCACGTGCGCGAGGCCGATGAAGCGGTCCTGATCGGGCCTCCACCGTCGGGCGAGAGCTATCTGCGCGCCCACCGGATCATCGAAGCAGCGCGGTCCACCAATGCCGAAGCGATCCACCCCGGCTACGGTTTTCTATCGGAACGCGAATCGTTCGCTCGCGCTGTGCGCGATTCCGGTCTGGTATGGATTGGGCCGCCACCGGAAGCAATTGCCGCCATGGGCAGCAAGACCGCGGCGCGCACGCTGGCTGTCGCTGCCGGAGTTCCGGTGGTGCCGGGCACGACCGAGTCGCTGGCCGACGCCGATGAAGCAGCGCGGCTCGCCGAGAAATTCGGATACCCGGTTCTGCTCAAGGCGGCAGCGGGTGGCGGTGGCAAGGGCATGCGCGTCGTCACCGCCCCCGGAGAGATCGCCGGCGCGCTCGACGCGGCCCGTCGCGAAGCCAAGGGCTCCTTCGGCGACGACGCGATCTATCTCGAGAAGGTCATCACCACTCCCCGACACGTCGAGATCCAGATACTCGCCGACTCTCACGGCACGATCCTCTCGCTCGGCGAGCGAGAGTGCTCGGTACAGCGTCGGCACCAGAAGATGATCGAGGAGTCGCCGAGCGTCGCGGTGAATCCCGAGCTGAGGAAGAAGATGGGCGAGGCTGCCGTCCGCGCCGCTCGTGCTGCCGGGTACGTGAACGCAGGCACGTGTGAGTTTCTCCTCGACCGGGTCGGCAACTTTTATTTCCTCGAGATGAACACGAGGCTGCAGGTGGAGCATCCGGTGACCGAGCTTGTGACGGGGATCGATCTGGTCCAGTGGCAGCTCCGGATCGCCGCGGGTGAGAAGCTGCCGTTCCGCCAGGAAGACATCTCGCCGCGCGGCTGGGCAATCGAGTGCCGCATTACGAGTGAAGACGCATCGAACGGATTTCTTCCATCGACCGGGAGAATCACGCACCTCCATCTTCCGAGCGGGCCTGGAGTGCGCTGGGATGGCGGAATCGAAGCGGGAAGCGAGATCGGACTGTACTACGATCCAATGCTCGCCAAGCTCATCGTCTGGGGCGCTGACCGCGAGCAAGCCGTGCGGCGAATGCGACGCGCGCTGGTGGAGCTGATCGTCCAGGGCGTCGAGACATCCCGTGACTTTCACATTCGCGTGATGGACGACGACGAATTCCGCCGTGGGGACATAGACATACAGTGGCTCGAGCGGCGGCTCGCCTCGCTGCTCGATCGTGCGCCGGATCCAGAGATTTTTCGAGTCGCCGCCATCGCCGGAGCTCTCCTCGCGGAGCGAGATCGGGCGGCGCGGACCGGATCGGGCGGCGGAGGGACCGCAACGTTGCAGGGTCAAAATGTGGATGCCAGGTCGGAATCCTGGAGGCGCGCGGCGCGACTGGACGGTTTGAGAAACTGATGCCAAGCGTGAGCGTCCAGATAGACTCGATCGCTGCGGGCGGAGATGGTGTCGGGCGAACGGATGGACTCGTCGTGTTCGTGCCGCGAACCGCACCCGGAGACATCGTGACCGCGCAGATATCCGGGAGGGGACACTTCGCCCGCGGCGCTCTCCGCAGCGTGGTGACTCCGTCGCCGGTGCGCGTCGACCCGCCATGCGCCCACTACACGCGCGATCGTTGCGGCGGTTGTCAGGTGCAGCACATGGGGTACGCGTCACAGCTCGCGGCGAAGCAACTGATAGTGCGTGATTCGCTGCGGCGGATCGGCAAGCGCGACGTTGATCCGCCTCCGATCGAGCGCAGCCCAAAGGAGTGGCGATACCGCACCAAGCTGACGCTGGCGATACGCCGCCGTGGCGCCGGGTGGATTGCGGGATTGCATCCGTATGATGATCCGGCTCGGATATTTCCGCTCTCCGATTGTCCTGTCACCGATCAAAGGGTGGTGGCGGCGTGGCGCGAGGTGATGGAGGCCGGCGCGCATTTTCCCGACGCGCGCGAGCTGCGCGGTAGCATCCGCATCACGAGCGACGGGCCCACCTTCGTCATGATGGGTGGTCGTAGCTGGGCGGCTCGAGATCAGTTCTCCGCCGCGGTCCCGTCCTTGTCGGCCGTCTGGTGGGAACCCGACGACCCGGCACCGCGCAAGCTCGTGTACGATCGAAGAGCCGACCGGTCGCCGGGCGCCTCGTTCGCCCAGGTAAACGCTGAGATGTCGGAGACGATGCACGAGCACGTGGTCGCGCGCGTCAGGTCTCACGATCCTCAGTCGGTCGTGGACGCGTACGCCGGAGCCGGTCACACCGCGGCTATTCTCTCTCAGGCGGGGATCGCCGTCACTGCGATCGAGCTCGACGCCGACGCCTCCAGGTGGTCAGCGGGAATGCTCTCCGCTCCGTCGCGAGCAGTGCAGGGCAGAGTCGAAGACGTGCTTCCATCACTGCTTCCCGCGGACGTAGTGATAGTCAATCCCCCGCGCGCGGGAGTTGACGCGCGAGTCACTGAGGCGCTCGAGGGGCACGCAGCGACTACGCCATGCATCATCTACATCAGCTGCAATCCGGCGACGCTGGCGAGAGACTTGTCCCGCTTGCCGAGTTTTCGCGTCGAATCGCTGCGCGCGTTCGACATGTTTCCGCAGACCGCGCACGTCGAGACAGTCTGTGAGCTGTCTAGGGGAATGGTGACGGCGTGAAATACATCGTCCAGCTGAACGACGAGCGTCGCGCAGTGTCGCTCGATGTGGGCGCCGTCCAACACGAGAAGGACAAGGTCGTCAACGCCGAACTGTCGGAAATCGAAGGAAGTCCCCTGAGGCTCGTCAGGATCGGCACACAGGTCTTTCGCGTTGTGGTGGAGAAGAGACAAGGGCGCGGGAAGTACACACTGTGGGTCGATGGCTATCGGTTCGAGACCGAGGCCCTGGACGAGAGGACCCGGGCGATCCGGGACCTGTCTGCCGCTACCGCTGGCCCCGTGGGGCCGGCGCCGATCATCGCCCCGATGCCCGGACTGATCGTCCGCGTCAATGTGGCGGCGGGGGACAGAGTCGAGGCAGGGCAGGGAGTGGTCGTGATGGAGGCGATGAAGATGGAAAACGAGCTCCGCGCGACGTCTGCCGGAACGGTGAGGAGCGTCGAAGTGGCGCCCGGAACGGTAGTGGAGAAAGGCACGCTGCTGGTCGCTCTGGAGTGACGAGCCGAGCCCCCTGACTCAGTCTCGCCGACAGTCGAAAGGGCCGGTCTGGCATGTCGCTCTTGCGCCCTCGTTCGGTTTCCGTACCTTCGCTTGGCGCTGGCCGAGCGATGGGCACCACCACCCTCCGCTTCCCACCTCGCTGGCGAACGAGAACAGAGGAATTCCACGATGAGAAGAATGCTTCGCGCCACGCTATTGCTCACCGTTGTTTGTGCCGGTCCGCTCGTCGCACAGGCGACGGCAATGAATGACCCGCCGCCTGTGCTCTGGATACAGCGCGAGCTAGTCAAACCGGGGAAGGGATCCGCGCATACCGATTGGGAGGCTGGATGGCCCGCCGCGTTCGGGAGGGCAAACTGGGCGACGAACTATATCGCCATGACCGCTCTCTCCGGGAACAGCGAATCCTGGTTCCTGATTGGCTATCCGTCGTTCGAGGCGATGGAGAAGGATATGGCGGGAATGGACGCCAATGCCTCTTTGACCGCGGACATGAAACGACTCAGCGCGGGCGAATCCGACTTCGTTGAGAGCACGAGCGGAGTACTGGCGCAATACATCCCGAGTCTGAGCTATAAACCGGGGGTCGATCTCCCCAAGATGAGATACTTCGAGGTACTCAGGTTCGCGATGAAGCCTGGGCACGAGGGACACTTCGCGAAGGCCGCCGCGCTCTACCGCGACGGGTACACGAAGGCCGGTATCGACCAGCACTGGGCGATTTATCGCGTCGTGAGCGGGATGCCGGGCGGGACATTTCTCGTGTTCTTCCCGATGAGATCACTCTCGAGTTTCGACAAGGGCATGTCCGAAGAGGAGGCGATGGCGCGCGCCATGGGTCCCGATCAGATGAATGCGCTCAACAAGCTCATCACTGACGGCGTCGCGACCGTTCAGTCGCAGGTCTTCGCCCTCAATCCGAAGATGAGCTACGTGAACAAGGAAATGAAGGCGGCGGATCCGTTCTGGCGGTAGCCTTTACCAGGAGCGGGTCCGCTCAGGGGCCCGCTCGGATGGGGTGGCGCGTTTGACCGTGAACTCGCAAACGGACAACGGATAAACGGGAAACGCACAACGCGAGCGGTTTCATCTCGGTGACACTACCATCGTCGCTGAGCGAAAATCACCTCTGACGTGGTTGACACTACCCCCCGGCTCGGATACCTTAAAAGGCTGTCGCTAAACCACTTAGTGGCTATCAACCGCTTGGAACCCTACTCGAACGAAAAGGGGGCCGGCTCTTACATACATTCCGCTTCACATGAAGACATAC
>JANMTG010000348.1:0-13149 GCA_031390205.1 Gemmatimonadota bacterium
TTCACCATCGTGGATTCTGAGGGTGCGGCTTCTCCCCTGACTTTTTGCATGTCGCCGGTGCGTCGGAGGGGAGCGGGACTTCGCGGCTGCTCGCTTACACGCTGCGAGCCTCGCTGCCCGCTTCGCGGGCAAAGCGCGCGAGTCTCTTGCTACGCGAGACGCCGCTGCGTCCCGCCCCCCTCCGACTCCCCAACGAGGTGCAGCGCTCGGGTGACGATCCCGTTCGCGCCTCGCGGGAGCGCGCCGAGCGAAGCTCGGCATCCCCGTGCGTAGGTGCGGCCCGGCCGTGTCGCACGCGGTCACGCACGCGGTCGAAGGTCCGACCTGCGGACGGAGATGCAGCGCGTTGCGCTGCCGCAGTTGCGATACTGTACAAGGGAGGCGAGGGTGTCCTCGTAGGCGGCTTTCCAAAGCGAGCGACCAAGGAGACGGGCGAGTGCCAGCGGAGCTGGCGCGAGCGTCGTTCGGCTCCGCCATAGCGAGCGTAGCCGCCGAAGAGGATACCCTCGCCTCCCCCTTACAGTGATCAGTCGAAGCGGACAGCTCGACTTTGTTGCCGGAGGCAGCGCCTTGAGATAGTTTGTGAACTTATTCACAAGCCTGATTGAAACGCATCGCGGAATCCACCGTCCGGCGCCTTTCCCTCTACCTGAGCTTCCTCGAGGGTATCGAGCGTCAGGGTCTTATTACGATCTCCAGTGACGAGCTGGCGCGTCTCGGCGGGACGACATCGGCCCAGGTTCGGAAGGACCTTTCGCTCTTCGGATCGTTCGGCAAGCGGGGACTCGGCTACGCCGTGCCCGAGTTGTCGGAGAAGCTGCGCGAAATCCTCGGCCTCGGAAAAGAGTGGAAGGTCTGCATCATCGGCGCCGGAAAAATCGGCGCGGCGCTGGCGCGCTACCGCGGGTTCGCGGAGCGCGGGTTCCACGTCGCCGGCGTATACGACGTCGATAAGGCAAAGATCGGTAAGCGTTGGGAAAGCCTCACGGTGCGCTCTATCGCCGACCTGGAAAAAGACGCGTCGAAGCACCATTACGATATCGCGGTCCTCGCAACCCCACCGGAAAACACCCCCGCGGTGGTCAGGCAGGTGGTGCGCGCCGGAATCAAGGCCATACTCAACTTTGCGCCGATTCAGCTCTCTGTGCCGGCGGACATCACCGTGCGAACCGTCAATATGGCGATGGAGCTGGAAGGGCTTTCATTCGCGCTCAGCAACCGCGGGGATTGACGGGCGCAGCTCGCGAAATAGTCGCACGAAGGTCTCGGGGGTGAGTACCTCCGGCCGCGCAGTTGGGTCGATGCCAAGGCGATCGAGAACTGCCGTGGATTCTCCGGCGGACGAACCAGCCACCGTCCGCACCACTCTCTGAATCTGTTTTCTGCGCAGGCCGAAGACGGCCTGGACGAAGATGCGGAATCCTCGTAACGCCTGAGCTTCGATGAGCGGTTCTGCCCGTGGTCTGAGCCGAACGACAGAGGAATCCACCTTCGGTGGCGGCTTGAATGCCTTCCGTGATACGCTCATTACTATCTCGGCCAGCGCCACCGTGGCCACGTTCACCGTCAGCGCTCCATAACTCTCCGCGCCGGCGTGCGCCGTCATCCGCTCGGCAACCTCCCGCTGGACCAGAAATACCGATCGCCGCGGAATGGGGGGCTCCAGGGTCTTGAACACGATCGGAGTCGTGATGTAGTAGGGGACGTTGCCGATGACCAGAAAGTCCGATCCGGCGAGAGCGGCAAGATCCGTCTCCAGCACATCGGCTTCGACGATCTCGACGTTGGCGCGCGACGCGTACCTCTCTCGCAGTTGGCCCGCCAACAGGTGGTCGATCTCTACCGCGATCACGCGACCGGCGCGCTCCACGAGAATATCGGTGAGAGATCCGCGGCCGGCTCCGATCTCGACGACGGTGTCCGACGGGGTGGGCGCGAGCGCATCGACGATGCCGGAAAGAATTGTCGGGTCCGACAAAAAGTGCTGCCCGTATCGCTTGAGCACCGGCGGGTGCGCGGAGCGCCCGCGACCTCCCCCTCGCGGTGCGCGCGGCACTTTCAGCTCCTGAGAACTACGAGAGTGAGATCGTCCCTGCTCGGAACCGCCCGGGTGTGTACCTCCAACATTTTGAAGACCCTGTCCACGATGATCTTGGTGTCGTTGTCCCGGTTCTCCCGAATGAGCTCGAGCACTCGCTCCTCGCCCATTCGTTCGTCGCTGGCATTGCGCGCATCGCTAATTCCGTCGGTGAACAGCACGAGCAGATCCTTCCCTTTCACCCAGGAGAGCGATGCGGCGGTGGGCACTTCCTCAATCATTCCGAGCGGAGGATTAACCGCCGACAGGCGGGTAAAGGTTCCTTCCTCGCTGAAGACGAACGCGTGCGGGTGACCGGTGTTGGCGTAGGTCAATTTCGCGTTCTGAGGATCGACGACTCCATAGAAGAGCGAGATGAACATCTCCGTTGACTCCAGCTCTTCGCGCAGCGAGCTGAGCAGAGCTCCCAGCATCTGGCCGGGGTTCAGAATATTTTGCGCGTGAATCGCCGATGCGCTCATTGCCAGCGCCATGATGAGCGCGGCACGATAGCCGTGACCCGACACGTCGCCGATCATGATTCCCGTTGCACCCTCGCGCAGCTTGAAGAGCTGGTAGAAATCGCCGCCGACGCTCTCGGCGGGAACGACGCGCGCGGTGACCTGGGCCTCGGGGAGCACCACGTCCGTCGAGGGCAGCAGCTTCATCTGCAGATCGTGCGCGAGGCTCATCTCCTGCAGCAGGCGCTGCTGGTCCAGCGAGGCGCTCACCAGCCTCGCGTTCTGAATTGCCGTCCCGATCTGGGTGGCGATGGCGGTGACGAGCTTCTGATCCCCGGCGGTGAACGGCTGGCGGGAGCGGCGGTCGGCAAGATTCACGACGCCGAGGGGCATCCCCCCGCTTGGAGTCGTCCACATGATGGGCACCGAAAGCATCTCACCGCGGCCATAGGGAGATTCGGTGCCGAAGGTGATTCCCTTTCCCACTACGATCAACGCGTGCTGGGTGCGAAACACACGCGCGGACACGCTGCTCGGGTCGTCGGCGCTGATGTTCGGAATCTGTGATTTGGGCACGCCCAGGGCCGCGACCGCCCGAAGTGTGTTGGTGCGCGCATCGTGGACCAGAATAGATGCCTGTCGGGCACCCACTGTCTCCGAGATCTCGGTCAGGATCGTGGTGGCGGCGTCCTCGAGCGTGACCGTCCGGCCGAGAATTTCGCCAATCGTGTAAAGAAGATTTATCTCCTCGTACCTCTCGGCGAGCTCCGTCGCCGCGTGCTCGACCTCGAGCGCCGCCTGCATGAATTGCGCGACCACGGGCATCAACAGATTGACGTGAAGATTCTCGGGCCGGTATTCGGGATCGCACGGGCCGATGGTGAGCCAGATTTTTTTCGCCGAGTGGACGCGAGTAACGAGCAGCGTGCCGAAATTGGCGGGGACCGACTGACCCGGCTCGTTCGGCAGGACGTCGGGCAGCTGCGCCTTCGGACTCGAGCGGGCGATGATTGTCGGAGCGGACCTGCCGTCGGTGCTGCCCCACACAGCGGCCTCGCAATGCGTTCCCTCACGAAACGCGACGAGAACCGCCTCGAGCTCTTTCACGCGCGACGCAACGTCAGCCGGACGACGTTTCCGTGATCGCGAAAGCTCTCGACCTCGTCCACGAGCCGGCGCATGAGGAAGAGGCCGCGTCCCCCTTCTTTGGTAATGTTGTCGTCGGTGGTACAGTCTGACGTGCATTCATCGACATCGAAGCCGGGGCCTTCGTCGACGATCTCGAAAACGAGCGCCACATCGGTCACTATCGCGCGCACGCGGACCTGCTTGCCGCCGACCGACTCGTTTCCCCGCAGAATCGCGTTGGAGAGCGCTTCCGACAGGGCGACAGGGATGTTGAGCGAGCATTGGGCGGCGGAGAACTTGAGCTCGCGGCCGCGCTGCCGTGCGAGCTCCACAACGCCTTCGATGTATTCCACGTCACTCGGTATTTCGAGATCGAAGGCGACGCGGGGATCGGCCATCAAAAACTCTCTAGCGCGCGCTCCCGGGTGTCGGAGATCTGGAACAGAGTGTCGAGCTTGGTGAGCTCGAACAGCGTCTGGAGATCGTCGTTGAGATTTGCGAGGCGGAGCTCGCCCCCCTGCTCACGGATCTTCTTCGAAAGTGAGACGAGGACGCCCAGTCCCGAGCTGTCGATGTATCCCGTCTGGCTGAAGTCGATGAGAAATTTCTTCTCTCCCTTCTCCAGCTCGTCGAGGACCTTCTGCTTGAGCTCCTGGCGATTGCCCACGATAAGCTGACCTTCGACATCAACCACTGCCACCTCCCCCTGTTTCCTGATCGAGAAACTCATTCAGATCACTCCGATTTGGATTGCAACGCCGCAATAGCGGCCACGTTAATAATGTCTTCGGCGTCGGCCCCGCGCGAGAGATCAGCCACCGGATGCGCGAACCCCTGTAGAATCGGACCGACGGCCCGCGCTCCGGCAATCCGTTGCACGAGCTTGTACGCGATGTTCCCGGCATCGAGCGACGGAAATACGAGAACATTCGCTTTCCCAGCGATCGGACTGGACGGTGATTTCCGGGCCGCGACCTCTGGAGTCAACGCCGCATCTCCTTGCAATTCTCCGTCCACCAGCAGGCCGGGCGCACGCGCCCTTATCAATGCGAGGGCATCCCGCACCAGGTCCACGCTCGGTCCTCTCGCACTGCCGAGCGTGCTGAAGGATAACAGCGCGACCCGGGGCTCGTCGCCGACAATACGGATGCGGTCAGCGGCGGCCGCCAGTGCGATCTCGGCGAGATCTTCGGCGCCTGGATACGGAACGACCGCGCAGTCGGTAAAGGTAAGGACCTCGTCGGCGACGTCCCCTCCCCGACGAAGCACCATGTAAAATGCGCTCGACGCGATGCGGACGCCCGGCGCGAGTCCGATATGGCGCAGAGCGCTTTTCAGGACTTCGCCTGTCGTGTAAACCGCACCGGCCACGCAGACATCGGCCGCTCCGGTAGCAACGAGTTGATGCGCGTGCTCGAGCGGCGAGGCGCCGTCGCGTGCGCAGACGACGGTTTCAATTCCAGCGTCCGCAGCTCCTGGGGCATGCGAGCCGTCGACCACCAGCAGCGGCTTGGCCATCCCGGTCGAGGCGATTTCCCTGACGGCAGCGAGCACACGTGGATCACCGCCCTCCGGGAATACGATCCGCCGCTGGAGCTCCCGCGCCCGGGCACGAATTCGCTCCGTGAAGCTCACCCGGTCGCAAACTTTCGGGCGAGAGCCTCTCCCACCGCCGGATGAACGAGTCCGGTCAGATTTCCCCCGTGCTGGGCGACCTCGCGCACGACGCTGGAGCTGATGTACGTCGTCTCGACGGATGGAACCATGAATACCGTCTCGAGAGCCTCCGACATGTGCCGATTCATGAGAGCCATCTGGAACTCGTACTCGAAGTCGCTCACCGCCCGCAATCCGCGAATGATCAGCGAGGCCCCGACCTGTTTGGCAAAATCCACAAGCAGCCCTTCGAACTTCTCCACCCGCACGCATTTGTTGTCCGCCGTCGCCAGCCGAATCAGCGCGAGCCGCTCGTCAGTGGTGAACAGCGGCCGCTTGGTGGAATTGGTCGCGACAGCCACTACCAGGGTATCCACGAATTCGCAGCTTCTCCGAATGAGATCTTCGTGTCCGCGCGTGATCGGGTCGAAGCTGCCGGCATAAATAGCGGTGTTTACCACGTCACCCCTCGCTGCGATAGAAAGTGATGGCGGTCGAGCCGTAACGGCGCGTTGTCCCGCCCGGAGGCATGGCATCCTCCGCTGAGTGCTCGACGCTCAACACTCGGCTGAACGGTTCGTCCGCCCACCGTTTCGCCAGTACTCTCGCTTCTCCGAGCGAGTACGGCGGATCGGCGAACACCACGTCGTAATCGAGCGTGCCGAGGGCCTCCGCGAAAGGGAGCGCCGCTTTCCGGTGGACGGTCGCCATGCCTCCGGCATCGAGAGCCTCGATGTTCTGATCGAGCGCGCGCAGGCTACGCGGATCACTTTCGACGAAGTCTGCGGAGCTCGCGCCGCGTGAGAGTGCCTCCAGCCCGAGCGCGCCCGAGCCCGCGTAGAGATCGAGGACTCGCGCGTCGGGAAGATCGAGCTGGAGAATGCTCATCCACGCCTCTCGCACGCGGTCAAGCGTCGGACGAACCTTCAATCCGGGCGGCGCACTGATGCGGCGGCCCCGCCAGCGGCCGGCAACTATGCGCACGGGCGGATGTCCGCAATCCTCGCCTGAAGCCGGCTCGCCCCGCGGTACTCGTCCTTCTCCAGCCTGAATGCGATGTCCACGCACCCACCCGGCTGAAATTCAGCAGCGCGATGCGCGAATCCCCAGCCGATTGCCTCGAGCGAGCCGGTGCCGGTGTCGAGTACGAGCTTGAGTCCATCGCGGCCGATAGTGCGCGCCGGCCTCGCGATGATCACGTTGCGCGCGAGCAGCACCGGAGTAGGATTTCCGATTCCGAAGGGCTCGAAGTGGCGGAACAGCGACTCGAGCTTCTCGTCCATTCCATCAATGCTGACCTCCAGATCCACCCGGATCTCGGGAACGAGATCTTCCGGTGCGAGGAGCGAGCGTGCCACCTCGTTGAATCTCGCCGCAAACGCATCGACGTTGTCCCGGGCGACGGTGACGCCGGCGGCGGCGCGGTGCCCGCCGAAGCGCAGCAGCAGATCGCTGCATTTTCCCAACGCCCCATGCAGATCGAATTTGGAGATGGATCGCCCGGAGCCTTTGCCCAACTCACCCGCCAGCGCGATCAGCACCGTCGGCCGTCCAAACTCTTCCACCAGTCGAGACGCTACGATCCCTATCACCCCGGGATGCCAACTCTCGTCTGCCAGCACGATGCCGAATGTTTCGTCGAGATCCAGCTGGAGAACCCGCTCACGCGCCTGGTCGAGCGTCCACCGATCGATCTCCTGGCGTTTGCCGTTCAGCTCTTCGAGCTCCCGCGCGATTGCATTTGCCTCGTGCTCATCCTCGGTCATGAGAAGCTCGACGCCCCGGATGGCGTGGCCCAGTCTGCCGGCAGCGTTGAGGCGTGGGGCGAGGATGAATCCGATTCTTCCCGCGGTGAGCGCTTTTCCGTCGAGGCCGGCGGCCCGTATCAAGGCGCGCAATCCGATGTTGTGCGTCTCCGCCAGCATCTTGAGGCCGTATCGAACGAAAACGCGGTTCTCTCCCCGCAACGGCGCGACGTCGGCTACCGTAGCGAGAGCGACCAGGTCGAGCATTGACCACACGACGTTCTCGTTCTTCCCGAGCGCGCGGGCGAGGGCGAGGGCGAGTTTGAACGCGACTCCTACGGCGGCGAGATCCTTGTCGGGATAATCGCATCCCGGGCGCCTGGGGTTGAGAACCGAGATGCAGCTCGGCAGCGGTCCGCCAGGCAGGTGATGATCGGTAACGATCACGTCGATCCCCGCCTTGCACAGCCTCGCCACCGGCGCGAGGGCGGTCGTGCCGCAGTCACATGTGACGACGACCCTGGCCCCGGCGGCAATCGCGGCGTCAACGCCAGCATCGCCCAGATCGTATCCGTCCTCGATCCGGCGCGGTATGAAGGGAGTAGCCTCTCCGCCAAAGGAGCGAATCGCGCGCGTCAGCAGCGTGGTCGAGCAAATGCCATCCACGTCGTAATCGCCGTGGATGAACACAAGCTCCCCTTCACGCACGGCGCGCGAGAGACGCTCCACAGCCTTGTCCATGGAAAGGAAGCGCCCCGGATCGTGCAGTCGGTCGAGCCTGGGACGGAGAAACAGCCTTGCTTCCTCGGCGCTTACGTAACCGCGAATGAGGAGCAGACGGCAGACGATTTCCGGGAGTAAGAGCGCGGCGGCGAGGTCCCTGATCGCCTCATCGTCGGGGGGCTTGGGGAGTATCCAGCGCGCGGGGCGCGGAACGTTGACCGAAGCGAGCGTCGTCACCGTCGCAAGTTAGAGAGTGCTGCCGGGGCGCTCAAGCGCCCTCAGCGTACAGCAGAACGCCGCATGCTTCGCAGACTTCAATGTGACCGCTGCCCGCCATCATGTTTCGCCGCTGGAGCGGGATCGAGGTGTCGCAGTTTCCGCACGAGCCGCCGCGGAGTGTGTAGAGCGCCTGCGGCCGTTTTCCGCGAATCCGGTCGTACTTGCCGAGAATCGGCGAGGGAATCTCGGTTGCCCGGGCCTGCCGCTCCCGCCTCGCGTCGGTGAGCTGAGACTCGAGCGCGGCGCGCTCGGACTCGATCTCGGGACGGGTTGCTTCCTGTTCCTGCTCCACCGCCGAAAGTGTCTGCGTCGACGCCGCCACCACCGCGTTCAGCTCGGCGAGCCGGCGCCCAACTGTCTGAAGCTCACTCTCGTCCTCCGCCATAAGTCTGCGGGTCGATTCAACCTGTGCGGTAGCGGCGGTCGCCTCGCGCATCCTCTTCACGTCGTCCAGCTGGTGGAGATTCCGCTCCTGCATTTGCTTGTGCTGAGCGAGTCTCCCCTGAAGGTCGCGCTGTTTTTTTTCCTCGATCTGAACGGCGGTTTGCGCACGCGCCAGAGCGGCGACAGCCTGCTCCCGTCGCTTATCGAGCTCGGCGAGCTTCGGGTCGAGGGTGCGCATCTGACTCTCGATCTCCCTGATCTTCAAATCGTCCTGCTGCAGCGCCAGCAGCGCTTCAATATCGTGCTGCATTCAACCCCCGACGGCCATGGCTCATCGCGATCTCCTCTGTCTGAACGCCTTGTAATGTTTTCTTCCCGCACCCTGAAGCTCCTTCATGATCGCCTGCTTTTCCGCGATCAGCACATCCTTCTCACCGGTGTCAGCCAGCGGCACCAGGCGGTCGATATCGGCCAGCCTCTGATCGAGATCACGGGCGCGCAGCGTGGCGATACTGTCACTGATCGTGCGCTCGGGGTCAATCTGGGTCGCCTCTTCCGCGAGCAATTGTTCGACCGTAGCGATGGTATGCTCGTCGAGGCGCGATGCAAGCTGCTCAATCGTGGCGTCGGCGCCGGCGTCAATCATCGCCCGATAAATGGCCCTGTAGTGCGGATCGCGAAAGGTTTCCTCACCAAGCTTCTCGCCGATGCTCTCGACGCGGGTTCTCACCGTCAACATAGCGCGCACCAGCTCCATCTCCGCCGACGCGCCACGCTCGGTATACCGCACTCGTTTATCTCCGCGCCTTACGCGCGGCGCAGGAGCGATGCTCGGACCCGAAAGGTGTGCGTAACCCGACTGCGCGAGAGTCGTCTTTCCTCCCAACTCACGCTCCAGCACCTCCCGAGCCACACCCGTCACCTCGCTCGCACGCGAGATGTAGAGATCCCGCATCAGCGCATCGGACGTCGCGCGGATGGTTGGCAGAAGGCGATCCAGCGCCCTCCGCTTCTTGTGCAGCTCGCCGAACCAGCCGGCGCGGTCGAGCAGTTGGATCTTCCGCTCGAATACGTCGATCGCATCCGTGACGCGCGCTGTGAGCGCCGCAACCCCCTGAGCACGAACGAAGGTGTCCGGATCTTCCCCATCCGGAAGCGTGACGACCCGTACCGACACGCCTTGCTTCAGCAGCTCATCGCCGGAACGAAACGTCGCCTTGAGCCCCGCCTTGTCGCTGTCGTAGAGGAGAAAGACGTTTTTGGTGAGCTTCTTCAGCAGGGCCGCCTGTACCTCGGTGAGCGCCGTCCCGAGCGGAGCGACGACCGTTGTCACGCCCGACGCCATGAGCCGAACGACATCGAAGTAACCCTCGGCCACCAGCACCTGATCCTCTCGCCTGACATCGTTCTTCGCCCAGTTCAGTCCGTAGAGCAGCTTCCCCTTCGAGAACACCGCGGAGTCGGGCGAGTTGAGGTACTTCGGCTCGCCGGCGCCGAGGAGTCTTCCGCCGAACCCGACGCTTCGGCCCATCGAATCGAGAATGGGAAAGATCAGACGCGCGCGAAAGCGGGGTCGCGGCTCACTCCCCTCTTCACCCTGCACCAGCAGTCCCGCCTCGACGAGACGCGCATCGTCGAACCCAAGCGTGTTCATGTAGTTGCGGAGCAGGCCGATCTCGCGCGGCGCAAATCCGATTCCAAACTCGTTGGCGACCTCGCGGGTGATCTCGCGCTGCGCGAGGTACTCCCGGGCCTGGCCGCCGAGCGGATCGTCCCACAGAATTTTCTGGAAGTAGGCCGACGCGGTGGCGTTGATTTCCCAGAGCGGCTCTCTGGGGTCGGGTCCCTCGCGGCGCGTTTCGATTTCGCGAACTTCGATTCCGGCCTTCTCGCCCACCATCTTCACCGCCGCGGGCCATTCCACGCCGAGACGCTTCTGGAGGAAGTGGAAGACATCTCCGCCTTCGTGGCAGACGAAGCAGTAGTACATCCGCTTTTTTGGCGAGACGGAAAAGTTGCGGTGCGTTCCCTGATGGAACGGGCAAGGCCCGCGAAAATCGGTTCCCTGGCGCTTCAGATTCACGTACTCGCCAACCACCTGCACGATGTCGGCGGCGTCGCGAACCTGTTCGACGATCTCGTCGGGTATCATCCGAGCTCCGCCACGGTCACCCCCGCACCACCCTCGTTCCACGCACCGAGACGAAAGTTGATCACTCTCGATTCCTTGCGCAGCATCTCGGCCACCCGCTCGCGCAACGCTCCCGTTCCTTTTCCGTGAATGATTCGGAGGCTCTTGAGGTCGGCGCGCACGGCCGCATCCACCGCATGCATGACGAGGTCTTCGATATCGCCGACCCGCATCCCCCTCAGATCTATCTCGGTCGGTGCGTGGACGTCAGGCAGGTCTCCGCGAATGCTTACCGCCACCTCAGGCGCGGCTGCCGCGGGTTTGACGCGACGCAGCGAGCCCCAAGGAACGGCGAGCTTCATCACGCCCACCGCCACCACCGCCTCTTCATTGCGTACTTCCACGATTCTTCCGACGCGGCCTCCCAGAGTATCCACCTCGGCGAAGTCTCCCACCTCGAGCGCATCGGGCCTGTCCCGCAGCGTTGCGTCCGTGCGTCGCTCGGTGTCGCGCGCAATACGGTCGAGCTCGAGTCCCTGCTCATTTGCCAGGCCTTCAACTCGCTTCCGCGCATCTCGGGCGGCATCGCCACTCTCCTGTGACGCCGCCTTCAGATCGCGAATCGTGCGCTCGACTTCTGCCCGCGCCTCGAGAAGATACCGCCTTGCTTCCTGCCGTGACGCCTTCTCGACTTCGCGCTCGCGCTCGCTGACGCCGCGCTCCCGCTCGGCGACTCTGTGCGCCCGCTCCCTCGCATCCTCAGCGATTTCCGCCGTCTCCCGCTCGGTCATGCCAAGCGACTTTTCGCGCTCTTCCAGCTCGCCGAGCAGCGCCGTCACCCGCCGCTCGTCGGCTGGCACTCGCTGCTCGGCCCGCTCGATCACCGCGGGCGGAAGATTGAGGCGGCGAGCGATGCTGATTCCGTACGATCGTCCTGGCACTCCCTTGGTCAGCCGGTAAGTGGGCGCCAGCGCGACCGGGTCGAACTGAAGCGAAGCGTTCACCACGCCGTCCACCTCGGTTGCCAGCTCCTTGAGCGCGCCCAAGTGGGTCGTTGCAATCGTGAGCGTACCGCGCGCGGTCAACGCTTCGAGGATGGCCCCACCGAGTGCCGCGCCCTCGATCGGATCGGTGCCGGAGCCGAGCTCGTCGATCAACACCAGCGATCGCTCGGTCGCCGAGTTGAGAACCTCAGCCAGGTTTTTCAGGTGCGCGCTGAAAGTTGAAAGGCTCGCCAGGATCGACTGCTCGTCGCCGATGTCGGCGAAGATATCGTCAACCACTGCTATCGTGGAACCCGATGCGACAGGAGCGGGAATCCCTGATTGAACCAACGCCGAGAAAAGTCCTAGCGCCTTGAGGAGTACGGTTTTCCCACCGGTGTTGGGTCCGGAGACGAGCAAGGTCCGCTCTCCGGCCGACATCTCGAGATCGAAGGGCACTACCTCGATTCCCTGTGCGAGGAGCAGAGGATGGCGGCCGTCGATGATGTTGAAGCCCTGGGTTCCATCGACAAGCTCCACCGGTGCGCACCGGAATTCGATGGCGAAGCGCGCGCGCGCGACCAGCGAATCGAGGATGACGAGGGCTTCGAGGGAATCGGCGAGGGCATCGCGGCAGGGGCGGACTTCTTCCGTCAGCTCGAGTAGGATGCGTTGTACCTCCTCGTTCTCTTCGCCCTGCAGCTCGCGAATTCTGTTACCCGCTTCGACGGCAGCGGGCGGCTCGATGAACAGCGTTCCGCCGGTACCGGACGCGTCGTGCACGATGCCGCCGACCGCGCCTTGCGCTCCCCGGCGGACGGGAATGACGAACCGTCCGTTGCGCACAGTCACCGACGTGTCCGCCACACGCTGGTGTGGCTCGAGCTTGGCCATCGCGCGCTCGAGGAGCTTGATCAGCTCGCCCTCCGACCCCTTGAGCTCGCGCCTGATGCGCCGGAGCGCCGGCGAGGCATCATCACGGACCTGTCCGTCTTCGTCGATGGCGCGATCGAGCTTGTCCTCGATTGGTTTCTCGACCGTCAGCGCACTCACCTGGCCGGCGAGGACTGTGGCGGGCAGCGGCGGGATTCGATCGCCGCGCAAGGAGTCCCGCGTGATGCGGGAGCTGCGGAGAAGTGCGGCTACGATCAAGAGGTCCGGAGCGGCAAGCGATGCACCTTCGACCCGGAGCCGGGTCAGTGCCGCGCGCGCATCGGGGACACCGTGGAGGTGCCAGGGTTCTTCCGCAGAGAGCAGAGCGCGAACGGCGGCCACGCGAGAATGCTCCAGCTCGATCGCGTTCCGGTTGAATGCGGGTCGCAGCTCCTTCACTCGCTCCGCCCCCAACGGCGAGGTAGCCCGCTCGGCGATCAATGCAAGCGTGCGCGGGAACTCGAGGACCGTTAGGGCGTGAGCATTCATTAAGCAATGGCTGGTCGAGAAACAATGGCTGGTCGAGGAAGTTCGAGGGGATTCAAGTTTTGAGTCGGCAGTCTTGAGTTGACAGTGCGCCAGTGGTTGTCAGTGGTCGTCAGTGGTCGGCACGGCTAACTGTCAACCACTGATAACTGACCAACTGACC
>JANMTG010000026.1:0-11219 GCA_031390205.1 Gemmatimonadota bacterium
CAGCCGCGGCGGATGGACGACCATCGCCGAGCCCAACGTCTTGATCAATCTGCTCGACCTGGGGGGCGGCAGGACGACCAACCTCGGCGCGACCACGCTTGCGACGGGAACGTACCGCGGGTTCCGCCTGATTCTCGACACCGACCAGTCGACTATTACGCTCACGGGCGGCAGCAAGCCGCCAATCCAGTGGCCAAGCGCGGGGCGCACCGGCATCAAGATCAATCTCGATGAGCCCATCGAGCTGACCGAGGATGGATCGGTCATGACCCTCGACTTCGACATCGGCCGCAGCTTCGTGATGCGCGGCAATAGCGCCGCCATGGGCTTCAACTTCAAGCCGGTCATTCGCGCGGTCGCGCAGGACATCACGGGCAGCGTGACCGGATCGGTGCGCGCCACTTCAGCCACCGGCGCCGGCGTTGCGAGTGCGACGGTCGAAGTGCTTACAGCGGGATCGCTCCTCACCGACAACGATCCAGCGCACATCGTCCGGACGACGCCGACCGATGCAACCGGAAACTACCGGATCGCTTTCCTGCTGCCCGGCACCTACGTGCTTCGGGCGACGCCTCCGGCGACTTCGGGCTTCAAGCCGGCTCTCCTTGCCGGCGGCCTGATTATCACCGCCAGTACCGAAACGTCGGGACAGGTCATTGTCGTGCCTCCTGTCGTGACTCCGTAACAAGACTCGAGAGCAAGATGAAAGGGGCAGCGAGTTTCTTCGCTGCCCCTTTCTTTTGCCATGTCGACCCGCGGTTGAAGCCCGCCCCCGCCCGGCAGGGCAATTCAAGCGCGTTGAGCTGATCTTTCGCGAGGGTCAATAAGGCTCAACAGGAAGATCGTCGTGACGAGGACGAGGCAATTCGCGCCTCCGCTCCCTGCTCGTCGCTCGCATCGGTGTCGGACGGAAGCGTGATACCCTCCCCGCAGGGTGGGCGGTCGCGTCCTGGGCTCCCGGGTGCCCGCTTGCGGGCGCGGAGGGCGTACTCGCGTTGCAGGACCCCCCACCCCCCTCCGACGCACCGGCGAAGATGCCGGGGGGCGCCAAAGCCATGTGCTACGTCAAGTTCGCTCCGATCCTACGTAGCACCACGCATAGGATCGCCCCGCCCGCGGTGTGAACGTTCGCGTGTCGCCCAACCTCAAGGCCATGACACACAACGACATAGCAAAACAGATGGGGCCGGCAATCGCGGGTATCAGCTACGTCTTCCCCGCGGGCTCACGCAGCGTCGGCGAGCTCGCCGGAGAGGCGCAGCTCACGAGCTCGGCTGAGACGCTCGAATCGTTCGGATTCGGCCAGGTTCATGTGGCAGAAATAGAAAGCCCCTACGAGCTCGCGCTCGCGGCGGCGCGCCAGGTGCTCGCGGAGAGCGCAGTCGATCCCGAGACGATCGGGCTCCTTATCTACGGCGGAACACCGGGCTCGATGTCCTTCGCTTCGGCCACCAACGCTGAAGAGTCCGCCAAGGGTTTGTGCACGATGTCGCGCTTCAAGTACCCGGCGACGCGGCTCCAGTACGACCTCGACCTTCCCAATGCCTGGACGTTCGCGGTGGACCAGCTCGCGTGCACCACCCTTCTTGCCGCGGCGCGACTCGCGCGCTCGCTCTGCCTGACAGAGGGTATCGAGCATGCCCTCTGCGTTTCGTCAGAATTCTTTCCGGCGAACGCGGGACGCGAAGCGATTTTCAACTGCACCTCCGACGCCGCGTGCGCCGTGCTGATCGAGCGCCACGGAGCGCGTAACCGCATCGTCTCCGCCACCAACGTCACCAAGGGCTACTACTGGGATGTGGATTCCCTGAGAGACGAGATCGTGGCGTCGTACTTCCCTACCGCCCGGCACGTCCTGCTGCGCACCATCGCTGATGCGGGCTGGGCGCCGGGCGATGTTGACTGGATCATTCCCCACAACGTGAGCATGCGGAGCTGGGAAATTCTCCGCAGTCTCCTCGGTTTGCCGAAGGCGCGCGTGTTCACAGAGAACATTGTCCGCCACGGCCATACCCTGGCGGGCGACAACTTCATCAACTATCGCGACGCGCTCGACGGAGGCTGTATCAAGCCCGGCCAGCGCATCGTGATGTTCTCCTACGGATTCGGCGCACACTGGACCGGCGTCGCCGTGGAGGCATGACGATGAGCCTCCCTGGAATGGTTCTCGTGACCGGCGCCACAGGGCTGGTGGGCGAAGGAGTGCTGCGTCGGATGCTCACCGCCGACTCCGCCCTCGAAGCATTCGCGCTGGTGCGGGACGACGCCGGATGGATGCGCGTCGCCCGAGAGCTCGGGAAACTCGCCGACCGTGTCATTCCCGTGCGCGGCGATGTGACGCTCCCTCACCTGGGGCTCGAGCCGCTCGTGCGCCGCCGGGTCGAGCTGCAGACATCGGCGATCGTGCACGCGGCCGCTGACACGAGTTTTTCCAGAACGCTGGAGCGTGCGCGCGCGGTCAACACCACCGGCACACGGCATGTGATCGCGCTGGGGCGCGAGTGTCCGCGCCTGGAGCGACTCGCTTTCGTGAGCACGGCTTTCGTCGCCGGCCGCGCGACGGGGTCTGTCGCCGAGCGCGATAACGGCGCCAAAGCCGGCTGGGTGAATGCGTACGAGCAATCCAAGTACGAGGCTGAATCGCTCGTCCGCTCCAGCGGGCTGCCGTGGACGATACTGCGCTCGAGCACGATCGTGTGTCGCGATTCGGATGGCGGCGTGTCGCAAATCAACGCCGTTCATCGCGCACTTCGGGTCTATCATCGCGGTCTCGCGGCGATGATGCCGGGCCACCGCGACAATCCACTGGATGTGGTGACGGCCACTTTCGTGAGCGACGCAATCGCGCGACTGACACTCGACCCTCGCGCCGAAGGACGAACCGTTCACCTCTGCGCGGGACGCAACGCCCTCACGCTCGGCGAGCTCGTTGACACCGCGTACGATGTTTGGGCCGCGGAGCCGGCATGGCGAAAGCGCCAGGTCGAGCGTGCGATGATCACCGATCCGGACACCTACCGTCTGTTCGAGCTGGCGGTCCACCAGACCGGCGATCCGAGATTGCGGGCGATTCTCACGTCGCTGTCGTACTTCATCCCGCACCTCGCCCTCCCGAAGGTGTTCGAGACCTCGGTGGCAGAGGAGCTGCTCGGTGGGGCGCCACCGTGCTCGCGAGAGTTCTGGCTGCCAATGCTGAAGCATCTGCTCGCGACCAACTGGGGACACTCGGCGGAGCAGGCGGCATGAACGGACAACGGACGCAGTTCGTAGCGGCGATGCTCCGTTGGCTCAACGATGAAGTCGCGCCCGAAGGGGTGGTCATCTCCGGGGAGACCCCACTCTTCGCCAGTCGCCTTCTCGACTCGCTCAGAGTTCTCGAGCTGATCGCATTCACCGAGCAGGAAATCGGATCGGCGATTCCCGATTCACAGATCCGCATGGACAACTTCCAGACGGTGTCCCGGATCGCGGCGGTATTTCTTCGTGAAAAGGAGGGCGACAGTGCTGCAGCCTGAACAGGTAATCAGAGATCTGTGCGACAGCGGATCGTTGTGGAACGCGGGACCGGGGCTCATTGGGCTCCGCGGTCCGGTGGTGGAGTTGCTGCGCGAGATCGAGCGCGAGCTGCAAGCGGTAGCGCGCCTCGAGACCGCCGATGAGTGGCGTACTCCCGCGGGTGTCAGCTTTGAGACGCTCGAGCGTGCGCAGTACTTCGCGTCATTCCCGCAGTGGCTCTCTACCGCCTCCCATCTGAGCGGCGACGAGGGCGTGCTGAATGGCATCGCTACCAGCGCGACTCCGGCCAGGGCGGCACGCAACGCGGTGGGTGGACCCGAGACCGTCCTTCCTCCGGCCGTCTGCTACAACACCTACGCCGCGCTGGCTGACTCCGTGATCGAAGCGCCGCTCCTGATGACCGCACAGGGAGTCTGCTGGCGGCACGAAGGCGATCGTCTCGCCGCACTCGAACGTGGGTGGGCGTTTACGATGAGGGAGATCGTCTGCCTGGGTTGTGAACGTGATGTAAGGGGACTGCTGGACCGGGGCGTCTCGCACGCGGAAGGCCTGGCGCGTGAGCTCGGGCTCGACACGGAGATGGGAGTAGCGAACGATCCGTTCTTCGCTCCGACGTCGCGTGGCCGCGCCGCACTCCAGCGAATCAAGGGATTGAAGCACGAGCAGGTGCTTCGATTCCCCGACGGGCGGTCGCTCGCGATCGGGTCGTTCAACGACCACGAGCGCTTCTTTGGGGAGGCGTTCGCCATCTCGCTTCCCGATGGCGATTACGCATCGAGTGGATGCGTCGCGTTCGGAGTCGAGCGCTGGCTGCTCGCGGTACTTGTGACTCACGGGACCAGTCCGGCGAATTGGCCTTCGCCCGCTGCCTGGTCCGGAGCCTCGGCGCGATGACTATTGTCAATTCGCACAACAGAGAATCGGTGTACGTTCGCTCGGCCGCGGCGGCTGACCGCGGCGCATGGTCGGTCGAGCGCGACATCAGGTGGGGCGCGATCGACCGCGAGCGGGCGCATTCGCGGCCCGAGCTACTTGCCGCGCTTCGCGATGCGGCTCTGATCGAGTCGTACCATCCGTTGAACCTCGCGCGGCTGTTGCGCGCGACGCTCGAAGACATCGACGCGGGTGTGGTTTTCTCGCTCGAGCTGTACGAGGGGTTCAAGCACTTCCACTCGCTGCGCCGCTATCTGGATGCGGTGGGATACGAGCCCTCGATCACCGACGACGAGCTGGTCGCCATCCGGCAGAAGCAAACCGAGACGGACATCACTGCCGCCGACGTCATTCCGCGCCTCGTCGAGTTCATGCTGTCCGAGCATCTGGCGCACTATTTCTTCCGCCGCCTCGGAGAGCAGGCTGAAGACGAGGTGCTCGCCGACCTGCTGTCGAGGATCGCCGCGGACGAAGTGCGTCACGCGCAGAGCGCGTCGGATCTGATCGCCAAGCGTATCGCGGCTGACCCATCGCTGATTCCGCTGGTTCTCGACGCCGCGCTCGACTTCCACCACTTCGGCGAGCAGGTAGTCTGCCATGTGCCGGTCGCGCAGCCAGGCGACTCCATCGCCATTCAGACTTTTGCCAAGCGAATCGAGCGCCTCTGCGGAATCCGCCTGGTGGATCACATCAAGACAAAGACGAACCTTCACAGGAGAGCCTCATGACTATTTCCCCCGCGGAAATTGCGCTTCTCAACTTCTACCGCGCCTCAGAGCTGCACGGTGGCCTCATCCTCGGGCAGATGGTGCGCCGCACGCGCGATCCCGAGCTGATCCTGAATCTCACCCGGCACAGCGCCGAAGAGGTGATGCACGCGCAGCTATGGACGGAGACGATAATCGCGGTTGGAGGCCGTCCCGCCCCCGTGCGCGACACGTATCAAGCGCGCTACGCCGATGAAGTCGGCACACCTCTCTCCATGCTGGAGATCCTCGCGCTGACGCAGGTCTTTGAGCGCCGCGTGTACCGCCATTTCACGCTCCACTTGAGGAAGTCGGACGTGCACCCGGTGGTCGCCAGCACGTTGCGCCGCATGCTCGAGGAGGAAAAGGACCACCTCACCTGGGTGAAGCGCTGGCTGGACGATCAATCGGTCTCGCGGGCGACCGAGGTTCGTGAAGCGCTCCATCGCTACGCGCTCGCCGACGAACGCATTTACACGGCGGTGTCCGCCGAGTACGGGTGGAGGTTGGCGGCATGACGGCGACAATGGTGGTGCCACGAGGCGAACCAGCAGCGCCCAGCTCGGGCGGGATGGTTCGCAGGACGAAGTTTTCTGGCGCGAAAGAAGACCGTCTCTTTTTCGCCCAGGTACGGGAAGATCCATTGCTCGAGATCGAGGCGCTCGCGCCGCTCTCGGACGCCCGGGTGGTAGTAGTAAGCTCGGGTGGCTGTACCGCGTTCTCGCTGCTCGCCTCCGGCGCGAGAGAGGTGGTGGCCGTAGATCTCAACTCGACCCAGAATCACCTCGTCGAGCTGAAGGCTGTGGCGTTGCGGAGACTCGTCGCTCCCGAGCTGATGAGTTTTCTGGGAGTCACACCAGGTACTGAGCGGCGCCGAAGCCGCACCTACGCGATGCTGAGGCCGTACCTGTCCGATGAGTCGGTGAAATTCTGGGACAGTCACGAATCGCTCATCGCCCGGGGTGCGCTCAATTGCGGTGTGAGCGAGCGATTCATCGCCGCTGTGGTGGGCGTGGTGAAGCTCGGGATTCATGGCAACGGCACAATCGAGCGGCTCTTGAAACTCGAGAGCCTCGACGAGCAGAAAGCGTTTTTCGCCTCTGAGTGGAACACCAGACGGTGGAAGCTTCTTTTCCCGCTTCTTCTAAACCGTTGGACGTTCAGCCGGACGTACGATCCGGCCTTCTTCCGCGAAGTGGAAAACCCGAGCTTTGCCGCGCACTTCCGGAGACTGCTGGAGCACGCGCTCTCTGAAGTGCCGGTGCGCACCAATTACTTCCTGCACCAGATGCTCTCTGGCACGTATCCGATTCATGTTCCAGGCGGGGTTCCTCCTTATCTGGACCGGAATCGCGGTGAGTTTCTCCGGACGAGGCTCAACCGCCTGGAGCTGGTCGATGCGGGATATGCCGAGTACCTCGCAACATGTGATGCCGACAGCGTCGATGCCTTCGCGCTGTCGAACATCTGCGAGTGGCTCGACCCGCAAGGCATCGAGGAGCTGTTCGAGCAGGTAGTCCGCGTGGCGCGGCCAGGCGCACGGCTATGCTTCCGGAATTTCGTCGGACATACATCGATTCCGGAGCGATTCCGATCGGCGATCGTCGACGATCCGGCGGCGGGCGAAGAGGCGATCAGGCGCGACCGGAGCTGTCTGCAGTCGCGCATTGTCATCTGCCGGGTCAAGAAATGAGCGCGCCCGCTGCTCTGAGCCGGCCATCCGATGTGTCCGCCGAGGAGCAACCCGATTTTCTGGTGCGCGACGCGCGACCATCCGACAACGAGGGCCTCATCGCCCTCGCGGCGGCGTGTCCGATGGTCGGAGATCTCAGTCTCCGCATCGATCGCCGTCCCGATTTCTTTGCCTTGAACAGACTCGAGGGTGACCGATGGCGCCTGGCCGTCGCCGAGCGCGGCGGATCGATCGTGGGGTGCGTGGCGTTCAGCGAGAGGCGCGTGTTCGTGAATGGGCGGGAGATGCGCACCGGCTACGCCGGTGACCTGAAGGTGCACCCGGACCACCGCGACACAAACGTGGCTGACGCTCTCTCATACTGGGCCGAAAGCGCATGCGGCGACCTTCCCGCGCGCGCGCCGGCGGTCATCACCGTGCTCGCCGGCAATCGCGCGATGGAGCGCAGATTGTCCGGTCCCCGGGGAGTTCCGCGTTTCAACCGGCTCGGGACCATTCGCACCCACTCGATCACGATTCTCTGGAAGCGGGGGAGACGCGGCACGGGGTCGATTGATACGGCGCGAGCCAGATGGATAGACATTCCACAGATGGGCGAGCTCTGGACTCGGGTCGCCAGCGAGCGGCAGCTTGCTCCCGTGATGACCGCGCCTTCGCTCGGCGTGTGGATTCGCAAAGCTCCCGGTCTGGACATCTCCAGCTATCGCCTTGCCAGGTCAGCGAGCGGAGAGCTGCTGGGATTCGTCGCCGTCTGGAACCAGGAATCATTCAAGCAGCTGACCGTCGTTGGATACTCGCGGCGGATGGCTAGAGCGCGTACGGCCTTCAACCTGTTCGCCCCGGTCGTCGGCGCCGAGAGATTGCCCGCTCCCGACTCACCTCTCCGTTGCGCGACCCTGCTACACGTGTGCGTTCCCGGCAACCGCCCCGACGTCTTGCGCGCCCTGTTGATCGACGCGCACAACGACCTTCGCCATTCCGGCTGCTCGTTCGTGAACGTCGGACTGGATGTCAAAGACCCGCTCGCCCACGCCGTTAGTGGGCTGTTCGCTCAGCCGACAGACGTGAACATCTACGCATTGGCGCTCCGCTCCGGGGTCGCGCCCGAAGTTCTCGACGACAGGCCGCTTCATTACGAGATCGCCCTCGTTTGATGGCGACACCCGGACACTTCTCGATCGCTGCAGCAGTGGTGGCGCGCAGACACTGGATCGTCGGCGGCTGGCTGCTGGTTGCCGCGCTCGTTCTGCCGCACGCGACCGGGGCGGAAAAACGTCTCGACGTATCGGCGAACGTTCCGGGGAGCGAGTCCGAACGAGTGGGATCGCTGTTGGCCACCCGCTTTGAGTCGGCTTTCCCTACCTACGCTGTGCTCGTCGTGACTGGCGGCGCAGCTCCATCTACCCCGGAGGGACGGCTGCTGCTCTCAGGCCTTCAACAGACGATTTCCCGTCTGCCGTTCGTCGCGCGGATCTTCTCCTACCTCGATGCGCCCGACAGTCTGTTGAGCGGACCTCGCGGGGAGACGTATATGCTGGTCGGGCTCGAACCCCGCGGGCGACGGCCGGACGAGCTGGTACCCGAGCTTCGCCGGGCGACAGCATCGGTCCTCCCGGCCTACAAATCCACGTATCCCGCGTTGTCCCTGCGGTGGACCGGTGAGATCGCGCTCAACTACGACCTCCGGAAAGCGAGCGCCGCGGATGCGCGGGCCGCGGAGCGCCGGGTGCTTCCCGTGACTCTCATTCTGTTGGTGCTCGCTTTCGGCGCCATCGCCGCCGCCGTGCTACCGCTGCTCGCGGGGGCCGTTTCAATCTCCCTCGCCCTGGGCGGTGCGGTGCTCCTCACCCGGTTCTGGCCGCTGTCAATACTCCTTCAGAACGTGGTCGCAATGCTGGGTCTCGGACTCGGGATCGACTACGCGTTGCTCGTCGTGGGACGGTTTCGCGAGGCGCTCGCGGCCGGTAAATCGAAGCTGGACGCGGCGCGTGATTCCGCCTCGCGCGCCGGACACACCATCGTGCTCTCCGGGGCGAGCGTCGCAATAGCCTTCGCGGCGTTGCTCTTCGTTCCGGTCGATGAAATCCGGTCGATCGCGGTCGGAGGAATGCTCGTGATAACCATCGCCGTACTGATGGCGACGACTCTGCTTCCGGCGCTGCTCGCATTCGTGGGATCGCGAATCAATACCGGCCGCATACGCCGGCTACCTCTCGGAGACGCCTCGGAATCGTGGAGGCGTTGGGGCAGATTCGTCTGCGCCCACCCCGTAGCAGTGCTTCTCATTGCAGGCGCCCCGCTCGGAGTCGTCGCGCTCCAGGCGACACGGCTGACCACCGATCTCCCGCGGGGAGACTGGTTGCCAAAGGACATGGAATCTTCTCGCGGATTGCGGACGCTCATGGAGATGAAGGCGAGCGGGGTGGTGAATGCCGTGCGAGTCGTCGTCCATTTCCCGGAGGGCAGCAGCTGGGATTCACCGGCGGGATGGTCGGCACTCCGGAAAGCGGGCGCGACGCTGGCGGCTGATGAGCGCGTTGCCCGGGTGCGCTCACTCCCGGTCGCCAGCGGGCTCACATCACCCAACCTTCAGCTTCTCGACGCACTCCCGGCTGAAGCGAGAGGGTCGATGGTGAGCTCTGACGGAAAGCTCGCGCTGATCGAGGTCTTGCCCTCGGAGCGGGCCGGGATACGCGGCGCGGCGGACCTGGTGCGAGAGCTGCGCGCAATGTCGCCGGGTGCTCTCACAGGTCTTGCCGGCAGCACCATCGAGGTGGGCGGCCTCCCCGCGCTCAATGTTGACTACGAAGCTTCCACTGCGGGTCGCTTCGGCTCGATCGTACTCGCCGTGACCGCGGCAACTTTTTTCGCCCTGCTGGCAGGGTTTCGCTCCGTGCTGGTGGCGGTCAAGGCAATCCTTCTAAACCTGTTTTCCGTGGCCGTCGCGTTCGGCGCCGTCGTGCTGGTGTTTCAGGACGGATGGGGCTTGGGTCTGCTCGGCCTCGCCGAGCCCCTCGGCGGGACGTTTCCTGCCATCCCCCTCCTCGTTTTCTGCGTGGTTTTCGGGCTCAGCATGGACTATGAGGTGTTCCTCGTAGCCCGGGTCGCGGAAGCGAGAGCGTCGGGAATGGATGATGACGACGCGATCGCCGAAGGTCTGGCCCGCACGGGTGGCCTCATCACCAGCGCCGCGGCGATCATGATCGCGGTGTTCGCCGCGTTCGTTCTGGGCGACTTCGTCCTGATCAAGATTCTGGGATTTGCGCTGGTGGTCGCGGTGTTGGTGGATGCGACCGTTATGCGGGTGGCGATCGGTCCGGCGCTGCTCAAGCTGGGAGGGAAGTGGAACTGGTGGCCCGGAGAGACCTATCGGCTGGTACGTTCCCTGCCTAAGATCAAGGTACTCGAATCACCAGTGCCCCTCGCGGAAGGTTAAATGTTTCGCAATCTCTTTCCTGAATCGATTTTTGGCCGGAAGCTCAATCCCAACGCCGAGCGGCGGCTGCGTCTCTCGCAGGCGAGGGCGGAAGAGACGATTGTCAGGGGGCACGTAGACAACGCCTTGATGTTTGTTGACACTCTGGCCGAGGATCTCTCCTTCGACAGGGCGATAGATACGTACATCCGCGTGATGGGCGTGCCGGAGCCGCTCGCCAGCATGGTAGCAACTCGAGCGCTGGTTCACCTGGGCCGGGACCTGGTGCCGTTCCGTCGTCGCATGCAGCGCGAAGGCGAGGACGTTCCGGCCGATAACAAGCCGCGGCTCAGGCTGGACGACGCCGCCACGCGGCAGGGCGATATCAGGCGGGCGTAGTAACTTTTGGCGCCGAGCGCTTCCGCCTTGAGCGCAAAGGTGGGTGCGCGGAGGCTCATGGCTGAGGCTGTGCGGTTTCTCTCCTGACTTTTTTGATCTGCGCCGGTGCGTCGGAGGGGAGCGGGACTTCGCGGCTGCTCGCTTACACGCATCGAGCCTTGCTGCCCGCTGACGCGGGCAAAGCGCGCGAGTCTCTTGCTACGCGAGACGCCGCTGCACCCCGCCCCCCTCCGACTCCCCACGGAGTACGGCGCCCGGGAGAGTAATCCTGCTCGCGCCGCGCGGGAGCGCGCCGAGCGAAGCTCGACATCCCCGCGCCTAGGTTCGATCCGGCGTGTCGCGTGCGGCTACCCACGCGGTCACGCATGCGGGCGGGGATGCAGCGCGTTGCGCTGCCGCAGTTACGATACTTGTACAGGGGAGGCGAGGGTGTCCTCGCAGGCGGCGTCCAAGCGAGCGCCCGAGGAGACCGGCGCGCTTTGCCCGCGCAGCGGGCAGCCGGGCTCCGACCAGCGAG
>JANMTG010000042.1:0-2852 GCA_031390205.1 Gemmatimonadota bacterium
GATGTGCGTTTCCGGAATGCGGACCTCTATCACCACGACGGGGGGCAACCGGTCTCCCACATTACCGGGGATGGCAGAGTCACCTGGGGTGACAAGTACCTGGTCTACGATCTCACCCTTGGCGCGAGTCCTCTCTCCTTCACCGCGCTGTCGAATTCGTATCCCCTGCTGCCGCTGCGGGGTGAGTATGCTGGACCTGTGAGCGTAAAGGGGACATCCCCGAATCTTTTCGTTACGACTACGCTCAGGGGCCCGGCGGGGACGTTCGCGTACAACGGACTCGTCGACGCTGATCCGGCGGAGTACGGCGCCCGCGGGCGCGCCACGACCACCGCTCTCGACCTGCGCGCACTCCTGGCGAAGAGCGAGGTTCCCCAGACGCGGCTCACGGGACAGTACGATCTCGATCTCCGCGGCTCCTCGCTCGCGACGCTGGTCGGGAGCGCTGTTGCGGGGATGGACAAATCAGCTGTAGGCGGGTTCGCGGTCGAGCCCTCGGTGGCGCGGCTCCGCTTCGCCAATGGCATCGCGACGGTGGACACCCTCTCGCTCAACGCGGCGGGAGCCGAGGCACAGGCCTCCGGAACCTTTGGCCTTACCGGAACGAATTCCGGCTCGCTCCGCTTCCGCGCCGTCATGGATTCGCTTTCCCGCGCGCGAGTGCTGTTTCCGTCCCTGGCCGGCTCAACGGCGATCGACTCTTTGCGTGGACGCGCCGAGCTGTCTGGTGAAGTTACCGGCAGCCTCGACCGCCTCTCGCTTAACGCCGTCGCTCACGTCACCGACGTTCGATTCGGAAAGCGCTCGGTGAAGAGCGTGCGCGGAACGATCCTCCTCTCCGACGTCACGAAGCTGGTGAACGGCAGCATTCTCTTCGCGGCGGATACAATCGGGCTCGGCGCGATCTCACTCAACAGCGTGAGAGCATCGGTAGCGCTCGCGTCGCCAACCTCCGGCACTTTCAGCGGCTCGATGCTGAGCGAACGGGGTGTGCGAACGGACCTCGCCGGCAACCTGACGCGGAGCAAGGACACGACCATTGTGCGTATCGACACCGCGTCGGTCGCGGTGGATTCAGCCAATCGGTATCGCCTCCAGTCTCCAACACGGATCGAGTTTGCGCCGGGATTGCTGGTGCTCGACTCGCTGCTTCTTCAGCATTCGAGTCGGGCGCGGCTGCTCGTTCAGGACGTACGCCTCGCCAACGACTCCATTCAGGGCCACGTCCGCGCCGACAGCGTGGATCTGCGTCTGTTCCGCACCTTCGCGCCGGGGCTGGTCGATGCGAGCGGGGCGATCGTAGCCGAAGTCGATTTTCGCGGCAGCGTCAAACAGCCGCGGCTGTTCGGGCAGATCTCCCTCGGCGACGGTTCGGCCACCATGTCCAACCTCGGAACGCGTTTCGACCATATTCGGGCCGAGATTGCGCTTTCCGGTGACACGGTGCACATCCGGCGGCTGTCGGCGGAGACGGAGGGGGAGCGTCGCGGCACGCTCTCGCTCAATGGAACGGTGAGCTTCGAGCAGTACGACAACCCTTCTTTCTCGCTCAACGCCAACGCATCGAACTTCCGCGCGATAGACAAGCCAGGTCTGGCATCGCTGGACATCTCCACCGCCCCAGCGGTGACGCTGAGCGGATCGTTCGACGATGCCGTGTTGCGCGGCACGCTCCGCGTCGAGCGCGGCAGCGTTTACATCCCTGAGGTCGCTCGCAAGAGGATCATTGACCTGGAGGACCCCGAGCTCGCCGGCACGCTCGACACACTGCTCTCCATCAACCGCGCGGTGATGCCGAGGGCGCCACGCGGCCTTACCCGGAATCTCACGCTCGACAACGTCGCTATCGACATTGGTCCCGATGTCTGGCTGCGCTCGTCCGAAGCGAACATCAAGCTGGGAGGATCACTCAACGTCACGCTCGAGCCGGGCGCGCGGCTGGCCGATCCTCCGCGTCTCGCGCTCGAGGGCGCTCTGAGCGCCGACAGGGGAACGTACCGGCTCAATCTCGTCGATCCGTTCGTGCAGCCGACGTTCGACGTCGAGAGTGGAGCGCTGCGGTTTTTCGGGACTCCCGATCTCAACCCGTCTCTCGACATCCGCGCCATTCATACCGTCCGTCAGCCGCGGCAGAGCGCGAATGGTCGTGACGTGAGAGTCAGGGTGACGATCGGAGGGACTCTCGCCCGGCCCCAGCTTTCGCTCGACAACCCCGACAACCTGCCGTTGTCGCAGAGCGATTTGCTCAGCTACCTTGTCACCGGAGAGCCGGCAATCGGCCTCGACAACTCATCGGGCTCGCAGATCGCGCAGCTCGGAATTCGCTACGCGGGCAACCTGTTCACGAGCGCGATCCCCAAGAATGTGATCGACATCTTCGAGCTTCAGACGGCGGGCCCCGGCGCCGACGCCCAACAGCGCGCAGGCGACCCGTACCTTTACAGCCTCCTCAACACTCGCGCGGTGCTCGGCAAGCAGCTCGGACCGCGATGGTTCCTCGGACTGAGCACCGGACTGTGCTTCGTCAACACGGCGAACTTCAAGGAAAACCTCGGCCTTCAGCTCGAGTATCGCATCAGCTCGGTGTACAGTGCGCAGGCGGGAGTGGAGCCTGGATCGAGCGAAGGCCGGTGCAGTCGCGCCGGAACGACGCCGAGTTTCCAGCAGACGCCCTCGCAGCTTGGCTTCGACTTCTTCCGCAATTGGCGTTTCTAGGTGCAAAATTGATCTATCAAGTGACGATTTCCTTGTTGGCTCCTCCACGTTAGGCGGCCGCATCTGATGGCGAAAAAGGATTTGCGAGAGAAAGACTCGATGCATTGCCGCGCCTGCGGAAACGAGGAGCGCGCGTC
>JANMTG010000210.1:0-3753 GCA_031390205.1 Gemmatimonadota bacterium
CCGGTCACTGTACGTCGCGATTCTCACCGACACCGGCGGGTTCAGGTTCAGCAACACATCGGCGCGCTGCCTCAGCGTCGCCGGCCAGCTGATAGCGTCGGGTGTCGAGCCGGAAGAGATGTACGGCCGCCTGTACGCTTCGATGCCCGTGGGACGCCTGCATTTGCTCCGCGACGCCCTCGCCACCCTCGAGGTCGACCCGGAGTATGGAATCTCCTGGATCTCGGTCGCGGCGGGGGCGGCCGAAGAATACGGGCTCAAGTCGGAGGACCTGGAGGGGATCGCAGAACATCCGAGATCGATCGGAGGCACGCGGCTGGCGCTCTTTTTCCGGGATCTCGGATACAACAAGGTCAAGGTCTCGTTCCGTAGCACGGGCGGCGTCGACGTGAACGAGTTCGCCAAGAAGTTCGCCGGCGGAGGGCACGCGCGCGCCGCGGGGGCGTTGATCGAGGGATCGATTGACAGCGTGCGGCATGATGTGGTCGCCGCTGCCCGGGACTTTCTCCGCGCGACGGATGCGGCGAAGCCCAGGCGCACCCCACGCCACTCTCCCAAGATCGACCGGTAGCGACTCCACCCGCCTGCTTCTAACTTGCGGAGATGAGTAGCCTCCGCCGCAGAAAGTCCCGCTCCAGTGCCGATGTCGAGCACCACATCAGGCACGAGCTCGAAGATATCCTGCCGATTCTCCGGAATCGCCGGTGACCTTCATGCAGGGAATCGAGACACAGCTCAAGCTGCGCGTGGCGGAGCTCAGGACCGTGAGAGCGAGCGTCGCCTCGACCCAATGACCGCAAATCTTCAGGAACGGATCGCGGATGCTCTGTCGCGCATCCGGAGCAAGCGCGTCGGCACCAACGTTCTCGAAGCAGAGATGGTCACCGACATCGCCACCACCACCGACGGAAAGGTAAGGCTGAGCCTGCTTCTGACGGCGGACGACGATGCCACTGTCGTGCGAGAGATTCGTCAGGCGCTCCAGCAGGTGGAGGGCGTGACGGACGTGAGGGTCGATGTGAAGGATGGCTCCCAGGCGGCTCCGCCAACGCCCGCCACTGCACGAGGCCCGAAGAGCGCGGCATCCCGGGCGCTGCCGGTGATGGGACAGGAGCCTAAATCCCAGCGCGCGGCAGTCCCCGCACCGACACCCGTCGCATATCCACACCTCGGGAACATTGTCGCGATCTCGAGCGGGAAAGGCGGCGTGGGAAAATCCACGGTCGCCAGCAATCTCGCGATTGCCCTGGCGCAACAGGGTATGCGCGTGGGCTTGATGGACGCCGACATCTACGGGCCCAACATCCCGCGGATGATGGGCGTGAACGCGCAGCCCCCCGTCGAGAACGAGAAGATCATCCCGCTCCAGGCGCACGGGGTGAAGATCATGAGCCTGGGATTCATGATCGAGCGCGACCAGCCGGCTATCTGGCGGGGGCCGATCATCATGAAGATCATCACGCAGTTTCTGCGCGACGTGCAGTGGGGAGAGCTCGACTACTTCCTGGTTGACATGCCGCCGGGCACCGGCGACGCGCAGCTCTCGCTCGTCCAGGCGACGACGGTGCACGGCGCGGTGATTGTCACGACTCCCCAGGAAGTCGCAGCGGGCGACGCGCTTCGCGGTGCCAAGATGTTTCAGCGGGTTGCCGTTCCCGTCCTTGGGATCGTCGAGAACATGAGCTACTTCCTGTGCCCTCACTGCGGCGACAGAACGGCGGTCTTCGGAAGCGGCGGGGGAAAGCGTCTGGCCGAGGAGCTCGGCGTACCGCTGCTGGGAGAAATCCCTCTTTACCCGGCGGTCCTCGAAGGCGGCGACCGAGGGGAGCCGATCGTGGTCGGCGAGCCGAAGTCCCCAGCCGCCCAGGCGTTACTCGATCTTGCTGGACACCTGAGAGGGCTGCTCCCGGTCGCGATGCGACCCGCGTAAACGCTGCCCTTCAGTGAGGCGGTAGAGGCGCTACACCGCTACTGCGTTCTTCTTCGGCCTCGAGCGCCACCAGGAGAGGATCACCGCGCCAAACCCCGTCACCACGGCGACGAGAGTCACCGAGAAGGCGAGCATGCGGAGTATGGAGCCGACGATCGGGAACCACGTGAACGCGGCGGCGATGATCCAGAGAGCGGAGAAGGCGAGAATCCCGGTGTAGAGGTACTGCAACTCTTCTCCCGCCGGTGTCTCACTGGCGGACTTCTTCGACAGTGCGATGCCCGCGACGTGGGCGACCGCGAGGAATCCGAGGATCGCGATTCCTGAGAGAGCGATCAGAAAAGCGCCGACTCCGATCGGGATGAAGAAGATGCCGATGATAGTGACGGCCATGGCTATCACGAGAGCGATGAGTGCCGGCACGGCCGCGAGCCCGCCGAGCACGCCGGCGAAAATCGATTTGCCGGTCTCCTGAGTGACGACCTCGACCGTACGCCTGAAATAGTCGCGCAGGAAGAAAAGGGCGAAGGGGCCGATCAGAAGAAGCACCAGCAGCCAGAACAGGGCCGACATGAGAGAGTCCAGTGTCGTGTGGGGGCGTCCGCCGAAGCTGATGGTTTGACGGTTGTGCGTCGTACCGACGTCCTTGATGACGCCGAGAATGGAGCCGCCCTCGTTGCGAACGCGGCCCATCATCGCCACCGCGCCGCCGCGCACGCGGCCACCCTCGTGAACGATCACGTCGCCGCCAATGGCGGTGGCGGCGCCATCGACGTTTCCGTAAACGTCGAGGTTCCCCCTGAAGACCATCACCGATCCGGACGTCGTCGTACCCGCCGGCACCACGTGATCACCTGTGGAAATGTGAGCATATCTCCTCAAGCTGGAGAATCTCCAGCCGTCACGCTCTATCCCGCTCCCCTGAGCGCCAGCGTCCTGCGCGGCGAGCACCGCGATCGAAAGAGTGGCGCAAACGAGGAGGGATCTCATGTCAGGCTGCCTTGCGTTTGGCGATGGACGCGGCGGCCCGGATCCCGGCGTATCCACCGAGCAGGCCCAGCGCGAGGGTGAGATAGAGGAGCAGCGCTTCGAGCGCCCCGGCCTGCAAATAGGCGACGGTGTTGCCACCAAGGACGAACGCACCCGCCTCGGCGCCAAAGGCCGCAATGGCGAGGGCGTACTGGCTCGCCCCGGCTGCGAGTATCGCCGTGAGAACGTCGATGCCGACGAACATGAAAGCCGCGACTGTGACGAGCGCAACGCCCGCCGCGGCGGTGCCGACGACGCGGACGGGACCCATCCGACGACGCGGTGCGAGGGCCTGGCCACCCTGGTGGAGCTCCAGGTGGGACGCTCCGGCAACCGGAACTAACCCGTGGGCGGGGTGAAGGCGGTCGATCCTGGAGATCACACGATCGGCAAAACCGCGAGATGGCGACAGGTAGGGCAGTCGCTGCAGCTCGGCGGCAATCGGTGTGAAGTCTTCCGGGAAGTCGTGTTCGATCATGGGGTCCTCACGTGTTGAACTACGGGGCGGAAAAGGGGGAAGTTTCAGGGAAAAGGGGGTCGGTTTCACCAAAAACGGCTAAAAAACTGAACACTACAGGCTGCCTGCCACACGCTATCGGCCCCCAGCTGCCGGCCCACGACCGCAGTGACACCCCGGTCGCGCGTGCTCGCAGCAGGCCGGCAGCCGGCAGCGGGTAGCCATCAGCCGGCCGCCTTGCCGTTCTTCTTTTTTCCGTTCTCGAGGTCACCGCAGCTCCCCGAGATACTCTCGAAGCTCCTGCCGAGCCCGGTGGATGTACGTCTTTACCGTTCCC
>JANMTG010000189.1:0-2763 GCA_031390205.1 Gemmatimonadota bacterium
GATGGTTTCGGCGCGCGGGAGATGTGGTACAACGACCTGATCTCGCGGTGCATCCACGATTTCTACCGTACGGCGGGAAAGTAAAGGGCTTTCCTCGAGCGCTGCGCGACAAGACGTTGAAGAACCTTTCCCCCCAGTGGCCCGTAGACTCCCGCCTCCTTCCCCCTTCGCGATCCCACCATTGCGATGGCATCAATGCGGTTTCTGGAAGACATGACGGCTCACCTGAACGCGAACGTCTTCACGAGGACGTTCTCGTTTTCGTCGGCGCAGCTTCCGGTGCTGACAGCTCCCGCGCCCCATCTCGCCGACCGGCTGGTTCTTCTCGACGGAATCGGCTTCATCTTTCAGCTGTGCGAGCGCGAAGGGCACGGTACGGTCAGGGCGGGCGACCTGGAGAAGTGGTTCGCCAACGACGTGATGAAAAAGGGTGTGAGTCAGATCAGGCACACGCGCGAGCTGCTCCGCTCCTACGTCAGCATCTCCCTGGTGAACTCCCGCGGCCACCGCGTCTCAGTCGCCGCGACCGGCCTCCGCGATCTGGCGGGGTTGATACTCTACAGAACGGCGAGGGCGAGCGGGTTCGTGCCGCCGCGCTTCAGGAAGACCAGCGTTGCCGGGTTCGTGCACATCATGCGCGACAGCGACTACTTGCGTATCTGCGACTACCTCGTCACGCCGTCGGAGCTGTCTGATTATCTGCGATTCAGGGAGGAGATTCTAAGCAGGCCGTATCCGGTTCCGCCGAACGTGAGCGAGCAAGCACTCGTCGGGCAGTATCTGTTCGAGGAGCTCGATGCCCCACCCGACGCCAGGTACGAAATCGCGGCGCGCTCGTTTCAGGGAGATCCGAGCGCGTGGGTGTTCTCCTACGTGATCGAGAATCTCAGTACGCAGATCGCCAGGCGCGACGAGGAGAGCGTCGAGTCGGTTTACCACCGGATACTCGTGGAGGTGGCGCGGCTCGGAAGGTGGGAGCTTCGGGAGCTGAGAACGCAGCTTCGATTGTCACTTGAAGCCGTGCGCGCGGACCGGTTCGAGCTTCCTTACCGGCTGACATCGGCGGCGACGCGATGCGGGTTCCTGGTGCTGCCGGGAAGCGCCGAGTTCCGGCTTCGCGCGCGTGAGGCGCTGGAGAGCCTGGCGGTGGCGTCCAAGCACGAGCTGCAAATGGAAAAGCAGGTGAGCATCGCGATGTGGAGGTCGGGCGAGATCATCGACATCGACTGGCTGTACATGGAGGGGCCGAACTTTCCGAATCCGGAACTCGACAAACGATTGGAGGGAGCCTACCCGTTCAGGCACAGGAGCGAGAGGACGCCGCCGTGACAGTTCTCCTGGACAGTTAGTGGACAGTTACTGCCCACTCAACACTTGCATCCCCCTGGGGCGTCCATGTGGCCAGAAAAGCCCCGGCGGATTGTCTCCGCAAACGGTTTCCCTCCCTCCCGGTGTCTAATGCTCCGAGGGGCCTGAAACCTCTGGCCAATCCGCCCCGTACGGCCAAACAATGGTGCGAGTCCAGACGACGCGCGCCGCACGCCATTCCACTCAGAGAGAGCTGTCCATGAAAACCTCCCCCGGCATTCTCGGTCTCTTGCTGGCCGGATCTGTCGGTTCTATCCAGGCCCAGGCCCCTGGCGCTGCCGCCGGCGCTCAACAGCCACCCACGGCGGCCGGAGAGGTTCACGGTACCATCGTCGCCGACGACAACGCCGCCCCGGTAGCGCGGGCCGCGATCGCTGTCCGCAACAAGAAAGACTCGTCCATGGTCACCGGCACCAACGGCGCTGAAGATGGCACCTTCCGCGTGCAAGGGCTGCGTCCTGGTACGTACTATCTCCGTGTTTCCGGGATCGGGTTCACTCCCCGGAACACCGAGGAGTTCACCATCGCTCCAGACTTGCCGCGCGCGGCCGTGGGAAGCATCAAGCTCGCCCGGTTCGCCGTTTCGCTACAGGCCGTCGAGGTGACGGGACAGGCGCCGACGGTCACGATTGAGCCCGACCGTAACAGCTACCGCGCCAAGGATGTCGCTCCCGCGGCCGCTAATGCGAGCGATGTGCTCGCGGCGACGCCTTCGGTCGAGGTCGACGCCGACGGCAAGGTGAGTCTGCGCGGCAACGAGAATGTCGTGGTCCAGATCAATGGCCGGCCGACTCCGATGCGCGGCACGCAGCTCGGCGCCTACCTCAAGCAGCTTCCAGCCACCACCGTCGAGCGAATTGAAGTCGTTCCGAATCCGTCCGCCAAGCACGATCCTGAAGGCATGGCGGGGATCATCAACATCGTGATGACGCAGAACACCGATCTTGGTCGCAGCGGAGGCTTCACCATCGGAGCGGCAAACTCCGACCGCTACAACGCGTCCGGGAACCTGGGCTATCAGAGGGGACCGCTCACTCTTTTCGGCAGTTACGGATACAACTCTGACGACCGCGGCCTCATCGGAATCAACGACCGCGAGCGTCTCGGTGCTTCTCAGGTCCCGCTCTCCTTTACCGAGCAGGACATCGCCGGTGGCACGGGAGGCGGCGGTCACAACTTCAGCAACAACGTCGATTACCAGATCAACAAGCGCGACGTTCTCTCCAACATCCTGTCCATAAATCGCCGGCGGAACAGCGATGCCTCGCTGAGCGGATACACCGAACTGGATGCAAACCGGTCGGTGCTCGAGATCTATGACCGGGTGCGTGACACGAAGGCGACCGCCCTCGTGGTGGACAATACAGTTGCGTTCAAGCGGACCTTCGAGCCCAG
>JANMTG010000227.1:0-5505 GCA_031390205.1 Gemmatimonadota bacterium
CGCGGGATGCCGAGTTCCGCTCGGCGCGCTCCCGCGCGTGGCGCCACGAGAAGGGTGTTCCTCAGGCACTGACTACGTGGGGAGTCGGAGGGGGGCGGGACGCAGCGGCGTCTCGCGTAGCAAGAGACTCGCGCGCTTTGCCCGCGAAGCGGGCAGCGAGGCTCGATGCGTGTAAGCGAGCAGCCGCGAAGTCCCGCTCCCCTCCGACGCACCGGCGCAGATCCAACGAAGCCAGAGGAACACAACGACCTATGCCGCGAACGATCAGGCCGGCGCGAGCTGCACAGGCCTCGCCGCCGGGAGCTGCGGCGCCGTCCGGCGCTCACCGACTTGCTGGCGCCACATTGCATAGTACAATCCGGTTTGCTGGAGCAGATCGTCGTGCTGTCCCGCTTCCACGATCTTGCCCCGCTCGAGCACGTAGATGCGATCGGCGTGCATCACCGTCGAAAGCCTGTGCGCGATGAGTATGGTGATCACTTCGCGGGAGTTCGCCACATCGCGCATCGTGCGCGAGATCTCCTCCTCCGTGAGCGAGTCGAGCGACGATGTCGCCTCGTCGAATACCAGCAGGTGCGGATCTCTCAACAGCGCCCGCGCAATCGACAGGCGCTGCTTCTCCCCACCCGATACCTTGACGCCGCCCTCTCCGATCACCGTGTCGAGCCCCTTGTCCGCCCGCGCGAGCAGCGTGTGCGCCGCCGCCTTGTGAAGCACGTCCAGGCATTGCGCGTCCGTCGCGCGCGGATTGACGAAGAGGAGATTCTCCCTGATGGTCCCGGAGAAGAGCTGAGCGTCCTGCGTCACGAGCCCGATGCGCTCGCGCAGCCTGTCCAGGTCGACCGTCGTGCCGGCCAAACCGTTGTACAGTATGCGCCCTGTTTTCGGCGGATATAGCCCCACGAGAAGCTTGACCAGTGTCGTCTTTCCCGCGCCCGATGGACCCACGAAGGCAATGGTCTCGCCGCGCTTCACCGCGAACGAAATGCCCGTGAGGGCGGGCGAGCTCGCCGTCTGGTGCGTGAATCCCACGTCCTCAAACTCCAGCTCCTCGATGTCGGCGAGCGGGACAGGATTAGCGGGCTTCGGATCCTTGGGCGTCTCGAGGATCTTCCGGAAATTCGCGAGTGACACCTCCATCTCGCGATAGACGTTGATGATGTTCCCCAGCTCCTGCATCGGCCCGAAGATGAAGAACGAATAGAACAGGAGCGAGAAGAACTGCCCCACCGTGATCTTCTGGGTGAAGATCAGATACAGCATCAGGAACAGAATGCACGTGCGTAGCAGATTGACCGCGGTCCCCTGAATGAAGCTCAGGCTTCTGATGTACTTCACCTTCTTGAGCTCGAGCCTGAGGATTTTCTGCGTCGTCGCGTTGAGACGCACCACTTCCTGGTCAGCGAGGCCGAGGCTCTTCACCAACTCGATGTTGCGGAGCGATTCCGTCGTCGATCCGGCCAGTGCCGTCGTCTCGGCGACGATCACCTTCTGAATGGTCTTGATGCGGCCGCTCAGAGCCCAGCTGAGAACGCCGAGCACCGGCACCGTCGCCAGGAACGCGGGAACGATGACCCAGTGGACGGTGAGGGCGTAAATCACGACGAACACAACGCCCACCAGCGTCGTGAAGACCAGGTTGATCGAGAGGGCGATGAACCGCTCCACGTCGGAGCGCACCTTCTGCAGCTTCCCCAGCGTCTCACCGCTTCTCTGGTCCTCGAAGACGGAGTACGGCAGCTCCAGCGAGTGGCGAATGCCGTCCGAGTACATCTCGGCGCCGAGTCGCTGGGTGATGACGTTGACGAAATAGTCCTGAAAGTTCTTGGCGACGCGGGATACGAATGCAACGCCCATCGCCATGAGGAGCAGCGTGCCCGCGCCCGTGATGAACTGCCTCGTTGTGTAGTCGCGGAAGCGCGTCGCGTAGTCGTCGATGACGTGGCGGAAGATCAACGGGTCGAGCAGCGAGAATATCTGGTTCGTCGCGGCGAGCACCAGCGCCAGGAGAATCAGCGACCGGTACTTCGGCAGGTAGGAGAAAAGCAGGCTCATGCGCCGAACTGCCTGAGATGGTGGTCCAGGTGCTTGTAGGATACGACTCCCCACGCCCGGGGGGACATCTTACCGAAGGCCGGATGGTCGGGCCACTTCATCGCGCGTTGGTCATATCTCACCACCGCCCTCCTCACCAGCTCCTTAACGTCGCGTAAATCGTTGCTCCACACCCCGGGCTCGGTTTTCTTCAGCTCCGGGACTGTCGGAAGATTTCTCGGGACTGAAGGCAGAGCATAGATCACGAGCTGTTTGATCGGAGTGAAGCGCAACGGAGTGCCCTTCGACTCGACTCTCATCGCGCCGATCGTCATCCGCATCGCATCTCCGATGTGAGCCAGCATCTGCGGCGCGCTCATGCTTCCCCACTGGGGCCTCGTGTCGGGTCTCAGTTTGTCGAATCGGCTGATCAGGTCGCGGCGGTCTGGCTCATTCCACAAGGAGTGCACGTTTCCTCCAGTATCAGATATTCGGTCCGTCGCCGCGGGCGACCCTTCGTACAAGCTCGCGAATACTACGTATATTTCGCACCCACGAATCGGGCATGGGCATCGTTGCTGTCCGCCAGCGTGCCATCGATGTCGAAGATTACTCCGCGAAGCAATGGCTTACTGCATGCTCCGCTGAATCGACTGAGCTTTGTCCAGGTGGGCCTGGACTATCGGGGCGGCCCTCTGGATCATGTACTTCAGCTCCGTGCTCTGCGCCGCGTTCATCGATTTGGTCGCGATGTCGAGAACGCGCTTGTGCATCTCGACTTCGTGGTCGATGTACGCCTTGTCGAAATCCTTGCCCTTGGCGGTGGAGGCCAGCACGTCCGAGGCTTTCTGCGCATCGGCGGGGAGCTCATCGTCCGGCGGGGGCGTCGGCGTAATGTCGAGCCGCTTCGCCAGCGTCTGTCCCGCGGCGCGCATGGCGTGATGATCGCGCATCATCTGCTTTCCAAAATCACGCACTGACGCGCTGGTGCCTTTGGTCGAGGCGAGGGCGCCGTGAGTGCTGTCTCCCACGTTGGTCTCATCCAGCAGCGCAAAGATGTTTGCGTCGCTCCACGCCGGGGTCATGGTCGGTCCGCCCGTGACTGTGGTATCGCCCGTTATCGCGGCAGTGGTGTCAGTTCCCGCATTGTCCTTCTTGCCGCAGGCACTCACCGCCAGCACGGCCAGGGCGAGCAGCACAACTCGGAAGCGCTGCGTGTTGTACAGCATTCGAATCCCCGCAAGTGAAAGCAGCGCCGCTGACGACGCGTTGGTGTTGGTTGGAATCTGTGGAATGGCAAGAAGCGTACGACGCGGCGCGCTGACCTAAGGTCGCTCCTTTGCGCTCGTTGGAGTAGACCTTGTGGGGTTGAAGGCGGCTGCTTCGACGAACTTGCCGAAGCTGCCCCTGACGTCGAGCGCGAGTGAGCGGAATCGCTGCGCGGAGTTCACCGGAACGTGTACGGTGGCAAACAGAATTACCGCGAAGAGGTCTCCAGTCCCGAGCATTCCGCCAAACCCAACTACCGATTTGATCCCATATCGCTCGACGAACTCCTGCTGGGCGGGGATGTAGGGGCTTCCCATCGCGTGCTCGACGTGGAACACCCCGTGCCGCTTTCCTGCCAGATCCTTCACTACGTCCGGGGACGGTTGAAGCACGGAGCTCAACTCGAAGCCCAGCTCCTTGATCAGCTGGGATATCATCGGCGCTTTCTCCACGATCTCGGGGCTTGGAAGCGGAATGGCGCGGTGACCCTGCGACAGGAACCGCGAGTTCCACACGGCGGTCTGCCCGACGGTGGCCATGAGGGTCAGGCATTTCATCGCGGGCTCGGGGGCTTGGTCTCCCATCAGCTGCCTCGCGAACCGCTGAAGATCGGGTTCGAGGGAGGCGAAGGGATGGGTCTTGTAACAGCGCACCAAAGCGCAGGCACGCCGGGTGTCGGGCCCTCGCAGCTCGTCGTATAGAAAACGGCAGACGCGCTGGGCGGATGCCTCGAACGTGGGCGTACCGGCCGCGGCTTCGCGCAGCCGGAGGCTGCTCTTCAGCATGTCGCCGAGGTCGAAGCGGGACAAATCGTACGTCATAAAGTCAGCTCTGGATGCGCGCGGAAGTACCGCGAGGACCGTATGGCCGGCGCGTGTTACAGGAGTTTGTATTGAAAGAACCGCGCCACATTCGTATTGTCGAGCGCATGACTCTTCGAAGTTTTCCCTTTTTTGCGGCGGGGTGCGTGGCCTGTTCTGCGTTCGCGCAGCCTAGCGCCGGACCATCTTCCAACGCTCCGATCGTGCGCGCCGACACCGTGTCGCTCCGGCGTGTGCTCGATTCGATTGCCGATGCTCATCACGGAATTGTCGGGTACAGCGTGCTCGATCTCGAGACTGGCGCAAGGCTGCATCGCCGCGGAGACGAGACTTTTTCCACGGCAAGCCTCATCAAGGTGCCGATCCTCGTCACTGTGTTCGATCTGGTGGCGAAAGGCCAGCTCTCGCTCGACGATCCCCTCACGGTTCTGAAGATCGACCAGGTACCCGGATCGGGTGTCGTTCAGTACCTGCACAATGGAATCGTCCTTACCGTGAAGGACGCGGCGTGGCTGATGACCACCATCAGCGACAACACCGCCACTAACCTGCTCCTCGACCGCATCATCATCCGCCGGGTGTGGGCAAAGATGGATTCGCTGGGTTTGAAGCAGACGCGTGTGCACTCCAAGAGCTTCCTCCGCAACTCCAGCGTGGCCATGGACAGCTCGGTGAAGTATGGCCTGGGAGTGACGACACCGAACGAGATGGCGAGGCTGTTCGAGCTGATGGCGCGGGGCAAGGCCGTGAATCCGGTCTCGGACTCGACGATGCTCGATATCCTCGAGCACAACGACGATGACACGCTTCTGCAGCGTTTCGCCGACGGGGCGCGCGCCGCGCACAAGACGGGCGCGACCGATGCCGTGCGCACCGAATGCTCGCTGTTCTATCTGCGCAACCGGATCGTTGCCTGCGTGATGACGAAGGAGAACAAGGATCAGCGCTGGGTGCTCGACACCGAGCCGCAGCTCACGATAGCGAACATGGGGAAGGCGATCATCGCCGCGTTCGGTGGGGTTCCGCCTACTCGCCCTTCGTCCTAGCCTCGATTCGCCGCTGCGGGCGCAGCACTGGCCCCTTCAGGGTGTAAGATCGTTACGCAATGCGAACGGAGTGGTTACGCCACCATGACACGACCGGCCGATCTTCCTTCTACACAACTCGGGGAGAAGAATGCCGTCGCGACGACTCATGCTCATGAATACACGAAAGCGGATAGCGCTGATCGCGCACGACACATGAAGGACGAGTATCGCCGGCTTACCATGGGCGTGGAAGATCAAATCGTGCGTTGGGTTGCCCCGGTTCCCGTTGGCCCAGCCCGAAACGAGGATGTTCCGCTGCTGCCCACTTGACGCGATCGTGGGCTCGGCACTCG
>JANMTG010000289.1:0-2878 GCA_031390205.1 Gemmatimonadota bacterium
GACGCCGGGGGTTCACGAGATCGGGGTCTCGCTTCTCGCGGGGCACGGCTCACGCGTGCTCGTCCGCATCCGTCAATCGGACTTGCGCGAAGACTGACCCACCGCCACTCGAGCTACCCGCCAACTCGCGGCTGCCGCCCCGCTGCTGCTCGAACTGTTAGCTCCATCTACGGATTCGTCAGGAATTCGGCAAGGGAAGCTATTGTTGGGGCGGACGTTTCCATTTTTGACGGTGACAGGCCCGAGCAGTTACGCCCATCTACCGAATCATGGCAATTCGGTCGATCTCCAGCTGAAAGGGGTAAAGCCTTAGCGCGAAAGCCCGGCTTTCGCTGCGAGTCCGAGCGCATACTCCGCCCACCATTCCCCTGCTTTTGGATCCCCCCCGCAAGCGCCATCTGATTCCCCCGGCGCCTTGATCCAAAGCAGCGCGTCGACAAGCGGATGGTCGGTGATCGTCGTTGACGGAGTACCGAGCGCGCGTCCCCCGGGATTGCACCACTCTTCATCGTCAGCGGGACCCACTCCGTTCCTGCTCGTATCGATGACGAAGTGCTTGCCGTCGACGAGCGCCGAAATGTCTGAGCCGTACGCAACGTTTTCCGCCGTCGTGAAGAAATTGGAGACATTGAGCGCGAAACCATCGGCACTCGCGACGCCTGCTTCGGTCAGGCGTGCCGCCTGTTCACGCGCGGCCTGCCACCGGGGATTTCCGCCGTCGAGATAGACAGTGGTTCTGCCCTGAGCCTTGAGCACCTGCACCGCGTACCGCATGAGCGCGATGCGCGTTGCCCTGTCAGCGGCGGAAAGGCAATCCATGTTGGCGATTGCGTCCGGCTCGAGGATCACGATTGCCCTGCGACCACCGAGTCCTTGCGCGAAGCCGGAAATCCATTCGCGATACCGTGCTGGATTGGCGCCGCCGCCGCCCGACAGTCCACCACAATCCCGCTGCGGAATGTTGTAGGCGACAAGGACTGGAGTCGCTCCGGACTTCCCGACCATAGTTACGTAGGTGTCGATCGACCTCTCGATGTCGCGCGCACCCCCTCCGAACCATTTTGCCTGGGCGTTTGCGGCGATCTTGTCCAGCTGTGACGCGTCCGCCGGTCGGCTCTCCCGCCACTGGTTCGCCTGAATTCGCGCGTTGGAGGCAGGGTTGACCCAGAAGGTGGCGCCGGCGATCGGGTTCGCCACGGCGGAGATCCGGGGAGAGGCCGAATGCACTCGTAAGTTGGCCTCGTGTAACCCGGTGTCGTTCTGCAGCGATGCCTGGGCTGGTGTGGCTTTAGACCCCACGGCAACGAGCAACGCAGCGCCAATGATGGCGCGGGCAACCGTGATTGGGGCGGTCATTGCGGTTTCTCTCTTCGGTAGCCCGTCCAGCGTGGCGATCCCCGAGGGAAGCGCTTTAGCTACGCAGCTTTGCGTCTCCGCCTTTCGGCGGATTTGCCATTAATACGGGAGATACCCGCGGGGAATTCCCGCGGAAACCCGGCCTTTCACATCAATGACTACGCGACCCTATCAGGGCGTCACATCGTTTGGAAAACACAAACGGCCTGCACCATAAATCGGTGTCAGGCCGTGAGTCGTTCAGTCGGGGCGACTGGATTTGAACCAGCGACCTCCTGCTCCCGAAGCAGGAACAATAACATTCACATTACGACATTCTGCCGTAGTTCATAGGGAGATCGGGCGTCGGTGCCGGACTTCTCCTGCATACCAGGTCGTACTTCGTCGGTACAAACGGGTAACGAAACGGGTAACGGCAGGGCGAGATCGGCGCGTTGGTCCTGCTCTGTCAGCCCTCTCTTATCGCACCACGTTAGCGAAGGGTGCCGGGAATAAAGTTTCCGTGCGGCATAATGAAGCCCTGTGCCTTGGACCAGACTCGGACGACTCGGTCGGTGCGGGGGTCCAGCTTGATCATGTGCCCTGAGTGCCAACTCTGCGCGTAAAGCCAGCGGCGGTCGACCGTGCGGTAGAATTCGTGCGATACGGACCACCCTGCCGGTAGCTCTCTGCCGGGCCTCAGTCGCTTGAGGAACTTGGGGGAGGTGCGATCGGTAAAGTCGAATATCGAGATGTAGCTCTCATTGATTTCCTCGTCACCGGTGTCCTCCTCAGCGATATACAGCTTGTTTCCCAAGACCATTATGTCTGAGGCAGGCTTGTAGATCCCGGCGGCGTCGACGCTCTGCGCGGGTCCGATGATCATGCGAGCGGTCGCTCTCCTCGCATCGAGCAGCCAGACGCTCGGCCCAACGATGGTCACTCCGGTCGGGGTCAACGACGTTGGGCCAAGTTGCTGAGTTGCCGTAATCGCGTAACGATCGTCGAGCCAATCCACGAAGTGGGTCCAAGCGGCGCGTTGCCCTCTTTTGTCATCCACAACCAGCTCGATCGCAGCTTCAGGCCGGAGGTTTCCGCTCTCCCGGTCCACGCGGAAGAGCGTCACGAAGTCGCGGTCGAAATAGTAGCCGTTGGCGATCGCCATGGTGCCCGAGGGATTCAGAAACACGCCGTGTATCTGGCGCGTGAGATCGCCGAACCGGATTGGATCACTGGCAGCCAGCTGGTCTCTGGCGACATCGATAACCCTTATCTTCTCGTCGGTCCATTGAGCGAAATAAACAAACTTCCCGCTGGGGTGAATGCTTGGCCCATGGAGCTGCTGGTTTCTCGTCCTCCAGACGTCCGTGACCGGTTGCCGTCTGTCGATCTGGCTTGGGACCCGCATCCGCGGTAACGAACCGGGATCGTCTACACGAATGACCTTCGTGATACGGATGTCGGCCGTCCCACGCGTCCAGTCGATCCCATGGATTCGGAGAGCCAGGATGTTCAACGCATCTCTCTCGGAGCCGATAACACT
>JANMTG010000315.1:0-4920 GCA_031390205.1 Gemmatimonadota bacterium
CTCGCCCTTCAGCGCGGTCGCAGCGGCGGGATTCCCGGTTCCGGTGTCGTCGGTAACCTGAGACCAGCGGCGTGGTGCCCACACCCATCCGTCGCGGAGACCGGCGACGCGGAATTTCCTCGCTTTGCCGGGCCCCGCCTCGGAGAGCGGAAGGACGAGATCCGGCGCCACGGATTGCATCACACTCGTCTCCATCTCGCCGGCGTGATCGCCCGGTTCGGCGAAGTAACCGGCGCCATCCACACAGCTCCACCAGTTGATGGTGCAGATGAAAAGATCCACCTGCGGCTGAAGCTCGCGAATAATCTGCCGGAAGTCGTTGCCGCCGTGTCCGTTCAGAATCACGAGCTTCTTCACGCCCTGCGCCGAAATCGCGCGAGCGATGTCGCTCAAGAGCGCGAGCTGCGTGCTGGGGTTCATGTTGAGCGCCAGCTTGAGATCGAGCTGGCCGGTGTTGACGCCAAAGGGCACGGTTGGAAGAACGACGACTTTCGCGCCCTTTTCCCACGCGATGTCAGCAGCGCGCTCGGCAATCGCCGCTGTTTCGTAGTTGTCGGTGCCGTACGGGAGGTGATAGTTGTGCGGCTCGGTCGCGCCCCATGGAAGGATCGCGACTTCGAATGGCGTGTCCTTGACCGACTTCCAGGTTGATTCGGCGAGGATGTACGGGCGGGGGATCATAAACGCGAAGAGATAAGTTGATCCTGTGAGGATTCGAGATTGACGCGGCCAGGCGTGCATCCACAATACCGAAGCAGGGAGCTAAGAGCCTTCAAGCCGATAAGCCAGGAGCTTCCATACCCCACCGGAAAGCTCAAAAGCTTCCCGGCTTGAAAGCTGACCGCTCCCTGCTTCGGTATCAGGGGTGCCCAGGAAACAACGTGAAAGTCAGCCCTACAGCATCCGACCGACCCACCCTCCGACGTAGTAGCCTACCACGGCGACGCCGACGCCGACGACGAACATGTCGAAGCCCGAGCGGAATACGCCGCGGCCCGTGAACACCGACCTTGCCGCTCCTACCAGGAAGTGCGACAGCATCGAGACCACGAACGAGACCGTGATCGCGGTGGCGCCCTCCCAGACGAGGAATGGAAACACCGGGATCGCCGCTCCGAACGCGGTCGCGAGCCCGGTAATCCAACCCTCCCTGAAGGGTGACACCTTCATCTCGCCGATCTTCAGCTCCTCCTGCACCTGCTCCTTCAGCATCAGCGCCGGATCCGCCATGATCTGCGTGGCGAGGTCGTGCGCGTAGCTCCGATCCATCCCCTTCGCTTCGTAAATGAGGGCGAGCTCGTCGCGCTCGACCTCGGGCATGAGCTCGACTTCTACTTTCTCCATGGCGATCTCGTGCTCGTAGACCTCGCGCTCGCTCTTGCTGGCCAGGTATCCGCTCGAGCCCATCGACAGCGCATCGGCGATCAGGCCAGCGACGCCGGCGATGACAACCGTTTCATGCTGGTTTACAATGCCGGCGCCGATGACTCCGGCCACGAGACCGAAGTTCGCCGTGAGGCCGTCGTTGAATCCGTACACGACGTTGCGCAGAAACCCGCCCGACGCGGTCCTGTGCCACGGCTCCGCGCCTTTTCCCGCGATCTCGCCGAGCGTGCTGGCGTGCTCGGCTGATTCCCGGGCGAGAGTCAGCGCTTCCGTTCCCCCCGGGGCGCCACGAGGCGTCGCGCGGTGCATATCCAGGTACGCCTTGACCTCACGACCCTCTTCCTCGAGCAGCATGGGGAGCAGAAACCCGGGGCCGAACCAGCGGCCTGCAGCCGCGAGGAGGCGCGCGCGCCCGCTGGGGCGGAATTTGGCTGGGGTATGCCCGTGCTGCGCGAGCAGGTCAGCCCACACCACGACGTGCCGGTCTTCGACGTCGGCGAGGCGTGAATAGATGTCCTTCTTTTTCGGGTCGGGCTCGGCGGAGGCCAGAAGGCGGTAGAGGTAGGCGGCGTCCGCCTCATCCTGCCAATGGTGCTCGAATTCGTGGACGTCTATCTCGTGCCGGTCGGATGTCCCCCTCCCCGGAGGGGGCTCCAGTGTCGTAGCCATCCTGAAATATCGCCGCAACAGGCTAGCTTCGGCACCGGCAACCCTTGAATGTGGAGCGATGTCCCATGTTACAGATCCAACAAGGGAGATGATCGTGAGACCACTACTGATTCTTTCCGCCGCGGTGCTGACCGCGGCATCGCCTCTCGCCGGCCAGGTCGCGCCGGCCAAACCAGACTCGGGTTGCACCACCCACGCCGATGGTCGCGTGGAATGCCGGATCATCCGCCTTCGCGGTCCCGGCGATTCGTTACGCACCAGGATGTTTTTTGGAGCCGATTCAGCGATGATGCAGCGCGCGGCACTTGGTCTCGAGTTACGCCCCACCGGCACACGCCGCGACACGCTCGGCGTTTTTGTGACGGCGGTAACACCGCGTGGTCCAGCCGAGACCGCGGGTATCATCGAGGGCGACCGCATCGCGGCGATCAACGGCGTGGATCTACGCTCTGCGGCAGCGGACGTCGACGACACATACACGAATGGTCTCGCATCCCATCGCCTCAGTCGTGAGGTGCGTAAGGTGACGCCGGGAAGTCGTGTTACGCTCCGTGTTTACTCGGCGGGACGCTTCCGCGACGTGTCAGTGACGGCGGGGAGGGCGAGCGAACTCATGAGGCAGGCGGGCCGCTTCAACTTCAGAGTGCCCGGCCCGGGCGGAATGATGGAATTCGGCGGCCCCGGCGGAGTGATGATGTTCGAGCGGGAAATGCCGATGATGCGCGAGCGCGCGGAGCCGCTGCTACGTGAGCGACCGAACGTCCTCCCGAACAAGATTCAGCTCTGACCGCACCACCACTGCGGGGGATTTCGCGGATCGACGGTCGCGTAGCCGGTCCGCGGAAGCACCTCGGCGGCAATTAGGATGAGCCCGCTAAGTGTGACGAGAAGGCCGAGCACGTGCGTCCTCGGCATGCGATGCCGCCACGTGTAAGAGGCTATCCATAATCCGCCCAAAACGAGCACCGCTTCGACGGCGATGAACGTATACAGGCCCTGCCCGCAATCCCGTGCGTAGGGCCAGAGGCTGATGCCGGCTCCCAACGCGACAACCAAAAACAGACGTGCCGCGGCGCCGAGCGCAGCGGCGCGCTCGGCGCTGCGCTGGTGGGCGCGCCGCTCTGCCTCGGTCTGTGCTCTGACCGCGGCGGGCGAAGGCTCCGGCGGAAGTCCGTCGAACTCCCGCTCGATCTTGCGCAGTTGGGTTGACCAGTCGTTTTCGCTCATCGATGCTCCGAGCGCGATGGAAGACTACGTCCTATCTTGACTGACTGCACAGCCTCTTCGCGGGCAACGAAATGACCCCTGGCGAAACACCGAAGGTGCGGCTCGACAAATGGTTGTGGGCAGCACGGTTTTTCAAGACGCGCTCACTGGCAGCGACAGCTATCGAGACCGGCAAGGTCGAGGTCAACGGCGAGCGGGCAAAGCGCGCCAGGCAGTTGCAGGCGGGAGATGCCGTCGCGATCAGGCTCGGACCTTACATCCACCACGTCGATGTACTGGCGCTGTCCGAGCGACGTGGTCCGGCCACCGAGGCAGTCCTGCTCTATGCGGAAACGCCGGAAGGAAAAAAAGCCCGGGAAGCGTTGCGGGCGCAGATGAAGGCCGCCTCCCCGGCGTTCGGTTATGACTCCGGGAAACCCACCAAGAAAGACCGCCGCGCCCTCGATAGGTTGCGGCGCAAGGGTTGAGCGCTCAGAACTCCAGCTGGGCGCCAAGCTCGACGACGCGGTTCGGGGGTATCCCGTAGAACGCGGTCGCCGAGCGCGAATTTCGTGACATGAACACGAACAACTTCTTTCGCCACCTGGCGAGCTTGGTCGCCCCGGTCGCCAGCAATTGTTCACGCCCCAGATAATAAGATGTGTCGAGTGGCTTCGTGTCCAACCCGAATTCGCGCGCCCGCTCGAGGATGGCGGGGACATTTGTGCTCTCCATGAAGCCGTACCGCGCCGTGATTCGGTAAAGCCCCTGCGACAGGGCCTTCACCGTGATGCGCTCCGCTTCCGGAACCTCCGGAACCTCCTCCGACAAGACGGAGAGGAGCACTACCTTCTCGTGAAGCACCTTGTTGTGCTTGAGGTGGTGCAGCAGCACTACCGGCGCGCCTTCAGGCTCGCGCGTCATGAACACGGCCACGCCGGGCACTCGTACAGTCTTCCGGGCCTCGATATCCGCGATGAGCATGTCGATTGGAAGCATCCCGCGCTTCAGCAGATCCTGAACGATCTCGCGGCCGCGATTCCACGTCGTCATCAGAGTGAAAATCACGAGTGCGAGAGTAAGCGGCACCCAGCCTCCATCGCGGACCTTGAGCAGATTCGCTCCGAAAAACGCGCCATCGATAATGAAGAACGGGACTGTGAGCAGGAGAGTTTTCGCCACGCTCCAGCCCCACCAGGTGCGCGCCATGATGTAGAGGAGAGCAGTCGTCATGAGGAATGTTCCGGTCACGGCGATGCCGTATGCCGCGCCGAGCGCGGTGGACGAGCGGAAGCTGAGAACCACGAGGAGGCATCCGATCATGAGCGCGTTGTTGACTTCGGGGATGTAGATCTGTCCAGATTCCATCTTCGAGGTGTGAACGATCGTGACGCGGGGACTGTAACCGAGCTGTACGCACTGACGGGTTAGAGAGAAAGCCCCGGAGATCATGGCTTGTGATGCGATGATCGCGGCCATCGTCGCCAGCGCGATGAGCGGGTAGAGCAGAACCCTTGGCGCGAGCAGGTAGAACGGGTTAGCCGCGGCCTGAGGATCGTGTAGTATCAGTCCTCCCTGCCCGAAGTAGTTCAGCACCAGGCTCGGGAAAACGAGCCCGAACCAGGCGAGCCTGATAGCCCGCTTCCCGAAATGGCCCAT
>JANMTG010000054.1:0-3155 GCA_031390205.1 Gemmatimonadota bacterium
CGGATCACGATCCGGATACCTCCAGCCAAGCTCATCGCCGTCGAGATCCGCGACATGCGAACCTACGACGAGCGCGGCGGATTGTGGAATCCGTTCAAGCCCGCCGACAGGGAAGCCATCCAGCGCCAGGCCAGAACACAGCTCACCGCCACGGGCACTCAGCTCGAGCTGCTCCGTCGCGCCAACGAGAGCGCGATCGGGCTGCTACGCATGCTGCTAGCCAAGGACGGCTACACCGTCGACGTCACGCTTCGGCAGCCGAGCACTCGTTTTACTCCGCTCGGCGATACGCCCCTGTCGCGGTAGCCGCGCGCGTCTGACACATCTCTGCCCGGGGTCGGCGAGAGTGTCCTCTTCGGCGGCTACGCTCGCTCGGGCGGAGCCCAAAGCGCTCCTTCGCGCTCCGCGCTCCGGAGCTGGTCTCCTTGGTCGCTCGCTTTGGAAAGCCGCTTGCGAGGACACTCTCACCTACCCTGTACAGACTCGTGATCCGCACGACACCACTCCCTCGCCGGGGCCGCGCGCGCGGTAAGTCCGCGTCTCAGCAGTCGCGGCGTGCGCCACCTAGCTCGGGCCGCGACGGCGCCATACGGAGATGGAACGGGGCTCAAGCGTTCGCGCTCTCAAACTGTCTTGATGGTGTGCGGGGAGTCGGAGGGGGTCCTGCTAAAGCGAGTTTGCAGCGAGCGACAAGGAGACCAGCTCCGGAGCGCGGAGCGCGAAGGAGCGCTCTGGGCTCCCGGGTGCCCGCTTGCGGGCGCGGTGAGCGTACTCGCGCGGCAGGACCCCGTCCGACGCACCGGCGCAACGATCTAACGGGCATTTCGCCCATGAGCGCGGTAATTCGGCGTTGCGCCCGCAACATCCATGCGTATATATATTGTAGATACGGACGCCGAATTGAGGTGAATTGCCATATGCTGACAACAGTCCAGCGGTGGGGAAACAGTCTCGCTATCCGCATCCCCAAACCGTTCGCCCTACAAACCGACCTTCAGGAGAATTGCGAAGTCGATATCTCCGTCGACGGAGATCGGATTGTAGTGAGCCCGGCGCCGAAAGCGTGGACGCTCGCCGATCTGCTTCGCGGAATTACTCCGGCGAATGCTCATCGGGAGACAGAATGGGGAGATAGAACAGGCCGCGAAGGGTGGTGATTCGGTCCGACAAGCGTGCACGCTACGTACCGGATCGCGGCGACGCCGTCTGGCTCACATTCGATCCGCAGGCCGGTCACGAGCAGGCTGGCCGGAGGCCGGCTCTCGTTATCTCCCCAAAGAGCTACAATGGCCGAACGGGCCTCGCGATACTGTGTCCGGTCACGAGCCAGGTTAAAGGTTATCCGTTCGAGGTTGTTGTACCCGCGGGCCTACCCATCGACGGCGCGGTACTGTCTGACCAGGTACGGAGCCTCGATTGGCGCGCGCGAAGGGCCTCGCGCATCTGTCGCCTCCCGGTTGTCACAGTCGACGAGGTCGTCGGCAAGCTCCAGACATTGATTCAACGGAGCTGAAGATACCCCGCCCCGTTCCGTCTTCAACGACCCGGCACAGCAATCCAGCCGTGGGCACGACTATCGCAGGCTGAGCCTCGAAATGCCGAACGCGCTTGCTAATCGACAGCTTGGATCATCCGACATGCACATCTCGCGCGTGGGGTTTGGCTCGTGGGCGACGGGCGGAGGCGGCTGGTTAGCTGGCTGGGGTCCGCAGGACGACGAAGTGTCCATCGCCGCAATCGATCACGCGCTCGAGCTCGGCGTCAACTGGATAGACACCGCGCCGATCTATGGGCTCGGACATTCCGAGGAAGTGGTCGGCCGGGCGCTCAAGCACCGCGGATCGGGCGACCGGCCGTTCGTGTTCACCAAGTGCGGAATGGTGTGGGATGAGAACGACAGGATGCAGGAGCCGGTTCGAACTCTCCGCCCCGATTCCATTCGACGAGAGTGCGAGGCATCGCTTCGCCGGTTGGGTATCGAGCGCATTGACCTCTACCAGTTCCACTGGCCCGATGCCACCGGGGTTCCCATTGAGGATTCCTGGAATACCATGACTCGTCTGGTCGAAGAGGGAAAAGTTCGCGCCATCGGCGTGTCCAACTTCGACGTGCCGCTGCTCAGAAAGTGTGAAGCGATGCGTCACGTCGACTCCCTCCAGCCGCCGTTCTCGCTCATCAAGCGCGAGGTCGCCGCGGAAGAAATTCCATGGTGCAACTCCCACCGCACCGGCGTGATCGCCTATAGCCCAATGCAGGCGGGGATTTTCACGGACACTTTCTCCGCCGCCCGGTTGAAGACGGTGTCGGAGGAGGATTGGCGCCTTAAATCGGCAAACTTCCAGACGCCGCGGCTCGAGAAGAACCTGGCGCTGCGTGATGCGTTGCGGCCGATCGCAAAACGTCACGGTACTACAGTGTCGTCGGTGGCGATCGCGTGGGTTCTCGCCTGGCCCGGAGTCACCGGCGCGATCGTCGGCGCGCGCTCGGCCAAGCAGGTCGATGGCTGGATTGGCGCGGCATCGCTGACATTGAGCGCGGCCGATCTGGATGAGATCGAGGAAGCCGTCGAGCGGACTGGCGCGGGGAACGGGCCGGCGAGACCCGCAACAATTCGGGAGACGTTTCCCCCGGTGAGTGAGGGCCTCGAGGCCCGTTAGTTACAACAGGACTCCGTCGAGTTCGAGGGGATCCAAGTCGTGAGTTTGCAGTTTGTCAGTTGGTCAGTGATCAGTGGTTGTCAGTGGTCGCGGCAACTGAAAACCACTGACACACTGTCAACTCAAAACTGTCCACTCAAAACTTGGATCCCCTATCCGAGACCTCGTGGCCAGTTCGCGGGCAGTTACTTGACCAGCTCCGCGGTCGCGATTGCCCCATTCATCTGCGGCAGTATCGTCGACGACTTGACCGCGGCCCTGGTCTTCTTGTCCACCCACAGCGTCACCGTCTCACCGGTTCCCTCGGCGGGCTTCATCTCGACCTTCCACGCATCGAACGTCCCGGCCGGAACCGTGACGGACTCGCTGCCGATGACTTTGAGCTGCCGCGGCTTCACTTGCTGGGTCATGATATCGAAGTTGCGGTAGGTAGTCGTGTAACCCGCGGCGAGTGGCAGCGCCGCGATGACGTCGTTACTGCCGGCGCCATCCGCGAAC
>JANMTG010000090.1:0-3246 GCA_031390205.1 Gemmatimonadota bacterium
CACGCCCACGCGCGAAGAGCTCATCGCCGCGAACATGAGCATTGACGGCATCGCCAATCAGGTTGGCGCGGACTCCCTCGGGTACCTGACGCTGGAAGGAATGCTGGAATCGGTCCCCGGCGGCCCGTCCGGGTTCTGTCACGCCTGCTTCTCGGGCGACTATCCGACGCCGCCTCCGACCGATCCGGAGAAACTCCGCTTCGGCTGCGGCTGCTGAGCACCGTGGCGCAGTCCGTCTACTTCTTCGGCAACGGCGCCGCCGAGGGCACGCTCGGGATGAAGACGATCCTCGGTAGCAAGGGCGCCAACCTCGCCGAGATGACCAACCTTGGCGTTCCGGTTCCGCCGGGCTTCACGATCTCCACCAGTGAGTGTGTGCGGTATCTCGAGACGGGGAAATATTCCGACAAGCTGCGCGCGGAAGTTGAGGGCAACATCGCTCGTCTCGAGCAGGTGACCGGAAAAAAGCTCGGCGATCCAAAAAACCCGCTGCTCGTCTCCGTCCGATCGGGCGCGGCGGCATCCATGCCTGGAATGATGGAGACCATCCTCAACCTGGGACTTAACGACCGTACCGTCGTCGGACTCGCCTCGCAAAGCAGGAACGCGCGCTTCGCCTACGACTCCTATCGCCGGTTCATCCAGATGTACGCGGACGTCGTGCTTGGCGTGCCAAGTCACGACTTCGAGCACCTGTTGAAGGCAAAGCGCATGACGGCGGGTGTGGAGAGTGACGCGGATCTCCAGGAAGACGTCCTCCGCAACCTGGCCGAGGAATACAAGGCGCTCGTAAAAAATCGGACGGGTGCCGACTTTCCGCGCGATCCGGTGGTACAGCTCTGGGGCGCCATCGAAGGCATCTGGAAATCGTGGACTCTCAAGAAGGCAAGAGACTATCGGAAGGTACATGGTATACCCGAAGAGCTCGGTACCGCGGTGAACATTGTCTCAATGGTCTTCGGCAATCTCGGAGACGACTCGGGCACCGGCGTCGCGTTCACGCGGAATCCCTCCACGGGAGAGAGGCGGTTCTATGGTGAGTTTCTGGTCAATGCGCAGGGGGAGGATGTGGTCGCGGGAATCCGCACTCCGCTGGACATCGAGCAGATGGCCGAGCGCTTGCCCGAAGCTTACAAGGAGCTGATCGAGACGCAGGATCGGCTCGAGCGGCACTACACCGACATGCAGGACCTCGAGTTCACGGTGGAGCGGGGCAAGCTCTACCTCCTGCAAACGAGGAGCGGAAAGCGCACCGCTGCCGCCGCGGTTCGCATCGCGCGCGACATGGTTAACGAGGGACTGATCGGCCGCGAGGAGGCCGTGATGCGGGTTCCAGCCGGTGACCTCGACCAGCTCCTCCACCCGATCATCGATCCGTCCATTCGGGCCACTCCTCTTTGTCAGGGGCTTCCGGCCAGCCCCGGCGCTGCCAGCGGCATCGCCGTATTCGATCCCGACACCGCCGAGCAGCGCTCACTGGCGGGAGAGAGCGTGATTCTGGTGCGCGACGAGACGACTCCGGAGGATTTTCATGGGATCGTTGCGGCGCGAGCCGTGCTTACCGCGCGTGGCGGGATGACGAGCCATGCCGCCGTCGTTGCCCGGGGAATGGGAAAGTGCGCGATTGTCGGGTGCAAGGATATCCACGTTGACCTGGAGCGAAAGTGCTTCAGCGTCAACGGCACCGAGATCGCGGAAGGCGACTGGCTCACGCTCGACGGCGCGACCGGCCGCGTGTTCGTTGGAGATCTCTCGACGGTTCCCAGCGAGGTAGTCCGCGTGACGAATGGAACCCTCGCCGCCTCAAACGCCCCGCTCTACCAATCCTACGCCGAGCTGCTCGGGTGGGCCGACGAGGCGCGGACGCTCGGCGTGCGCGCCAACGCGGACACTCCGCGCGACGCGCGTGTCGCGCGCGGCTTCGGCGCCGAAGGCATTGGGCTTTGCCGCACCGAGCACATGTTCTTTGAGGGCGACCGCATCACCTCCATGCGCGAAATGATCGTCGCACGCGAAGAAGGGGGCCGGCGCCGCGCTCTCGCCAAGCTGTTGCCAATGCAACGCGCAGATTTCGAGGGAATCTTCGAGGCGATGGATGGCTATCCGGTGACCATCAGGCTCCTCGATCCGCCGCTGCACGAATTCCTGCCTCACGGCGGCGAAGAGAGCAAGCTCCTCGCCCGCACCCTCGACCTGCCGCGCTCTGATCTGAACCGCATCATCGAGTCACTCCGGGAGACGAATCCGATGCTCGGACACCGGGGATGCCGACTCGGCATCACCTATCCGGAGATCACCGAGATGCAGGGGCGGGCGATATTCGAGGCGGCCGTGCGCGCGATGCGGCGCGGCATCCACGTCATGCCTGAGCTGATGGTTCCACTCGTGTCGACGGTCAAGGAGTTCGAGCACCAGAGGGCGATACTCGACGATGTCGCCGAGCGCGTGCTGGGCGGGATGGGTGAAAAGATTCCGTATCTCATCGGGACCATGATCGAGCTCCCGCGCGCCGCTCTCACCGCGGGCAAGATCGCCGAAAAGGCGGAGTTCTTCTCCTTCGGAACGAACGATCTGACCCAAACGACCTTCGGTCTCAGCCGCGATGATGCGGGGCGCTTCCTTCCATCTTACATTGATCGGGGTATTTTCCCCGACGACCCGTTTCAGATTCTTGACACCGAGGGGGTGGGTCGGCTCGTAAGGATAGCTGTCGAGGAGGGCCGCCAGGTGCGGCCCGGGATCAAACTTGGAATCTGCGGGGAGCACGGCGGTGAAGCCCGTTCCATCGCATTCTGTCACTCGCTCGGGCTCGACTATGTCTCCTGTTCGCCGTTCAGACTACCGATTGCCCGTTTAGCAGCCGCCCATGCCGCTCTCAAAGCGTAGGCCAATTCTCGCTCGCAGGCTGGAGCTCATGCCCGCGCCATCGCTTCCGATGGCGCGAATTCAGCACGCGCGGCCGCTCAGGATCGCCCTCGTCACCGAGTATTACTATCCACACCTGGGCGGCATCTGCGAGCACGTCCACTTCTTCGCGCGCGAAGCGCGGAGACACGGACACCACGTGGACATCATTACGTCCAACATCCCCGGAGCGAGACCGGAGCCGCACGTCATCCGCATCGGCACCAGCCAATCCGTTTACGCCAACGGCTCTCAGGCCCGGTTTACCTGGGGGCTCGAGCTCAGAAAAGATCTGAGGCGCGTCTTCAGCCTCGGACAATACGACATCGTCCACGTCCATTC
>JANMTG010000115.1:0-2415 GCA_031390205.1 Gemmatimonadota bacterium
TAGCCAATCACCGACCTCAGCGCACTCGTCCTCGAGCTCATCAAATGTCTTGGCTCGACCATCATCCCGGACGTTCGATCCCAAAATATCCTGCAACTCCCCCACGATGGCCTCCACCCGCCGCCGTTGTTCCAATGACAACTTCATCACCCAACCTCCTTGCCATTCCCACCTTGTCAGAATCCATCCCGACACGCCCCAAATTTACCCTGACTCCTAGAAATAACTCCATGCCAATTGCAAACCGCGCGGTGCGCTCGTTCCCGTTGAGCGCACCTCGTGGTTTGTATGGTCATCTGTTCATGGCTAGCGGTTTGTGGCGGTGGGCGCGGGTGCCGCGGGCGTGGCGTGAGCGGCGCGTGAAGTAGCGGTCCAGCGGTTGGTCGTCGCTCAACGAAGCGCTACGCAGGCGGAGCATCGCTTCGGCGCCGGGCGAGGACCAGAATTTTTCACTCCCTTTCACGCGGCGGCTGACTTGCTTGACGGTGGATTCCATCCGGCTGCTGGTCAGGGGAAAGCCTTTCCGGCGGTAACTCGGATAGTCCATGCGCGATTGGTGGTTCTCGAAAAACACGCGCGAACGGCGGACGACTTCGCGCGGATCATTGTCGGGGACGTCCGGTGGAGGCACGCCGAGACGCGCGCCGTGAGTCGCCAGTTCGGCAATGACTTCGGCGACGCAGCCGGACCAGATCAGCGCGGCCCAGGCATCGTATTGTTGTTCGGCGGCGGCTTCGTCTACGGAGACGGCGCGGGCGGCGGCGAGGGCGTAGGACAGCGCGTGCAGCAGATCGAGCACGGACGTGAAGTGCGAGAAGTGTCGTCGTTGCAACTTCTCAATCGTCGCGGAGCCGTCCGAGACGAACACCTTGCGAGTTGCCGCGGCGAACCCGAGGTACCACGCTTGGCTCGCCACGAGTGGCCCGAACTCGCGCCAATTGCCGCGACTGGCGACGACGGAGCGCTGTTTCAGTTTCGGGCCGACGAGACCGTGCGTGTCGACTTCAGCGGCCACCATTTCGCGAGCGGCTATTTCACGAGTGACGGCCAGCTCGCCGATCGGCGTGGACCCGTCGGAAAGTTGGTCGAGCGGTGGCGCGGACTCACGCGTGAACCGCCCGTGTTCGCGGGTCGCGGACAGGGGTTCGTCATTCCCCGCGAGTTCCACTTGGAGATTCAACTCGTCCTCATCCTCATCGGAATCGCTCTCGGATTCCTCGAGTTTGCGGCCCGTTTTGCCGATTTCCGCGAGCTTCTCGGCGGCGGCCGAATAACGCAGCGCCTGCGGCAACTCCGGCTGCGGATCCACGGCGTGCTGGGGGCCGGACATCTTCGCGAGCAGCGCGATGCGACTCTCCTTCCAATGTTTCCCCTTCCGCGCCGAGCCGCACTTCTTCTGGTCACGGTTCTTCTTGCCGCACGCCGCTTGGCCGTGCGGTCGATCGAGCCGCTGATACCGACCGCCGTCGGCCATCACGCACGCGATTTCCGGAGCCGTGGCGTCGGCCGGTTTGCCGGTCGCTTGTTCGGGCAGCGGCTTCGCTTGATACGCGTCTTGCAACTGCTGTTGCTCCTCGACCAGAGATTGCCCCACGTGGCCACACACCCGCCGCACCCGCTCCGCGCTGATCGAGACTTCCGCCAATTCCAAGAGCGCGTCGCGCGCTTCGGCGAAACTCGCGGCGCGGTTTCCCGCGTAGGTGATTTTTCGCAAGACACGCGGACTCACCGTGTCTTCAACCGCCAAACCCAATTCAGCCGACCGAGGGAAAAAAAGACCGCCGACACGGGCGGCAGAACCAAACTGCCTCGGACCACGCCGCCTCGCCGCGCGACGTCTGCAAGATCCGGACTTCATCGTCCGGCAGCCGCTCCCCCGGCCGCTGGCAGTCCGGGCAGCACGGCGATTCGTCCACCACACCCTGCGCCGCGACCCGTCCCTGCAAGACCTGCGACGTCAGCCAATCACCGACCGCGACGCACTCGTCCTCGAGCTCATCAAACGTCTTCGCTCGCCCATCCGCTCGGACATTCGATCCCAGCATTTCCTGCATGTCCCCTGCGATTGCCTCCAACCGCCGCCGCTGTTCAGCAGACAACTTCATCGACTTCATCGCCCAACCTCCTTGTCATTCCCAACTTGTCAGAATCCATCCCGACACGCCCCAAATTTACCTCGCCTCCCAGAAAAAAATCCATGCCAATTGCAAACCGCGAGGTGCGCTCGTTGACGCGTGCGAGGAATCTAGCTCTTGTTTGCAAGTCGCTTCGGTGTTACTTTCATAACTCGATCCGTCCCAGCGACGGGATCACCCCATCAAGAACTTCGTACTCGGCCCCGTAGCGGCAGGGATGGGTGAACGACCGAAGCGTTCTAACAGCCGAAGAGTTCTAACAGCCAAGGTGTCTGGCGTG
>JANMTG010000155.1:0-24874 GCA_031390205.1 Gemmatimonadota bacterium
GCGATGACGGCGGTGGTCTTCGCGGAACCGATGTCCAGACCAGCGATGATTCGTTCGGGGTTCATTGCAGCCTTGCGATCACCTGATCGCGGTAACGTAGGTCGAGCTCTTCCACGCGCGCCTTTCGCCGCGCCAGATCGCTCTCGACCGGAAAGATATCGGCAAGCCTCACCACTGACAGTCCCGTAAGAGCCCGCACGCGCAAAGACCGCGTCCGCACCGATGTACTGTCGCCTGGCTCCCCGTTGATTTCCGCCGGACTCGGCGACAGCGTGAGCTGAATCTCCTGCCTTCCGGTGCGTCGCACTTCCTCGACGCGCCCGAACAGCTGCGGCTCCAGACTTCGGATTGCTCCAACGAGCTTAAGAAGAATTGGATCGTTAGTCGCAACAACCGGAAGGTCGAGAGCTTGCCGCGTCGGATCGATGGGCAGCTGCCTCCCCAGTGAGTCGTAGGGCAGCAATCCCCTGGGCGTCGCAATAAGCGCAACGGGCAGATTTTCCTCCACCGTCACTACCAGCGTACCCGGCATCTTGCGCGCGATTTCAACCGCGGAAATCTGCGGATGACCCCTGAGTCTTCGGCGCAGCGGCTCGATGTCATCCCACAGCGATGCCAGCGTGTCTACGCGCAGACGCGCCACGATCTCTTCGGGCGGCAGATACTGCGCTCCCCTTACTTCAATCGCTCGAACTCTGAAGAAGGCCATCTTCCTCGCACCTGAGCGTGTGCCCCACGCCGCCGCCATGAGCATTGCCAGGAGGAAAAGCACGCCAAGGATCTTCCAGCCGGGCCTGGACAGCCTTCCCTCCCTCACGTTTTGCGGGCGAGAAGTCTTTCCTTTAGCTCGGGGCCCGTCCTGGTGATGTCCCCCGCCCCGATAGTGATCACGACATCTCCTTCGGCAACAAGCTCGGCGAGAGCCAAAGCCAATTCGGAGCGCGGGCCCTGCCAGTGGACCGCGCGCCCGGCCTGCCCGAGCGGAGCGGCGATCAAATCAGACGTGACGCCGGAGATCGGTTGCTCGCGAGCCGGATAGATCTCGGCGAGCAGAACGCTGTCGGCGGCCGAGAGAGCCTCGGCGAATGCATTGCAGAAATCGCGCGTACGGGTAAAGAGATGCGGCTGAAACGCCGCCACCACCCGCCGGCCCGGATACGACGCGCGCGCAGCCTGAAGCGTCGCCGTTATCTCGGTTGGATGGTGCGCGTAATCGTCGATGATCGTGACCCCGCACACATCGCAAAGGTGCTGGAATCGGCGCTCGACCCCGCCGAACGCGACGAGGCCCTCGCGCATCGCGTCGAGTGTCGCGCCCAGCGCGAGACCCGCCCCGATGGCCGCCAACGCGTTCTGAACGTTGTGGGAACCGGGCACCCGGAGCGTCACGCCGCCCAGGACCCATCCGTCGTACGAGACCGCAAATGATGTGGACTGTCCCAACGCGCTGATATCGTGCGCAACCAGCCTCGCATCGCTCGATGCAAGGCCATAGCGAATCACTTCGGAGCTGGCCGGCAGGGGCACGCTCCGCGCGCCTGCATCGTCGGCGCACAGCACTATCTGCGGCGCGGCGCGAACGAACTGGGCGAAGGTGTCGCGAATGTCGTCCAGATCGCGGTAGATATCGAGGTGGTCAGCCTCCATGTTCGTAACGACGGCAACAGTCGGTGACAGTGCCAGGAACGACCGGTCATATTCGTCGGCCTCGACGACAAAAAGCTCGTCAGACCCGTAGCGGAGATTCCCTCCCCAATCCGCGACCCGCCCTCCCGCTACGCCGGTTGGTCTCAGTCCAGCGGCAGCGAGCGCCGACGTGGTCATTACGGTGGTCGTTGTCTTACCGTGAGTGCCGGCGATTCCCACCAGCTTTCCTCCCGACACCGCCTGGCCCAGCGCTTCGGCCCGCCTGATAACCGGGATACCCAGGGCGTTCGCCCGCAGCAGCTCCGGGTGCTGCCTGGACATGGCCGAGGTGACTACTACCTCGCGGACTCCGGAGAGGTGGGAGGGGTCGTGGCCTTCCACCACCAGAATCCCCAGCGCCTCGAGGTCGGCCGTGGCCCCGGGATGGGCATCGCAACCGGTGACCATCACCCCTCGTCGCGCGAGTAACTCGGCAAGCGCCCTCATGCCCGCGCCGGCGATTCCCACGAAGTGAACAGCGCGGTCGTCCGCGCTATCGATCAGAGACATCGGCGCCGGGGATCGAATCTACTTGAGATCAATGAGGCTAAGTATGTGCCGGGCAATATCCGCCGCCGCTGTCGGTCGAGCTCTTTCCAGCGCCTTTCGCTTCATCGTTTCAAGCGTTGCCGGCTGCTGGAGCAGACCACCGACAGCGGTGGAAAGGGCCGCCGCGGAGAGGTCGGCCTGCCGGATCACCCGCGCCGCCCCAGCGCTCTCCAATGCCTTGGCGTTGGCCGTCTGATGGTCCGCCACCGCGGTCGGCAGCGGCACCACGATCGCCGGAATTCCCCACGCACACAGCTCCGCCGTGGCCATCGCCCCAGCTCTCGACAGGGCGAAATCCGAGGCGCGATAAGCTTCCGAGATCGGGGCGATATAAGCCCTTACTTTGACCCGGTCGGTTTCGAGCGCCGCCAGCTTTTCGTAGTTGGCGCGACCAGTCGCCCATATGATGTGGAGGTCGGGTGGCAGGCCGGACCGCACCCAGGCCGCCACCGCGTCATTGATGGCCTGTGAACCCTGGCTTCCGCCGTAAATGAGAAGCACCTTCCCCCCCCCGCCAACGGCCGGGAACCCCCATTTCGCCCTCGCCGGTCCTTTGTCGAAGGCATCGGCCGGCGGTGGCTCAATAGGGTTTCCGGAGTCGAAGACCTTGGTGCGCCTGGACGCCCAAAGACGGGACCGTCCTTCGGGAAAACCGAGGTGAACCTGAGCCGCGTACCGGCTGAAGAACCGGACGGTCAAGCCCGGATAGGTGTTCTGCTCCTGGAGGACGATGGGAATTGCATGATATGCGGCATAGCCCAGGGCAAGCCCGGCGGCGTAGCCGCCAGTTCCCACCACGCAGGCGGGCGCCTCGCTCTCGACCTCGACGTGGATGCGGTTCCAGGCAGTCAGCGCGCCTCGAACCGTTTTCCAGTTTTCCCACGGCCTCGAGCGATAGAGTGGGTGGAGATCGAGCAGCTCGAACGGGAACCCGACCTGAGGGAGTACCTCGCGCTCGATTCCCCGCTCCGCGCCGATGAAAAAAGGCTCGATCCGCGGATCAGCCTTCACCATTGCCCGAGCGATCGCCAGCCCGGGATAGAGATGCCCACCCGTCCCGCCCCCCGCGAAAATGACCCTCATCGCGCCGACAGCGCGCGCAGCGGCTCCGTCGTGCCGGCGCCGAACACCTTTTTGTGAGAGCTGCCAATGTTGACGAGAATTCCGGTCATGAGCAGGGAGAGGACGAGGTTCGACCTCCCGTAGGATATGAACGGGAGGGTGAGGCCAGTGGTCGGGAGGAGCCCGGTCGCGACTCCGATATGAAGATACGCGGTAAGTACGACCGTGAACGTCAGCCCGACTGCGACCAGCCGAAGAAAGGGCGTCCTCGCCTGCCGAGCGATGCGGAACCCCAGCCCGCCGTAGATGGCGAAGGCGAGCACTAGCAGCGCCAGTCCCACAAATCCCCATTCTTCGCCGATGTGTCCGGCAATGAAGTCGTCATAGCCGAATGGCAGAAATCCGTACTGCTGCCGCCCCTGTCCGAAGCCGACACCAAAGATGTTGCCCGAACCCACCGCGATGAGCGACTGCCGGAGCTGATAGCTGACTTCCTGAGGCGCGGCGCCCGGATCGAGAAAAGCGGTCATGCGAAGCAGCAGGTAGTTGAGGCGCTCGATTTTCACGTAAAGCAGGGGGATCAGCATGATGCCGAGCGCGACGAAGTGGCCGATACGCACCCCGCCCGCGAACAGGACGATGCCCATGATCAGGGTGAACATCATCGCTGCCGACACGTCGGGCTCGAGCATCACGAGCAGGTCGAGCGCGCCGACCACCACCAGAAACGGGAGCAGACCCTTGGTAAGGCGGCGCATCGCGGCACCTTTTTTCACGACGAGCATCGATGTCCAGAGAATCACCGCCAGCTTGGCGAGCTCTGAAGGTTGTACGGAGGTGCCGATCAGATAGCGCCGCGAGCCGTGGACCCTTGGAGAAAACCCTTCCGTGAAGGGGAGGATCACGATAAGGAGCAGCACGAGCGAGACGATCATAATCGGCCACGCCCACTTTTCCCACCGTTCGGCGTCGATTTTCGCCGCTACCGCGAAAATCGCGACACCTAGTCCAACCCCGATCAGCTGACGGGAAAGAAGATGCGCGTGGCTCAGGCCCGCCTGCATCTCCACTATCGCGCTCGCGCTGTAAACTGTCGCAATACCGAAGACCACCAGCATCCCGGTGAGAATCACCAGTGCGCGTGCCTCGATCCCCATGTGCCACCGGTCCCGCACGGCTTCCCCTTCCACTATCGCTCGGCGGAAGCGAGGGCGCGGAATCTCTCTCCTCTCTCCTCGTAGTTGGTGAACATGTCGTAGCTGGAGCAGGCGGGAGAAAGCAGAATCGAATCTCCCGGGCGCGCCGCCGCGCGGGCCGCTCCGACGACCTCCTCGAAGTCATTCCCGCGACGCTCGAGCGCCACGCTCTGAGCGAGGTCGCGCTCAATCAGGGGCGCCGCTTCTCCGTATGCGATGACTCTTTTCACTTTCTGTCGAATTGCGTTCAGGAGCGGCGAATAGGGCTCGCCTTTGTGCCTTCCCCCGAGCAAAAGGACGGTTGGACGCTCCATTCCGTCAATCGCCACCGCGGTGGAGCCGACATTCGTGGCCTTTGAGTCGTTGATCCACTGTACGCCCGCAAATTCACCGATCAGCTCCAGCCGGTGCGGCAGCGCGCGAAAGGTCTTCAGCGAAGCGGCGATTGCCAGGCGCGCTTCGGGAGCGCGGTGTGATGGATCGGCGACACCCACCGCCAGGGACGCGGCGAGCGCGTTGGCGACATTGTGGCGTCCGAGCAGGGGAAATTGTTTTCTCGCGAGAAGTGGCTCGCCAAACAGCACCAGCTGATCTTCGCCGGAATCGAAAAACGCGTCGGCCTTTCCCTGTATGGAAAACGCGTGCTGCTCGCCTGCGACACCGGCAACCATCTCGCGCACGAGTGCGTCGTCGCCATTCACCACCCAGCGGGATCGAGAATCCGCCGACGAGAAAAGCCTCGCTTTGTCCGCGTAGTAGTCGGCGGCACTCGAATAGCGGTCGAGATGGTCGGGACTCAGATTGGTGAGCACCCCCACCAGCGGCCTCAGACTCGGCGTGTCGTGCAGCTGAAACGACGACATCTCGAGGGCAATCCACGCCGGTTGCCTCTCGGATAGCGCCGTCTCGGACAGGGCCGTACCAATGTTCCCCGCTTCGACGGCATCGCCGGTGAGGGCCTGAAGGATGTGCGCGATGAGCGCGGTAGTCGTCGTCTTTCCGTTGGTGCCAGTAACGGCGATGATGCGGGCGGCGGACAGGAAATGAAGCGCGACTTCGACCTCGCTGACGACGCGTATCCCTTTCCGGCGAGCGACCGCCAGCGGGGGCGCATGTGGAGGAACGCCGGGACTGACGACGATGAGAGTCGACCGACTCAAGCGGTCGAGGTCGTGCCCTCCGACCTGCGTCGCAATTCCTTCGGCGCTGAGGGCTTTGGCGCACTCCACGACTTCTTCGGAGGCAGCCGCATCTGACGCATAGACCTCGTAGCCGTTTTTTTTGAGCAGCTTCGCCACGCCCCGGCCGCTTCTGGCGAGACCGATCACCGCTATCTCGCCCCTGTCCCTGCCCGGCAGGTCCACCGGAGGGCTCATCGCAACTTGAGTGTGCTCAACGCGATGAAGGCGGCCAATACTCCGAGGATCCAGAACCGAACCACCACCTGGGCTTCATCCCAGCCCTTCACCTCGAAGTGGTGGTGCAGCGGTGCCCGCATGAAGACGCGATGCTCGCGGGCGTACTCGATGCCGTATCGTCGCTTCCGGTACTTGAACACGACCCGCTGGAGGATCACCGACACCATTTCCGCCACGAACACCGCGCCAACCAACACCAGCAGGAACTCGGATTTGAGCAGAACCGACACGACAGCCAACGCGCCGCCCAGCGCCAGCGACCCCGTGTCCCCCATAAAAACTTCGGCGGGATGGGTGTTGTACCAGAGAAATCCTATGCAGGCCCCCATCAGCGCCACGCAGAACACTGTCAGCTCGCCCGCGCCGCGCAGGTAGTACACCTGCAGGTACGCGCTCGCGTCAATGCGGCCCACGACATACGCGTAGAACGCAAAGGTGAGAGCCGCTATCGCGGTCAATCCCGCGGCGAGACCATCGACGCCATCGGTCATGTTCACCGCGTTGCTGGCTCCGGTCATCACGAACGTGACGAAGAGCACGTAGAGCCAGCCGAGTCCCGCCGTAAGTGGCACTATCAGGATGTACTTGTAGAATGGAAGCGTGGTCGAAGCGCCCGGCAGCGCCGAGATAGGATACTTCCACAGGTAATAGCCGAGCGCGAAGCCGAGCGTCACCTGCCCCGCCAGTTTGTACCCTTCGACGAGACCCGTGTTTTTCCTTCCCGCCAGCTTCTGTTTGAGCTTGAGATAGTCGTCCAGAAAACCGATGCCCCCCATCCACAGCATCGAGCCCATCGCCAGGAGCACGTACTCGTTGTCGAGCCGCGCCCACAGGAGCGTGCTGGTCAGCGTTGCGCCGAGTATGATCAGGCCTCCCATCGTGGGCGTCCGTCCCTTCTGCTGGTGCGCGTCGGGCGTTCCTTCCCGAATCACCTGATGAAGGCGCATCCTCTTCAACCGCGTGATGATGACGGGCCCGACCAGAAAGGTGATCAGCAGCGCGGTCACAGCGGCGCCGGCGGAACGGAACGTTATGTATTGAAAGAGTCGAAGCCACCCGAAATGCGGCAGGTCCGTGAAGGGAACCAGCAGGTAATTCAGCACTAGGAAGTAGCCCAGGTTGTCAAGTGAGGAACGAGGCGCTCCAGCTGCACTCCGCGGGATGCCTTGAGGAGAATTATAGCGTTTCGCTGAAGCCTGGCCTCAAGTTGCGGCCAAAGATCGTCGACATCAGACGCCGTAATCACCCGTTCGGTTTCACCCCTTGCTTCCGACAGTGGCGGCCCAAACTCACCGATGCCGGCGACGATGTCCGCCCCCGACTCGAGCGCGAGTGCGGCAATGTCGGCGTGGCACTGGGAGGAAGCGGCGCCCAGCTCGCGCATTGTACCGAGAACGATCACGCGCTGACGGTCGGGTCCGGCTCCGTCCAGCAGCCCAATGGCCGCTCGCGCCGATCCGGGGTTGGAGTTGTACGCATCGTTGATCAGTGTTACCTGGCCCAGCTGCTCCCACGCCACGCGCATCTTCGGCTGGGGCATCGCCGCGATTCCCTGCGCCGCGCTCTCGAGGGGCACTCCACACTCGCGCGCGACCGCGAGCGCGAGCATCGCGTTTCTCAGGTTGTGCAGCCCACGCAACGGAGGACGCACCACGACGCCGTCAATCTCGATCTCACCCAGCCCGTCGCCTCCGATCTTCCACCGATCGGGCCTGAGGTCGGCATGCGCGTCGAGCCCGGCGACGACAATTCTCTTCGCCTTTCCGCGTGCCGCGGCGGCTATCTCGGGCTGCGCGGACGGCGCAATTCCAACTTCGACACCCTCGTACGCGGCCGCTTCCTCGCGCAGCACCCCGGCCAGATCTCCGAGGCCCTCGAGATGCTCCTCTGCTATCGACGTCACCAGCGCCATATCGGGTTCCGAGATCTCGCGAAGTATCGCAACCTCTCCGGGCAGGCTGGTGCCGAGCTCCACCACGGCGATGTCCGATTCGCCCGGCAGCGAAATTAGCGTCAGCGGCACGCCGACGCGATTGTTGAGATTGCCGGTGGTCGCGTGGACCGCGTACGATCCGTCGAGCGCGGCGCGCAGCAAGTCCTTCGTGCTGGTCTTTCCGTTGCTGCCCGCGACGCCGACGATCGTCTTCCCCCACGTCCGGCGCCAGTAGCGGGCCAGATCACCGAGGGCGACGAGCGTGTCTCGCACTTCGTAAACCGGAACGCCAACAGAGTTGAGCACGGGCGCCCGCGAGACGACCAGCGCGGATGCGCCATCTCTTACCGCATCATGGATATAATCGTGGCCCTCGAAGCGCTCACCGCTCAGGGCGACGAACGCATCGCCCTTGCCGATTTTGCGCGTGTCGGTCGTAATCGAGGCGACCCGACTCGTGCCACGAGGCGGGGAGCCGACAATGCCTCCGCCCGCCTCCAGCGCCGCCGCGATCCGATCGAGCGTCCAGAACCCCGCGCTCACGCGTGCTCACCCACGATCTCTCTCACTATTTCTCTTTCGTCGAACGGGTAGGAAACTGTTCCGCGAATCTGATAGGTCTCATGACCCTTTCCGGCCAACAGAACGATATCCCCATCGCCGGCCATCTGGATCGCCCGCGCTATCGCGGCATGACGGTCGGTGACACGCTCGTGCCTGGACGCGTGCATTCCCGACTCGATCTCGTCGATGATAAGGTCGGGATCCTCCGTCCGCGGGTTGTCGCTCGTCACGATCACGGCGTCGGCACCCCGCTCGGCGATCTCGCCCATCAGCGGCCGTTTCCCCTTGTCCCGATCGCCCCCGCACCCGAACATCACGATCAGCTTGCCCGTTGTAAGTGCTCGCGCCGCCCCAAGGGCGCGCTCCAGCGCATCCGGTGTGTGGGCGTAGTCGCGCAGCACAGTCGGCCGGGTGGAGATCACCTCGAGCCTGCCCGGGACCTGCGGTACCGTTTCGAGACGCGCGGCAATCGTCTGCACGGAGATTCCAAGCGCCAACGCCGCGGCTGCCGCCGCCAAAGCGTTCTGAACGTTCACATCGCCGATGAGCGGCAGCCGGACCGTCGCCGTCCCTCGAGTCGTAACCAGCCGCCATTCACTCCCCCGAGGCGTGTACCGGACGTCCTCGGCGCGGACTTGGGCGGCCACGCGCACCCCGAATGTCAGGGGAGGACGCGCGGAACGAAGCGCGCCCCATTCGGGCACATCGGCGTTTACGATGACGGTTCCCTCGGGCCGCAGGTATTCGAGGAGCCGCGCCTTGGCCGCGAGGTAAGCCTCCATGGTGCCGTGATAGTCGAGATGGTCGCGCGTGAGATTCGTGAACAGCGCGCCATCGAATTCAATTCCATCGATGCGCCGCTGGTCGAGACTGTGCGATGAAACCTCCATCGCGATCGCCCGTACGCCCGAATCGACGAGGGCGCGGAGGATCCGCTGCAGTTCCACCGGCCCCGGAGTGGTGAGTCCTCCACCACCGGGTAGCACATCCCCGCCGCTGCCGATGAGAACTCCGAGCGTGCCGACCGAAGCGGACGACCCCGACCCATCGTCGAGGAGGTGCCGCAGAATCGAGGTCGTCGTGGTCTTGCCATTGGTTCCGGTGACCCCGATCAGAGTCAGATGCCGCGCGGGGTTGCCGAAAGCAGTGGCAGCGGCGAGCGCGGCAGCCTCTCTCCCCTTTTTGACGACCAGAGCAGGCATCGTTGTTCGCGCCGCGTCCTCGACTATCGCGCAAGCCGCGCCGCGCGCGGCAGCGGCGTCCAGAAAATCGTGTCCGTCGCTGTGCCAACCGCGGACGGCGATAAAAAGACCTCCACGCTCGATTGTTCGGCTGTCGTCCGATATTCCGCTTGCTTCCGCCGGAAGCGACCCGCGTACGCTATCCAACAGACCGTGACCGGAAAGCGCGTCGCGGATCTGCGCCAGCTCGATTTTCATTCGCGCGGCTGGCCCAGTTGCACAATGGATCCCGGCGCGGCAACGGCGCCCGCTGCCGGCCACGTCATCATCGACGGGGCCGTCACAATGCGAACCTGAAACCCGCGTGAATGGAGCGCGCGCACGGCGGCCCTCAATGTCAGCCCGCGCACGTCCGGCACAGCGCGCGGAGCGCTCACCACCGGCCTCGCCTTTGGTTTCAGCGGCAGACTGATGGTGTAAGAGGTCGCCGGCGCCGGATCGAAAGCAGTTGACTCGGAGGCCCTGGCGGAGGAATCGGCATCGCGCCCGCCATTCGCGGAGGACGCGCCGGCGTGCCCCGGCGCGAGAAGACCTTCCCGATCGAGTGCGGCATCGCGCGCCGCCAGTGCCGCGCGAAGAACGATTCGCGTGACCGGGGCCGCGATGTCGCCGCCGGCGTAGTGCGAGCCGCTCGGACTATCCAGCTTGACGAGCACCACGTACTGCGGATCGCCGGCGGGAAACAAACCGACGAACGAAGCCGTGTAGTTGCCGGCGGTGTAACCGGCGTTCAGCGACGTGCGCCGCGCGGTGCCACTCTTTCCCCCCACGGCGAAAGTCTCCAGGTCCGCCTTGGTAGCGGTCCCTTCCTGCACGACGGAAAGGAGCATCTCTCGCATGGTGCGCGCTACCTCACCGGACATCACCCGCCTCACCATCCGCGGTTTGGCGCGATACACCACCTCGCCTTCGCTCGATCTGATCTCCTTGACCAGGTGCGGCTCGGGAAGCTCACCGCCGTTGGCGATAGCCGAGTAGGCGGCCACCAGCTGCAATGGCGTCACTGAGATCTCGTAACCAAGGAGAATCGAAGCCGGCGTTTGCCGGGACCAGGACGCGGGCTCGCGAAGAGTGCCGGGCGCCTCGGCGGGGAGCGGGACTCCGGACGTCATGCCGAAGCCAAGGTCCCGAAAAGCGTCGAACTTTTCCCGCGGCGTGAGCCGCTGGCCGAACTGAACGATGCCGACATTGCTCGAGAACCGAATGACGTCGGCGAGGGAAAGCTGCGGAGCTTTGTGCGTGTCCGTGATCGTTCGGCCATCCAGCTCGAGCTTGCCGTCGAAGGTGGGGACCATCTCGTCGGGACGAGCTCGCCCGCGCGCGAGAAGCGCCGCCGCGACGAACGGCTTGAGCGTGGAGCCTGGCTCGAACGGCTCGGTGATCGCGGTGTTCGACGACACGTTCTGCCCCACTCTGTTCGTCGCCATCGCGAGAATCTCGCCCGTGTGGGGATTCATCACGACAATGTCGCCTCCGGTTGCGCCAAGGCTGTCCACGGCTACCGACAGCTGTCGTTCGCAGATGTCCTGCAGCCCGCTGTTGATTGTGAGCGTCACGGTGGACCCCGCTCGCGGCTGATCGGACCATGCATCGGGAGTCTCGAGCGGGCGCCCATCGCGGTTCCTGGCGAGCGTCACCCGGCCGGAATCGCCGCGCAACACCGCATCGAGACCGAGCTCGATGCCATCCAGCGGAGCACCCCTGCCGTCGAGTCCGCCGACGATCCGCCGCACACCACTGGAAGGAGCATAGACGCGCTGCAGAACGGGCGTGAAGTGAACGCCGTTGAGTTTCGCCAGTGAGGAAATCCGCGATGGACTATGGAGCCCCGGCAGCTCGACCCAGCGCCGCCTGCGCGCGATTGCCGAGCGCACTACGGTTGCGTCGAGCCTGGCGCGTCGAAGCGCCCCGAGCACGAGCACCGTGTCACGCATCTCCGGGAGCGCGACGGCAACCCTTACCAGCTCGCGACTCTCCACCAGCGGTTTTCCGCTCGCGTCGAGTATGTCGCCGCGGGGCGCGGGAGCGGACGAAGTGAAAAACTGCTGGCGCTTCGCTCGCTCACTCCATTGCTTCCCATCCACTATCTGCACTTTCGCTGCTCGCACCACGAGCGCGAGCGCGAACAGGACGAGCACGCCGTGAACGATCGAGACGCGGTTAGGGGCTGCCATCCGGACCTCGCCGCGGCAGAATGACCACCTGGTTGTCAGCGGGGATGCGCATTCCGAGCCGGTTCTCGACTATATCGCCCAGCCGATTGCGGCTGGAAGCATCACGAATTTCACTTTCGAGTCGCACCCGTTCGCCCTGGAGCTGTATTTTGCGCGCATCGAGCGCGGTCAGGTTTTCGGACTGTCCGATACCGATCGTCCGCCGCCAGACGATGGCGAGCGCGACCAGCAAAAAACCCGCGAGCAGCAGGCCCACCAGGTTTCGGCCGCGCATCTTCAGGCCGCGCTGCGCCAGGCACGGAGGCGCGCACTGCGCGAGCGCGTATTGTGCTGCGTCTCTTCAGGCCCGGCGGTAACAGCACGCTTCGTGACGAGGTCACCGAGAGCCTTGCCTCGGCAGGTGCAATGAGGCTGCTTCGGCGGGCAGATGCACGACCGGCTCCACTCGCGCATGGTGTGCTTGACCAACCGGTCTTCGCCCGAGTGATACGAGATTACGGCGAGCACGCCGCCCGGGACGAGCCGATCGCGCAATTCGGGGAGCGCCCGCTCCAGTGAAGCCAGCTCGTCGTTGACGGCGATGCGAACCGCCTGGAACAGCCGCGCGAAGTCGCCCGGACCCATCCGCGCGCCGAACGCGCCGCGGATCGCACCGACGAGATCGTCGCTCGTGCTCAGCGGGCGGTTCTCGCGCCTGCGCACGATCTCGCGGGCGAGGCGCATCGCCCGGGGCTCATCTCCATACGCGCGAAAGATACGACTCAAGTCGGCTTCCTCAAACGTGTTCAGCAGCTCCGCAGCGGTTCGAGGAGACCGACGGTCCATCCTCATGTCGAGTAACGCCCCCGGCCGAAAAGAAAAACCGCGCTCGGCGCTATCGATCTGGTGCGACGACACTCCCAGATCGGCGATAATCCCGTGAAATTTTCTGTTCGCCATCTCGGGGATGCGGCCGATCTTGGAGAAATTCCCGCGCAAAGCACGAAAGCGGCCGGACGCCTCGTAGGCCGCCAGCCGCTTTCTCGCTTCATCGATCGCTGCCTCGTCGCGGTCTATCGCCGTCACGGAGGCGCCCTCTGAGAGGAGGGCCGCGCTGTGCCCTCCTCCGCCGAGCGTACAATCCAACACCTGCTCCGCGCCGGCAAACAGCGCCACCGTCTCTCCGACCAGAACCGGCGCGTGATAGGACGTGTCCCATCGGCCCGATTCCGGCTCCGTCACTTACAGAAGCGCTTTATCTCGTTCTCGACCGCCGGGGTGAACTGCGGGATCGCCGTCAGAAGCTGCGCTGCTTCGTTCGGAAACTTCTGTCCCCCCGCCGGCAGATTCGCCTGGGCCAGCGTGAATGCATCGCGGGCGGTACGAGCCAGCTCACAGCTCTTCCTGTCGTTGGCCTCGATGGTGGCGCTCTGTCCGATGGAGAACGCGCTGGCGCCGATCAGAAACTTGGCGTCCGCCGAAGCTTCCAGTGAGTCGGACATCGCGAGAAATCTGATCGCGCGCTGGAAATCGGCTCGATCCTTTGAAGCCTGTGCGGCCTTGAACAAGGTGTTGCCCTGTTGCAACGCGAGCTGCGCGAGGATCGTCTTGTTCACGCCATTGCGCGCGGCGTCCTGGAGGGTAATCGCGACGGCCTCGGGCTGATTGAGCTGCCCCTGTGCCTGGGCGAGAATGAGGTAAGCGTTCTCGAGCTTCGGGTTCGCGACCAGCGCGCGCTTCGCGGCGTCCGCCGCGCCCTGTGCATTTCCCGCTTTCAGCAGCGCCGAAGCGTTGAAGAGAACAAGGTTCGGATCGTTGGGGAACTTCGCCGCTCCGCGCGCGATAGCTTCGCCAGCGAGCTGCGGCTGGTTGAGTCCCGAATAGGCTCCCGCCAGCCGAGTGTAGAAATCAGCCGTGGCTGCAGCCGTATCGACCCGTATGAGCTCGTTGCCGACGCTGACCGCTCTCTCAAAATCCTTGGCGTTGAGGTAGACGAGCCAGGCGAGACTCAATAGCTGAGGATCGCCTGGATTGTTTACAAGCAGGTCTCGAACGAGTGGTATTGCCAGCTGCGGCTGCCCGGCCTCGCCCAACGTGTTGACGACATCCTGGATTTGACGGATGTTGGACGGATCGGCTGCCGCCAGCGGCGGAAGGACCTCTAAGAGTTTCGGATCCTTGCGACCCCGATAAATTTCAGCGAGGAGTCGGAGAGCAGTGATGTTGCGCGGATCGTTCGCCCGAATGCGCTCGGCAACGGCGATCGCGGAGTCTTCCATCTTTGCTCTGGCATACGCCTGCGCGAGACAGACCCCAACAATGTTGGCGTTCGGGTTGCGCTGCAGCTCGGCGCGCGCTGCGGCTATCGCCACCGGGTACTGACCCTGCGAGGAGTTATTGTGGCACTGCTCCTCGGCCGGGATCTGCCGGCGAGCCGCCTTGATCGCCTTAGCGATCTGACCGGCGGCGTCGTCAAGCTTCGGGGCCTCCGCGGTGGGCAGGACCTGGCCACGGGTCTGGTCGCGCGAAAGAATCAGCCGAGCATCGATCTTGAACCCGGTAGGCGTTTTGGTAACGCTTCCGTCCACGTACTGGGCGGCGCGCACGAGGCTGGCCAGTGCTTTCGCATCACCGGGCGCCAGCGCTTCGGTGGTCGAATACCCTGACGACGCCAGGCTGTTGTTGATGTCCGCCTTTGGAACGACGATCAGTTCCTTGACGTTGGTTTCTTTCGTCAGCCGGTTCCGAATCGCTTCCGCGGCCTGGACGCCGAGGTCCTTGTCGGCGCTCTGGAGCGTGGGGACCATCACCCGCTCGACCGGCCCCTTCTGCGCCTGCGCGAGCGGTACACCGAGCGCCAGAAAGAAAACGGCGGCGCTGCCGAAACCGAGACCTGAACGACGTAGACTTTCCCTCAAGGGTATAACCTCCAATGCGTTGACCAATCGTACCCCGACCCGAACGGGTGGGTTCCTGAAACCGTTCCATGGGCGAGGAGGGACTCGAACCCCCGACATCCTGCGTGTAAGGCAGGCGCTCTAACCAACTGAGCTACTCGCCCGGTGCAGAAACCGAGCCGGTGTTCTTATCCCAGAATTGCCAGCGGCACCAGGACGCAGTATCCCACTATCAGCAGGATCGGCGCAAGCGTCTCCCCGCCCCTGACGAGATCCGCGTAGCCGGCCAGGAGCACGACGGCGGCGATGACCCAGTAAATCCAAGACCGTCGCGTCGCGAAGCCGGATCTGGTCCCGGATAATTCCGTGAAATCGGGTTTGGCCATAAGGGACGTAGTGTAGAGCGCGTGGAAATCCGTGTCAACCCGACTGCCGAAGGGAGTGGTGGGTCAGCTTCACTTAGAATGACACGGATGCGAGGGGGTTGCCTTCTCTTGCTTAAGTCAGCTCGTTCGCGGACCCTGCCCGTACTGGAGCTCGACCCAATCCCGGTAGCTGCCGTCCATCACCCCTCGCCACCACGGCTCGTTGGCGATGTACCACTTGATCGTCTTCCCGAGCCCCGTGTCGAACGACTCGGCGGGCCCGTACCCGGTCTCCAGGGTCGCCTTCATTGCGTCCATCGCGTAGCGGCGGTCGTGGCCGGGCCGGTCTTTGACGAACGTGATCAGCTCGGCCGTGTCGCCGCCCATCGCGGCGGGACATTTCGGGAACTGCTCGCGCACCTTTTCGTCCGTGGCGAAGATCGTATTGAGCTGGCTGCAGATTCCGCGCACGACGTCGATGTTCTTCCGCTCGGAATTGCCGCCAAGGTTGTAGGTCTCCCCCAGGCGCCCCTTGTCGAGCACACGCTCAATGCCCCGGCAATGGTCCCGCACGTAGAGCCAATCGCGAATCTGTAATCCGTCTCCGTAAACCGGCAGCTGCTTGCCGTCGAGAGCGTTGACGATGGCGAGCGGGATCAGTTTCTCGGGAAAGTGATACGGGCCGTAGTTATTGGAGCAGTTCGTGGTGGTGACCGGCAGGCCGTAGGTGTGATGGTACGCCCTGACCAGGTGGTCCGACCCGGCCTTGGACGCGGCATACGGAGAATTCGGCGCGTAAGGCGTTTCTTCGGTGAAGGCGGGCGCCGTGGGAGACAGCGTGCCGTATACCTCGTCGGTCGAGATATGGTGGAACCGGGTCGGGCCCGCCGACCAATCCTCCGACCACACAGCCCGGGCCGCTTTCAGCAGCTCGTGGGTGCCGCGAACGTTGGTATCGATGAACGGGTCCGGGCCGTGGATGGAGCGGTCGACGTGGGATTCCGCGGCGAAGTGCACCACCGTGTCAATACCCTCGTGTTTCATGATGTCGCGCACCGCGTCGCCATCACGTATGTCGGTCTTGCTGAACGTGAAACGCGGATGGTTGGCGACCGGCTCCAGGTTGGAGAGATTCCCGGCATAGGTCAACGCGTCTATCCCGACCACGGTATCGCCGGGATGATTCTCCACCCAGAAATGGACGAAGTTCGTTCCGATGAATCCGGCTGCTCCGGTGACGAGCACTCTACGCATCGCCGAGGAATCCTGGGGTCATTTTCTGGATAGGTGATTGGGATTGTCCCGCGAGTAGTGCACGGTCCTGCATCTTCATCTTAAGCGGCACAGAGCCTTCCGATAAGTTGCGCGATATCCGAAGCCGCGGAAATATGGTCCGCCCCCGCGACCGCGAGCGCCGCCTGCGGCATGCCATAAATGATGGAGCTCTCGCGATCCTGGACCACCCCGAGGCCGCCCGCTCCCCTGATTCGGCGCAGCCCGTCGGCGCCATCCCGACCCATTCCCGTGAGCACGATTCCTATCGCCGCGGGACCAAATGTGTCGGCAATGCTCGCGAAGAGCGGATCCGCCGCCGGCCGAACCCCCCAGATAGGGGGAGACGAGTCGAGGCGCAGCTTCCCGGCGCCGGGTGAGCCCGTGAGGGTCAGGTGATGTCCACCCTGGGCGACGTACACACGGTTCTCCAGCACCGGCTCACCATCCTCGGCTTCGCCGACGACGAGGGGGCTGAGCAAGTCGAGGCGCTGCGCCAGGCTGCGCGTGAAATCCCGAGGCATGTGCTGCACGATCAGGATGGCCGCTCCGAGTTCGGCGGGCAGGTGCGGTATTATCTCGCCGAGAGCTCGGGGGCCTCCAGTGGATGAGGCGATGCCGACGACACGCCTCGCCATCGCCGTTTGTCTCCGCGGCAGCGCGGCCGCATCCTGCGCCTCGGCGGCGCGCGGCGACGTTCGCACTCCCGCCAGATTCATCGACCTCGCCGCGTTGAGTGCCGCCCGCAGCTCCACGCGAACCGTAATGAGGTCAATGCTGACCGGACCCGAGGGCTTGCGCACAAAATCCACCGCTCCCAGGTCGAGCGCTCGCAGGGTCATCTCCTGTCCCCGCTCCGATCCGGCCGCGCTCAACATCACCACCGGGCGCGGCATCTCCGTCATGATCTGCTCCAGCGCCTGCAGGCCGTCGAGCCGCGGCATCTCGATGTCAAGGGTGACGATGTCCGGGCTCAGCGAGCGGATCTTTGCCAGTGCCTCAACACCATCCGCCGCCGAGCCGATCACCTTGAATGTGCCGTCCACTTCTATCATCTCCGTGATGAGCTTACGCATGAAGGCGCTGTCGTCCACGACGAGAACGGTCGGAATCTGATCGGACATGTGGAGGCGAGCGGCCTGAGCCTACAGTTTGCGAAAGACCCGCTCGCGGGCGTTCACCGGCGAGAAGAGCGCTCGGATGTCGCCCAGCAGCGTTTCGACTTTTCCGAGGACGAGGAACCCTCCGGGGGCGAGGGCGCTGTGGAACTCCCTGAAGAGAGCTTCCTGCGCCTCGCGCTCGAAATAAATGATGACGTTGCGGCAGAGCAGAAGGTGCACGCCGTCGAAGGGCGGCGGTGTCTGCAGCAGGTCGGCATGCTCGAAGGTCACCAACCGCCTCACCTCTGGCAGCATTTCGCGCATCCCGGCGGCCGCTGGGAAATATCGCGTCAAGAGCGCTGCCGGTGTGTCTCCCAGCGCGGATTCGGCGTACAGCCCGCGCTCGGCATCACCGAGACAGTGACTGTCGATGTCGGTGCCGACGATCCTGACGCTGTCGAGCCGCGCGACACTTCCCTTTGCCATCGCATGCCGGTGCATCAGGATCGCGACCGAGTACGCCTCTTCACCGGACGCGCACCCCGCGCTCCAGACGCGGAGAGCCGGGTCGCTGCGTTCCCACAGCTCCGGGATGACCCTCTGCTCGACTACAGCATAGGTGTCCCAGTTGCGAAAGAACTTGGTGACGTTGATGGTGAGGGTACGGTGAAGCCGGTCGTACTCGTGCAGGTCCGAGTCGAGAATGCCGGCGTAATCCGCGTAAGTGAGCGCTCCTTTGGCGCGCATGCGGACCGCAACGCGCCGCCGCAGGCATTTATCCTTGTAGCTGGAGCAGCGGAATCCCCGGTCGCGGGTGATCTTGTCCATCAGGGAGCGGAAGTCCGCGTCGGCGCCGTCGGTCACGCGGCGCTCCGTCAGGAGCGGTTGGCTGACTGTGCGGTCTGGTCCCGCCGGGCGGCGGCCATTCCTTCCAGGGCTGCCGCGAGAGTGCGACGCAGCTGTGGCAGCTCGGGCGCCACCGCAATCCCTTTCTCCGCGGCTGCGCGTGCCTGGTCGTAATCACCACGCTCAACGCAGGCGGCGGCCAGATTGTTGAGGAGAACGGGCGATTCCGGATGCGTCTCGGCCGCTCCCGCGAGCAGCAGCATCTCACGGTCAGGGTCGTCCGTCACCTTCGCCAGTCGCGCCGCGTAGTGAAACCACACGGGAGGCGGGTTTCCGGTCCACAGGCCTCTCGCCTCGCTGAGGGCGACCTTTGCCGCCTGGAAATCACCTGCATGGAGCGCCACGACCGCGGCCTGCAGCTGGATGAGGGGCTCTGCGCTCCCTCCCGCCGCGAGAGCGCGCTCGATTACCAACCGTGCCTTCTCGAGCTGGCCGAGCCGCTCATATCCGAGCGAGATGTTGTGAAGGATGGCGGTCTTGCTCGGCGCGTTCGGGGCGGCGGTCATGAAAGCGTTCACGGCGGCGGCCCATTCACCGCGGCGCAGCGCTATCAGCCCGAGGTGAAACGAAGCAACCGAGTCCGGCTGCGCTTCGATGAGCGCTCGGAATTCGCGATCCGCCTCGTCGTGCATCCCCGCGCGATACAGCGCGCTCGCCAGCTCGCGCCTCTCCGACGGCGTGGCATTTCTGGGGAGCGTCGGCGTCGTTCTCTTGCGACCCACCGGCAGCAGGAACGATGCGTTGAGCAATCCATACAGCGCCTTGCCCACCTCGAATTCGCCGAGACCCGAGTCACGAATGAGACCATTGATGTCGCGGTGCCCGTCGACCAGCGGCAGCAGCGCCTCCTGTTCCGCCGTCAGCTTGTCCCTGTTCATCGTGAGTCGCGGCCGATCGATGCTGTAGACGAGATCGAAGCTCGGAATTTTCTTCTCGATGAGCGACCACTCGTCGACACGGCGCGCCCCTTCAAGCAACAGCGACTGGGGATCCACCGACACAAGCTGCGCTCCGGCCTCCGGCTCGACCCCCGCCTCGAAATTGAATGTTCCGCTCGTCCAGGTGAAAAGGCTGTAAACGGCGTTCTCGGTGTCGAGCGGGCGGTTCACGATGGACGCATGGCAGATGCGTCCGCTCTCGAAGTAGATCGAGCCGAAGCTCTCGTGAAACGAGAGACCGAGACAGCCCGTCTTTTTCCCCATCGACAGGAGCTGCAGGACGTCGGGGAGGCTCGCTTCCTTGAGGCTGCCCTTGATAGCCACTAGAGCATTTCCTCGATCATGCGGTCGGCGACGTTATCCCAGTCGAGAATCATCCCGGCGTCGGACAAGAGGGATGGAGGCGAGGCTTTCCTCATCGGCGGCGGGGCTGGCGCCGGCAGCGCGGCGTCGAGCGATTCCACCCGCTCTGAGATTTCCTGGCTGATGTCCGACATGAAGTCGGCGAACTCAGTCCCCTCGTCAGACTGCTTACTCTCGTCGGCGGCCATCGCTTTATCGCTTGACCACCGGTGCGCTCAAGCGGGCGAGCACTATTGAAGCGATGCCGCGCAGCGACTCGAATACGCCGCCGCCGCCGATCGCGCTGGCGGGGAAATAGGGGACGCCGCGAAAATTGAGCCTGTCGTCCAGCTCCTCGATCGGGCTGACCTCCCCGGCCGGCAGGTCGCGCTTGTTGTACTGCATGACGAGCGGCATGATGCGCGGATCGAAGCCGTCGTCCGCCAGGTTCTCGTGCAGATCCTGGAGGCTCTCGATGTTCTCGGCGAGCTGGCGTGACTGGCTGTCGGCGACGAACACCACGCCATCCACTCCCTGGAGCACGAGCTTTCGGGTCGCGGCGTAATAGACCTGCCCCGGCACGGTGTAGAGCTGAAACCGCGTGTTGAACCCCGAGATCGTGCCCAGATCGAGCGGCAGGAAATCGAAGAAGAGCGTGCGGTCCGTCTCAGTCGCCAGCGAAACCATCTTGCCCTTTCTCTCTTCGGGAAGCTGCGAATAGATGTGTTGGAGATTGGTCGTCTTTCCCGACCGACCGGGGCCGTAGTATACGATTTTGCATGTGATCTCACGGGTGCTGTAGTTGACGACTGACATGACGGCTCAGCCTATCCGGCCGAAGAGTGAGTCGAGGCTTCGGTTCAGCTCACCCTCGAAGTCGCCCGCGGGCAGCGGCTTCTCTGGCTCGGTATTGGGGCGCAGCTTCTCCAGCTCTTTCTGGAACTCACCGAAGTAGATCTCCACCATGCCGAGCGAGGTCTCCCGGTCGAAGACGCCCACGAACAGAAATTCCTGCTCCCCCGCGAGGCAGCGCGCCATGAAAATCTGACGGTCGCCGCCGGCGTGGTGCATCTCGTAGAAGGGTTTCCCGTAGAGCTGCCGTCCCAGCTCGCGGGAGGAGGCATTGATCGCGGAGGTGAGGGCGCAGATCGACATCACGTCGGACGCGCTCGAGAATCCAAACTGACCCACCGCCCGGCCACTGGGTCGGAGGAGTACGCCCGAGATCAGCCGCGCGTCCTCAGCCAGCCGCTTGAGCGGCGCCGCAACCCAGGGCTCGACCACCGTCGGATCGGTCATGGCTTGTCCCGGGCGGCCTGCATCATGTCGAGTCTCACGCGTCCAAGGTTGGCCTCTGCGTTGACGATCGTCACGAGAACGACGTCATTGGCTCCGACTACACATATATTCCCGCGCTCGGCTTCGAGCCGCATGAACGACGGCGTCCCCAGTCGTGCCGCGTGCGACGCGCGGCTGACTTTCGAGTAAAGATAGGCCGCGAGAGCGGCGGTGTGTTTTCTCGTATCCGGACCGCTCGCTGCTCCGCCCTTGATCGGGCTCGCCTCGACGATCAGACCGTCCGCGGCTCCGACTACCATCGCGACGGCCACGCCGGCCACATGCGACAGAGTGCTCACCACTTCCGCGAGGGCGGCCTTCACGAGCGTCCTTCCATCCAGTTGATCGCCAGGGCGACAGAGCGCGCCAGCACGCGGCGCACGAGACCGAGTGGAACGCTGGAGGACGCGGCAAGAAGGACCACTGCGTCTCCCGCCGCCGGAGCGAGCGCGATGATGGCGGCATCCGTCTCGACGACGACCGCGGTCCAGTTGCCGATGGACAGGTGCCTCATGGAGCGTGATACCTCGGTGCCCACCCCGCTCAACGCCGCCCCGATCTCACCCGCGATGTCGCGCCCCCGCGCGTCGATGTAGCTGCCCGCGAGGGGTGCCCCCGCGGCATCGAGCAGGAGTGCAGTCTGCTCCGTCTCGCCGATGGCGGGTGCGAAGAGGTTCCGTGCCGCGTCAGGCATGCTTAGTTGAGGCGTGAGATGGCCCGACGTCGATCAATCCGGTGCTCAGCATGCCATAAATGATCTTGGCCACCTCGAAGTCGGGAAGTACCAGCGCGCGGCCGATGTCGTGGAGATTCCGCTCGCCATCGATAACGGTCAGAACTTCCCACTCCCGGGGTAGCAGGTCGATGAGCGACTCGGGTCCATCGTCGAGCGGTGCCAGTCGCGGCACGACGCCCGCATCGGGAATGTGGTCAGCCATTCGCGACCACTCATCGATGCGTCGCGCACCTTCCATGAGGAGCGACTCGGTAGTGACTCGAACGGCGACATCTTTGTGAATCGGGCGTGGAGGCGCTTCCGTGAAGGAGAAGAACCCCTCCGACCACGACATGAGGTCGAACACCACGGTCTCGATCTGCTGGCGCATGAAGCGGTCGATGTCGCGCGGCGTCACGATTCCGTGCGCGACGAGTATCTCGCCGACCCGGCGCTTGTCGCCCGCCCGCTGCAGCGCGGTTGCCCGGGCGAGGTCCGCCGGAGTCGCTTTCCCCGAGCGCTCCAGAATCGTACCCAACAAGTGCGGATTGCTCTTCATCGTCGCGGCGACGATCGTACCCACGTCGAAGTAAACGCTTCCCTCGTTGTTGCGCTCGGGGGAGTGCACGCGCAGGACTCCGGACTTTCTGCTCAGATCGAGGAGCTGGAAGACGTCGTGAATTCCCAGCTCGCGCAGCGGTCCTTCGATAGCCATCAGCGGCGACCTCGCTCGAGAAGGGATCGGTAGCGGAGCGCCTCGGAATGAGTGGGGTCGAAGCGCAGGACGCGCTCGAATGCGCGCAATGCGTCGTTCTCGCGCGCGAGGTCGACCAGGATCTCTCCCAGCGCCATCAGAGCGTCGAAATGATAGACATCTCTCCGGATCAGGGCGACGATTCTTGGCAGCGCGCTCCTCGATCGGCCACTCCGCCGATAAGGTCCGACGAGCTCTACCACCGCCGCGTCGTGATTGGGCGAAATCACGAGCACACTCTCGAGCTCCCTTATCGCTCCGTTGTCGTCGCCCGCTCTGGAAAGCAGCCGTCCGAGGGAGACCCGAGTCTCCGCCTGGCGCTCGTCCACCGACAGGCTGGCGCGATAAGCGGCGATCGCCTCTCCGGCATCGCCCAGTGCTGCGTAGAGATCGCCAACGCGCTTCATGACGTTCGCGTTCCGGGCGTGAATCCCCTGGAGCGCCACGAGTATCTCCCGCGCGCCGGGCTCGTCGAGAGACGCAACCCGCGCTTCCGCCGCCAGCAAAAGGAGATTTACGTCGGTGCTCCCGGCTTCGACCAATGCCTCGGCGAACGGTCGCGCCTCTTCGGCGCGGCCAAGCGCCAGGAGTGAGCGGGCGGCGCCCTGGCGCGCATACGAGTTCGTTTCCTCGAGGGCGAGAGCGCGCCTGTATCTCTCGAGCCCTTCGCCGTGGAGCCCTTGCGCCGCGAAGGAGTCGCCCGCCAGCACGAGTCCGAGGATTTTGTCTCCGCCTCGGGCCAGCGCCCGGGCGATCTCCGCCTGCGCGCGCTCGTACAGTCCCTTGGTGATGAAATCCCTCGCCAGCGCAAAACCCGCGATCGGATCGTCGCCCGCAGGCTCGGCCCGCGGCGCCTGCCGGGCGAACAACTGTTCGATCACCGAAGGATCGAAAGTGAAATCCGCCACCTGCTCCACCGGCTCGCTCGATTCGGTGATCGGCGGCGCCACCGTCAGGCGGATCTCCTCGTGGGGCAGCTCGATCGCCAGCTCCAGTTTTTGCGGCGTGTACATCGGGTCGAGCGACAACGCCCGCTTCGTTTCGCGGAGCGCCGCTGTGAAATCGCCGAGGTTCGAAAGAGTGAAGCTGAGGTTGTAATGGGCTTCCGCGAAATCGGGGTCAGACTGGATCGCGCGGGCGAATGCGTTTCTCGCCTCCACATGCTTCGCCAACTCTACGAAGATCAATCCGATTCCATTCCACGCCACGGGATGCTCCGGCGCGGAGGCAAGAACGTGGCGATATGCCTCGAGCGCGAGCTCGGTGTGTTTTCGCCTGAACAGCCCGAGCGCGAGGTTGAGACGCGCCTCGACGGGCGGTGACGACGCCTGCAGGGCGCGGCGGAATGAGTTGATCGCGCCCCTGGTGTCGTCCTTGTGCCAGAGCACCACGCCGATGTTGTTGTGCGAGAACGGATACGACGGGTCGATTTCGAGCGCCCGCGTGTACGCTTCCTCCGCCTCGGCGTGCCGGCCCTCGAGCTGGAGCGCCACGCCCCGACCGTTCCAGGCCTTCGCCGTCGGAGAGAACTCGCGGGCGAACCGATCTGACGCCGCGATCGCGGCGCCAGTGTTGCGCTGCAGCAGGTACAACTCCAGCATCGCCTGCAGAACTTCGGCGTTCGCCTCACCGCCCTCGATAGCCTTCTCGTACTCCTGGAGCGCCTCCTTGAAGTACCCCTTCTGCCGAAGAGCGCGGCCGAGCGTGATGTGCGCGCTCGCCGAAGTCTTCTGCCCCTGACTTGGCGTGGTGTCCGTCGCCCGATAGCGCTCGAGCGAGAGGTTCGCCTGCGCACGCACCAGCGTCGGGTTCAGCAGTACCGCGCGCCGGTTCGCTTCTGCCGCTTCTTCGGCGCGCCCCAGGTCACCGAGGAGAAACCCAAGGAGATACTGGGCGTCAGGATTTTCCGGGTTGAGCTCGATCGACCGTCGCACCGAGCGCATGGACTGCTCGCTCAAGCCGCGGTTGTAGAGCGTCTCGGCCAACAGGAAGTGGACGACCGAGCTGTCGGGATCGAGCTCCACCGCGCGCTGAAGCAGGGTATGGGCGCGATCTAGGCGCCCGCTGGTCTTCTCCGCGATTCCGCTCTGAACGAGGGCTTCCAGGTCGGCCGAATCGGCGCGCAGGCGCTCCTCGAGCGCTTCCAGCCTGCGCTCGACCAGGCCCGTGTCGCCATACACGATCTCGAGATTCCGTCGCGCCACTCGCATGCGCTCGTCCAGTGCGAGCGCGCGCGAGAACGCCATGATCGCCTCGTCGGTGAGCCCCTTCCTGAAGTAGAGGACGCCCAGATTGTTGTACGCTCCCGCATCGGATGGGTCGATGCGGCGCGCGAAGGATCTCAGGATTTCGATCTCCCCGCCGGTTGCGGCTGCCGGTGGGCGGGCAGATGGCGCTGCGGTCATCAGTTCAGGCCACGCGCACCGCGCGAAAGATTGCGTCGAA
>JANMTG010000161.1:0-16016 GCA_031390205.1 Gemmatimonadota bacterium
TGGGCCCCACACCGATGCGAAGGCGCGCATAGGCCTGGTTTCCAAGCGCACCCTCCACGCTCTTGAGGCCATTGTGGCCCCCGGCGCTTCCGTGCGCGCGGATGCGAAACCGTCCGACCGGGATTTGCACCTCGTCCGACAACACGAGGAGATCTTCCGCCGCGCTCCAGTCCGGAAGTCGCAGATAGTTCTTGAGAGCCTGACCGCTCAGGTTCATGTACGTCTGCGGCTTCACCAGGCGGACCTTGAGGCCCGCTACCGCGCCGTCCGCCACCCGGGACTCCGCATCCTTTTTCCACCCATCAAAACGCCAAACGTCGGCCAGGTGGTCTACCAACCACCAGCCGACGTTGTGACGTGTCGCCGCGTACTCCCGGCCCGGATTGCCGAGGCCGAGTATGACTTTCACACCCGCTCCAATAGTTACTTCTTGGCGGGCTCTTCGCCCTCTTCGTCTTCCTTGCCCTTGCCGATGACTTCAGGCTCGGCACCAGCGGCTCCGGCCTCGCCCTCAACCGCCTCCGGCGCGGCAACCGCTTCGATCACGGCGCGCGGAGCTGCCACCACGCAGACCGAGGCTTCCATGTCGTCCATCACCTCGATCCCGGCGGGAACCGGAATATCGCTCACGTGCAGTGAATCGCCGACCACGAGATTCGTCACATCCACCTCGACGTGATTGGGGATGTCCGACGGATCGACCTTGATCTCGAGCTCACGGAGCGTCTGATCCAGAACTCCGCCTCCGAGGCGGACGCCTTCCGGAATTCCCATCAGGACGATCGGAACGTTCACCACCACTTTCTCTCCGGCGACGAGCGCCTGGAAATCGACGTGGAGGATCTGGCGCTTGAAGGGATGGCGCTGAATCTCGCTGATCAGCGTCTTCGAGGTATCGTCGCCGACCTTCACCTCGATGACAGTGCTCTCGGCGACGATGTGCTCGAGGAGCTTATCGAGGTCGCGCGCGTTGAGGGTGAGGGGTTGTGGCTCGCGTCCGTGTCCGTAGATCACAGCCGGGATTTGTCCCTGACTGCGGAGCTTGCGTGAGGAGCCCTTGCCGGCGGTGTCGCGCGGCTCGGCGTCCAGGTTTACAGTTGCCATGCTGATTCATCCTATGCGGCGAGGGATCTCTCCCCGCCCGATCAAAATGTCCGGTTTGCTACTGCTCGAACAGCGAGCTCACCGATTGCTCGCTGTGGATGTAACGAATTGCCTTCGCCAGCAGCTCGCCCACCGACAACACACACAGAGTCGAGAACCTCTTCTCCGGCGGAATGCTGACGGTATCGGTGACCGCCACTTCCGTTATCGGAGCTTTCGACAATCTCTCCACCGCCGGGCCTGAAAGGAGGGCGTGCGTCGCGCACACATACACATCGCGTGCCCCCAGATCCTTCAAAGCCTTTGCCGCCTCTGACACAGTGCCCGCCGTGTCTATCATGTCGTCCGCCAGCAGGCAGTCCCTTCCTTCCACTTCACCGACGACGTTGACGACTTCCGAGACATTGGCTTTCGGCCGTCTCTTGTCGATGATCGCCAGCGATCCGTTCAGTCTCTTCGCGAATCCTCTCGCCATCTTCGCCGATCCGACGTCGGGCGCGACGACGACCAAGTCGTGCAGATTCTTCTTCCGGTAGTGCGAAACGAACACCGGCGCGGCGTAGAGGTGGTCGACCGGTACATCGAAGAACCCCTGCAGCGCGTGCTGATGAAAATCAATTCCCAGAACACGGTTTGCGCCCGCTACCGTGATCATGTTCGCGAGCAGCTTGGCGCCAATCGCCACCCGCGGCTGGTCCTTCCGGTCCTGCCTCGAGTATCCGTAATAGGGCATTACGCACGTGATCCGCGCCGCTGAAGCCCTGCGAGCCGCATCTATCAGGAGCAACAGCTCCATGATGTTGTCGGCCGGCGCATTCGTCGGCTGCACGATGAAAACGTCGTTACCTCTGACGTTTTCGTCGATACGCACAAAGATCTCGCCGTCCGCGAACCGGTTGATCGTCGATTTGCAAAACGGCACATCCAGCGTTCTAGCTATCTCGGTGCAGAGATCGGGGTTACCGGGTCCGCAGAGAAGCTTGAACCCATGAGCGGGTACCGACAATCCGTCCATGTAGACTTACAAGTTAAGTGACTAGAGGGCATGGATCAATTGCCCCCGGTGGATTCGAACCACCATTATCGGATCCAAAGACCGACGTCCTGCCATTGGACGAGGGGGCAGCGGGTTCGGAAAACTAGTCCAGAATCTCTACGGGGACAACGCTCGCCGCGGTGCGCGTTCTGATCACCGTGGTGTTCCCATCGAGCTCGAGCGACGCGATCGCGGCCTGGAGAGAATCCTTCGTCCCGGCATCAACGAGAAAAACCGTCGAGCCCGATCCGCTGAGTCGAGTGAGGAGTCCAAGCCGCGCGCCGACCTCGAGCCAGGGCCGGAGGTCGGGAAACGCATCGCCGATGATCGGCTCGAATTCGTTCACGGAATGTCGGGCCGCCTGATCCCAGGACGCGAACATTGCAGGCATCAGGCTTCTCGGCCTGGGGTCGTAACGGCCGCGCGACGCCGCAACCATCGCGTACGCATCCGCTGTCGACATTCCACGCGACGGGACGATCAGCGCGAGATTCCGTGAGGGAAGCGGCACCAGCGGCTCGAGCTTCTCTCCCCGGCTCCAGCCCAACGCCATCAGGTGGTCGCTGGTGAGGAACGGCACGTCGGCGCCCAGTTTTCCGGCAAGCCCGAGCAGTTGCTCGCCCGTCAACCGCCGGGGCGAAAGGGCGTTGAGAATTCTCACCACCGCCGCGGCATCGGCACTGCCTCCCCCCAAGCCACCGCCTATCGGAATCAGTTTCTCGATGACGATCTCGAATCCCCGGGGCCACCCCGTCTCCTCGGCGAACAGAGTCGCGGCGCGAAAGCCAAGATTGTTCCGGGGCGATTCGCCCGACATTGCATCACACCTCAGCGAACGCGCACCGTCGGTCACTCTCACCGTGACGGAATCGGCCAGCTCGAGGCGGACGAAGACCGTCTCGATGGAGTGATAGCCGTCCGCGTTCAGCCCGAGGATTCTGAGCGCGAGATTGACCTTTGCCTGCGCGAGGGTCCGTCCCGCCGTGCTCATTAGGCTGCGGCCTCGGCGGGAGCGCGCAGCTCGCTCATCCGCATCCCCAGGCGCGTGAAGTAGTACGCACCGATCAAGGTGATCGGGATGAACGACAGGATATGGAACCCGATTGCCCAGGTGGCCGCCTGCTGCTGGTCAACACCGTAGACGGCGAGCCCCTGCACCGACATGTACTCGAAGACGCCGAAGAATCCTGGCAGCGCGGGCACCGCGGTTCCGAGGGCGATGAACGCCTGGAGAAAGAAGGCGGCGGAGAGCGGCGCAGTGATGCCGACTGCACGGAAGGCGAGCCAGAAGCCAAGCGCGTTCAGGAGCCAGTGCGCGAGCGTCCAGCCGAACACGGCGGCGAAGCGTCCGGGGCTGCGGAGAACGCTCAAACCAGCGATGAATGTCTCCAGCATCCGCCGGCTACGCGCTTCGACCACCGGCGAGATGCGCCCTGCCAGAAGGCCGAACAACCGAAGCAGTCGCGACGGGAAGAACACGAGCAGGTAGAGTGCGACGACAAGAAAGGCCACGAGCGCTAACGCACCGAGCGCGAACGACGAGACAGGCCGCCCCGCGAGCGTCGCGCCCGCTGAGAACGCGGGGTCGAGGAGCGCTACCGCCGCGAGAATGAGGAGGACGATCGCGTCGAACAGTCTGTCAACTACGAGCGAGGCGAGCGCGGCCGGAAACGAGACGCGCGTCTCTTTGGTGAGCGCGTAAGCTCGCGCAACCTCACCGGCCCGGGCGGGGACGACGTTGTTGACCATCATGCCGATGGCGGTCGCGCGCCAGAGGGGTCCGAGCGGAACCGGGTCCGCCGCCGGCTCGAGAATCGTCTGCCACCGTCGCGCGCGGAGCCCGAAAATCGCCGTCGCGCAGACTATCGACCCAAGGAAAAGCAGCGGGTCCGCGTCAGAGAGGCGCCGCGCGACTTCGGCCGGCGAGATTCCACGGAGCGTCAGGTAAATCAGCGCGCCGCTCAGGACGACCCCGAGCGCGGCGCGCCACCCCGACCTCAACTTCTACTCGGCGGTTGCGAGCTCGACCAGATCGACGAGCTCGTCGACGAGCGCATGCGTGGGGGGAGTTCCACTTTTCTTGAGGGCTCTCCGGATCTCGGCGGCACGCTCGACGGCTCGCGGGCCCCGATAGACGAGCTGCTGGATGGGCACCAGCTCCCCGGACGTGGGGTGCGGACCGGAACGCCGGCTTTCCAGCGACCGCATCGTGGCGATACTCGAGTTGAGAACGTCGCGAAGCTCCTGGCCGCGCGGCGCGGGGGCGCCCTTGGGTGGAGTTGGCCCACGCGCCGGCGTCCTTGGCCGCGGCGGGGTGGGCACCCGCTCGATCGTCGGGGAAAGGGTTCCCGGTGCGACGCCGCCCTGCTCCCTCAACTGCTGCTCGTAGTTCGTCTTCGGATTCGCCGCAACCTGGACAATGTGCTGGCCGTTGTCATTGAAAAAGAGCTGCGAGATGGGAACGATCAGCTCCTCTTTCTTCTCGTCGCGGATCGGCGCGTAGCGGGCGAGGCGGGCCAGCGCCTCTTCGACCCGCCCCTCCTGCTCGGCGCCCCAGTTGCGGACGGCGTGCACCATCAGCTTCAGATCCTCGATGGCGCCGACGAGCGCGCGCTGCAGCTCCGGCTCCCACGCCGCCCTACTCTGTACCACTCCGTTGGCAATTCGCTCGACCGTCATCGCAAGTCTGGAGACGCCGCCCGCCTTTGCCATCGTCGCGCTCCCTCTCAGTCCGCGCGCGGCCGCGGCGAACTGAGCGGCGTCGGAAGGCTCCAGTCCCTTCTTCGTAACGAGCGTCTCGAGACGCGTGAGGTAATCTCCCGCTTCTAAGATGAAGAAATCGAGCAAGCGTGCCGGCGTCGTCATATAACAGCGTTCTCCAAAGAGCTGCCCGAAAGCTCGCCTCTCGGGGCTATTCCAGTCAAAGCCTCGCCCTTATGACGACCGAGCGCGGCGCATCGCTTCGCGCATCTCTCGTACGGCCGTGTCGAGTCCGACGAACACCGCTCTCGTTACGATCGAATGGCCGATGTTCAGCTCTTCGATTTCGGGAATCGCCGCGACTAGCCCGACATTCCCGACCGTCAGTCCGTGACCAGCGTGGACCGCGAGTCCGAGCTCCCGCCCGAGGCGGGCCGATTGCTTAAGCGCATCGATCGGACCGCGGGCGGTTGGGTCGTGCGCGTATCTCCCGGTATGGAGCTCGACCGCGGGAACGCCGAGCTTGGCGGCCTGCTCGACGGCGGCGTTCGTAGGATCGATGAAGAGGCTCACCCGTATTCCGGCCGCCGACAAGGCATCGATCGCGGCCTGAATGCGGGACGGGTCAGTCGCGATGTCGAGACCACCTTCGGTGGTCACTTCCTCGCGCCTTTCGGGAACCAGGGTCACCTGCTGGGGGCGAACACCTATCGCGATATCCACCATCTCGGCGACGGACGCCATCTCCAGGTTGAAGTACGTTCGCACGCTCTCACGGAGCCGATGGACGTCGGCGTCCTGGATGTGCCGGCGATCCTCGCGGAGGTGAGCGGTGATACCATCGGCGCCGGCTGCCTCGCAGGCGATAGCCGCTGCCACCGGATCAGGCTCATCAGAGCGCCGTGCCTGCCGCAGCGTCGCGACGTGATCGATATTGATGTAGAGCCGTTGTTGCTTTGCTGGCATTGTCACCGTCCGTAGGTCGCAGCTCTATCCGCAGGTCGCAGCTCTAATTCGTGGAGAATTGTATGGTGTCTTTCAGAATATTCGCCGGTATCGTCCTTTTGTCCGCATGCTCGAGCGCGACGCAACAGCCCGCCGGGACGGGTCCGGCCACCGGCGCCGCGGCCCCCAGGCTCGCCGTCGAGCAGTTCCTCCGGGCGGCGAAAGCGAACGATATCCAGGCAATGTCCGCCGTATTCGGCACCAAGGCGGGTTCGGCACGGGAAACGATGGACCGCACCGAGCTGGAAAAGCGTCAGGTCATTCTTGCCTGCTTCTTCACTCACGACACCTATCGCATCCTCGGCGAGGCCCCCGGGATTGGCGGGCACCGCGACATCCGCGTCGAGCTGAAAAAGGGCAACGTGACGCGGCAGCCGACCTTCTACGTGATTCAAGGCCCGGCCCAGAGGTGGTACGTGGACAACATGGACATTGCAGCCGTGCGCGATTTCTGCGGCAACCCGGATCCGTCTCTCAGGACTCAGTGATCTGACAGCTCGATGAGCACCCCGCCGGTCGAACGGGGGTGCAGAAATGCGATTCGTTTTCCCTCCGCGCCAATGCGCGGAACGTCGTCGATGAGCTGAACCCCCGCCTGCCGGCAGCGCTCGAGCACTCCGTCGAGGTCGTCCACCGAGAAGCAGATGTGGTGTATTCCCGCGCCTCGCTTCTCCACGAAGCGGGCGATCGGGGAGGCGGGGTCCGCCGCTTCCAGCAGCTCCACGAGTGGCTCACCGGCACTGAATCCCACGATTCGGGCGCCGTCGGTATCATCGAGCTCGACCTCTTTCAGCCCCAGCACATCCCGGAAAAACGGCAGGCTCTCGCGGAGGCTCCGCACTGCGATTCCAACGTGGGATACACGGACTCCGCGCGGGGTTGATGGGGTCATTAAATTGCAGTAGTAGAGGAGACGCTCCCCAACGAAAATTAACCGACGAAGCCTCGCGGCGTGCCCGCGGACTGGAGACTTTGCAATGTCCAACGCTCTTGACGTAACCGATTCCGATTTCGAGACCGAGATCGAGCAGCACAAGGGCCTCGCCGTGGTCGACTTCTGGGCGGCGTGGTGTGCGCCGTGCAAAATGATAGCGCCGTTGCTGGATCAGCTGGCGATCGAGTATCAGGGCAAGGCGAAGGTCGCCAAGGTCGATGTCGATTCCAACATCAAGACGTCGACCAAGTTCAACGTGCGCTCCATTCCCGCGATCCTGTTCTTCAAGGATGGTAAGCTCGTTGATCAGGTCATCGGCTTCGTCGGCAAGCCGGCGCTCGCGGAGAAGTTCGAGAAACACGCCGCGTAGCGGAGAGTCGCCGCCAGCCCAGCGTGAGCACCAGTGCGGCGGGCACCCTGTTCCTGGTGAGCACCCCCATCGGCAATCTGGGGGACATCTCTCACCGCGCGGTCGATGTGCTCTCCTCGGCCGCGCTCATCATCGCGGAAGATACGCGCCATTCACGCCGGCTCCTCGACCATTATGGGATTTCCACTCCTGTCAGCTCGTACCACGAGCACAATGAAGCGAAGGAGACTCCGCGCCTCGTCAGCAGACTGAAGAAGGGGGAGTCCATCGCGCTCATCTCAGATGCGGGCACTCCACTTATTTCGGATCCTGGTTCTCGTCTCGTTGAGGCGGCGATTGAGGCGAAGATTCCGGTCGTCCCGATTCCAGGAGCATCGTCGGTGATGGCGGCGCTCGTGGCGTCGGGGATGTCGCTCGACCGATTCACTTTCTTTGGTTTCATTCCACGCAGGGGCAGGGAGCGGAGCGCGGCAATCATTGATATCGTGCGCTCGCGCTCCACCGCGGTGGTCTTCGAAGCCGCGAACCGCGTCCAGGCCACGCTGTCCTCTCTTGCCGCGGCGGGCGCCGGCGAGCGTCCCGCCGTTCTCGCTCGGGAGCTAACGAAGCAGTTCGAGGAATTCCGGCGGGGAACCGTCGCCGAGCTGGCCCAGGCTTGCGAAAAAACCGCGCCGCGTGGGGAAGTCGTACTGGTGATCGCGGGGGCCGTAGAGCGCGAGCTTTCCGAGAGTGATCTCGCCAGTGCGGCCACGAAGGCGCGGGGGGACGGCCTCGGCCCGCGCGATGTGATGGAGCACCTGATGCAGGACCTTGGCGCTTCGCGGAATCTCGCCTACCGGCTCGCCCACGGAGGCGAAGAGTGACCAACAAACCTTCGCGCGTGACTGACTGAGATGACGTCGAGGAAATTCCGCCCCGGAAAGATCGTTTGCGTTGGCCGCAACTACCGCGAGCACGCCAAGGAGCTAGGCAACGAGGTCCCGAAAGATCCGTTGATCTTCCTCAAGCCTCCCTCGAGCGTGGTGTGGGAGGGCGACGCCATCGAGCTGCCTTCCGAATCGCGGAAAGTGGAGTACGAGGGGGAGATCGGGATCGTCATCGGAGCGAGGATGAATCGCATGTCCGAGGACGCCGCGTTCGGGGCAATTCGCTCTGTAATCGCCGTGAACGATGTGACGGCGCGCGACCTCCAGAAATCCGACGGGCAATGGACTAGGGCCAAGGGTTTTGATACCTTTTGCCCTCTGGGAGAGGAGTCATCGAGCGTTCCCGAGCTGGATAGCCTGAGCGTCGTCACGCGAGTGAATGGCACCGTCCGCCAGACCGGGAAAACGAGCGAGATGGTCTTCTCGATCCCGTTCCTGCTCGCCTACATCTCGCGGATCATGACACTCGAGCCCGGAGATCTCGTGGCCACCGGGACGCCTGCCGGGGTGGGCCCCCTCGCCCCTGGAGACGTCGTCGAAATCGAGATCCCCGGCGTGAGCCGCGTCAGCAACCCCGTCCGAGGGAGTCGCTAGTGCCCCCATTTACACAACGTCTGCTCAGCCTGCCTGAGTATCCGCTCGCCAAAATTCCGGAGCAAAAGCGCCAGCTCATCGCCCGTGGAGTTGATGTCATCGATCTCGGCGCCGGTGACGCCGACCTGGCATCACCCCCGGCCGTCCTCGACCGCATTTCGGCGGCGGTAAGGATTCCCGCGATGAGCCGCTACGGATTCGCGCTCGGGCTCGTGGAATATCGCGAGGCCGTCGCGCGCTTCATGAAGCGCAGGTTCGGGCAGGATTTCGATCCGCTAACGGAGATCATTCCGCTCATCGGATCGAAGGAAGGAATCTCCCACCTCGCGCTCGCGTATCTGTCGCCCGGCGACTACTCGATCGTCCCGGAGCCCGGATACAACTCATATCTGGGCGGCTCGTTCCTCGCCGATGCGATTCCGTACAAGTATCCGCTGCGTCCCGAGAACGGGTTTCTCATTGACCTCGACAAGGTGCCGCCGGACGTCCTGAAAAAGTCGAAGATCCTTTACCTCAACTATCCCAACAACCCGACTTCGGCCATCGCGCCCCTGGAGTATCTCGCGGAGATGGTGAGGCGGTGCAAGGAACTCGACATCCTGCTGGTGTATGACAATGCATACTCCGAGCTCGCGTACGATGGTTATGTGCCGCCGAGCATCTTCGAGATCGAGGGAGCGCGCGAAGTCGCGATCGAGTTCCACTCGATGTCCAAGACGTACAACATGACCGGCTGGCGCTGCGGTTGGGCGTGCGGAAGGCAGGAGATCGTCGGCGCGCTCGCGAAAGTGAAGTCGTTCATAGATACCGGGACATTCATGGGGATTCAGGCAGCAGCCGCAACCGCGCTCGACGAGTGCGCCGACTGGATACCGCAGAACGTCGCAGCCTTCAGGGAGCGTCGTGATGCAGCGGTCGAGGCGTTCTGTGAGGCCGGGTTCCCGTGCGTAAAGCCCAAGGCGACGATGTATCTCTGGCTTCCGCTTCCCAAAAACATTCCGAGCGCCGTATTCGGCGAGCGCCTGCTCCAGGACGAAGGCGTGATCGTGCTGCCAGGATCTCTTTTTGGCCCGGGCGGCGAAGGATTCTTCCGCGTTTCGTTCATTACGTCCCCTGATCGGTTACGCGAGGCCGCGACACGCGCCGGACGAGTGCTTAAGGGTCTCATGGCAAAGAGTGGCGACGACATTCGGCAGGGGCGCAGACAGGAAGCCCAATCGGGCGCGGCAAGAGCCTGATGATTTTTCGCCACGCCGCCGAGGAGCCAACCAGGGTGAGGAAACGCTTCTCACCATCCTTTGTCGTTTCCGTCGGTGTGCACGCGGTGGTGGCCACGGCTTTGATGCGGATGCTCATCCTTCATGCCGATGATTTCGCCACGACGAAGAAGGAGCAGGCACCGGAAGCGGGTGAGCGCGTCAGTTTCGTGGCGATCGCGCGGCCGGGCGAGGCGGCCCCGACGATCGGGCGAGTTGGCGGAGACGGACGGCCGGTGCAATCCCGTGAGATTCGTGTAGTCTCGCCGACGTCGATTCCCCAAGGGATACCCGCGCCGAACCCCGACGCGGCGGCAACGGTCGAGGCGGGAACCGGTCCTCTCGTCGGTAGCGGCGGGCCTACTCGAGGCATCCGGCCGACGTACTCCGATCCGCGTCTCTGGCAGCCGCCCGCGAAGATCGTCGCGCCACCCAAGTCGGTCATTGAAACGATCGACGGGCTGATTGCGGAGGGGATTAAGCCGTACAACGACTCAGTGGCGATGGTCGCGGAGAGACGCGACCCGACCGATTGGACGGTGGAGAAGGGCGGCTACAAGTGGGGAATTGACAAGCGGGCGATCAGACTCGGACCGGTGTCCATTCCAACCGCGCTCTTGGCGCTCCTGCCGCTCAATCTCCAGGGAAACCCGATGACGATGGATCGGGACCGCACCTACGCGGCGATGTATCGCGACATCACCTGGCACGCGCAGCAGGGAATAAACGAAGCGGATTTCGCCAAGGCGGTGCGGAGTATTCGCGAGCGAAAGGAGCGCGAGCGAGCGGCGGCGCTGGTGGGGGCTCCTGGCGCGGGGAAGGATCAGGTGGCGCTGCCGCCCAGGTAGCAACGGATCGCCGGGAAAGGTCGGAGTTCAGGAGAATTGCGCGAAACCGACGGTGTTCCCGCCCGGCTCCTTTACGTAGATCTCCGTGCTTCCGTAAAAGGTCTGATGCCTCGCCTTGACTACGGGGGCGCCGGCCACGGCCTTCTCTACTGCATCGAAATTATCCACGGTGATGAACAGCGAGACTGAGTGGCCGGTCAGCTCTTTCGCGGCGGCGGGAAGGCCATGGAGCACGCTCGCTCGCGTCTGGTACATGATTTCGACAGCGCCCTTCTGGACACTCGCGAACACGAGCTTGCCGCCATCGCCCGGGACGCGGTTCGTCACCTCGAATCCCAGCCTCTCGACCCAGAAAACGAGACACGGCTCGATTTCGGTGACAACCAGAACTGGGGTCAGCTGCTTGAGGCCGGGTAGGTTTTTCGCAGAGGCGTCGGAAGGCATTCTCAATCGGGAACGAGTTCGCAAGGTTGGGACGAAGCGAAGCTATAGGGGAGCAGAAAGAACTGCCACTGCCGCTTTTCGTTCTTCTTGAGGCTATCCCTCCACGATGTACAAAAAAAAGGCCGGCTTACACAGCCGGCCTCGCAAATATCCCGATAACTAAGACGTGAGCGAGCCCGGAGCCACTTTGGCGTCAAAGCTCGGGCGGAATACCCCGCAAACCACCCCGAGGACCGAGAAATCCATAGCCGGCGTGATCGCGATTTCCCGCTCGGCCGGATTTGCCGGCTCGAGAACGACCGTACCTCCGCGACGCGTATAGACTTTGATCGTCGCCTCCTCACCAAGGCGTGCGGCGATGATGTCCTGGTCCTTCGGCTCCGCCCGCGGGTTGATCATCACATAGTCGCCGTCGCTGATGCAGCGGCCAACCATGCTGTCACCTTTTACCTTGAGGAAATACACTTCCTCCGACGGGGTAAAGCGGCGGTCTATCGTGATGAAATCCTGGCGGTCTTCCGGTAGGAGCGCCGGCTCGCCAGCGTGAATTCTTCCGTAAAAAGGCACCGGCTGCGTCCGCATCGCGCCACCGAAGCCGAGGAGGTTGACGCCGCGGGAGCGGGAGGGGTCCCTCTCGATATATCCTTTTTTTGTGAGTGACTGGAGCAGGTCCGAGACGGTTTTCGTCGACTTGATCTTGAACTCCTTGCCGATGTCCCGGATGCTGGGCTGGTAGGTGTTCGCTGCCGTAAAGTCGAGAAGGTAGTGATACACCGAGCTCTCGAGCTTTGTCAGGTGCTCGGCCATTTTTGTGTTCCTGGGAGAGGCGATACCGGCGACGAGGAATCGCGCCGGCCGCTGCGTTGAAATAACAATTTGTGTTCGAAACCCTAACTGGTCAACAGTCTTTGGGGCCTGTACAGCCTTAGCCGGCCAGATATCCCAGGGCACCATCGATCCTTTTGAGGCTCAGCTCCCGCCCCATCTGGATGAGCATTTCGAAGATCCCTGGGCTGACGCTCAGCCCCGTGAGTGCCACCCGGAGGGGCTGGAACACCTTGCCGCTGGTGACTCCCTGGGCCTCTGCCAGGGACCGCAGCGAAGCCTCGAGGGGCTCGGCCTCCCAGACCGGGGCGGAGGCCAGCGTCTCGCGAGTTGCCCGGAGCAAGGCCAGGGCTTCGGCGGGGTCCTTCCAGTTTTTGGCCACGGCGACGGGGTCGTATTCGATGCTGTCGAGAAAGTAGGGACCAGCCTGGCGTACGATGTCGTCGAGGGTCCGGGACCTGACCCGGAGCAGATCGAGGAGGCGGAAGTACCAGTCCCGCCGCTCATCGAGCTCCTCTTTCGACGACAGCCGGGCGGCGACGATGAGGGGCGTAACGCGTGGCTCGAGTTCCTGTAGTGGAATCATCGAAAGGTGCTGCCCGTTCATCCACTCCAGTTTTTTCGGATCGAAGATCGCCGCTTTTCTCTGCAGACCCTCGACGCCGAACAGGCCGACCATCTCCTCCAGCGTCATCACCTCGCGGTCACCACCGGGCGACCAGCCCAGGAGCGCGAGAAAGTTGAGCATCGCCCCGGGCAACAGGCCCTGATGCTGATAGTCTCCAACCGCCGTCGCGCCGTGGCGCTTGCTCAGTTTCTTCCCGTCCATTCCGTGAATCATCGGAAGGTGCGCGAATGTCGGCAGCTTTGCTCCGAGAGCGCGGTAGAGCAGGATTTGTTTTGGAGTGTTCGAGATGTGGTCGTCGCCCCGCATGACGACGGTTATTCCCATTGCGATGTCATCGGACACGACGGCGAGGTTGTAGATCGGCGTGGCGTCGGAGCGGAGGACGACGAAGTCCTCGATGTCCTTGTTCGGAAAAGCGACGCGATCGTGGACCATGTCATTCCATTCCGTCGCACCTTCCGGCACGCGGAAGCGGATCACGTGTGGCTCCGCGGCGACGCGACGATCGACCTCCTCTAGGGGAAGCCGGTCACACCTCCGGTCGTACTTGAACGCTTCCTTTCGCGACGCTGCTTCGCGGCGCCGCTCGTCCAGCTCGGCGGGGGTGCAAAAGCAGCGATAGGCTGCACCCGTCTCGAGAAGTCGCCGAGCGTCGGCCTGGTGCCGGGACAGATTCGCGCCCTGGTAGACGACCTCGCCGTCCCAGCCGAGACCCAGCCACTCGAGACCCTCAAAGATCGCGCGCGTGCTTTCGTCGGTGCTCCGCGCCTTGTCGGTGTCTTCGATCCGGAGGAGGAACTCGCCACCGAATTTCTGCGCGTAGAGCCAGTTATAGAGTGCCGTGCGCGCGCCGCCGACGTGGAGGTAGCCGGTAGGCGAGGGGGCAAACCGCAGTCGAGGCCTGTTGGAATCCGTCATAGTGTCGTCCAGAAGCGAAGGACTAAGAACGCGCTGGCAGGCAGTCTCCAGTGAAGCCCTCCGGCTCCACCCACCACATTTCCCGGAAATACAGGACGAACAAGGAAACGGGCCCCACCGTCATTCCCTGGGACCCGCCGAACGGAGAGAGAGGGATTCGAACCCTCGATACACGTTTCCGCGTATGCCGGTTTAGCAAACCGGTGCCTTCAGCCTCTCGGCCATCTCTCCAGAAGCCTTGCAACCTATTCTGTGAAGAGACCTTCTTCAACATCCCAGCGAGAGACCAGGGCTTAACCGAAGACTACAGGTAGTCTTCGGTAAAGGGTCGATTCGCGCCAATGCTTCCGCAACATCTGTATTTGAAAAGCGAAATTGCACGAAATCAATCACGATTTTGTCGCATTTTGGCCCCTACCCTGCAAAGCATCTCTGCAAGGAAGCAGCGACCAGATCTTTAACCCCGCGACGGAGGAGCTGACGATGAGTTACCGAACGTTTGTCGATTCAGCGGGTCTCAGGTGGGAGGTCTGGCTCGTGACGCCGGCGGCGTCCGAACGGAGAAGGGCGGATCGTCGCGCTGGGGCAAGCCGCGGCTTCGAGGGAACATCGGACCGCAGAATTACTCCCGAGCGCCGGAGAAGTCCGTTCCGGCAAAGCGTGGCCATCTCCAGCGAATACAACAACGGTTGGCTCTGCTTCGAGAGCGAGGGCGAGAAGCGACGGCTCGTGCCCGTGCCCAAAGGCTGGGCCGAAGCCGACCTTGACCGCCTCTTGCAGTATCTCCAGGCCGCCAAGCGCGTTGTCCGATGCGGGCCGTAAGATAGATTTCCCAACGCACGACCGAAGGGCGCGATCGCTTCCCGCTCTCCTCCCCACCACGACGAAACCGCACATGCTGAAAATGAGAATCTCGAGATTCGCCCTCGTCTCGATTGTCACGCTCCTCCCGTTCGTTGCTCCCGATGCGCAGGAAAAGCAGCGCTTCGCCAGCCTCGACGAGGCGCTCGCGGCAAGTGCTGCGCTCAACGGCCGCTCAGGGCCCAGGAACGTAAACTGGATCGAAGGCGGGCGGCGGTTCTCGTACATCGATCGCGATCCCGCAACCAACACCTCCGTCATCCGCGCCTACGATCCGGCGACGGGTAAGGACACGGTTCTCTTCACGATGACCGGACTGACATTTCCGGCGTCGAAGGAGCCTTTCACCTACAGCGCGTTTCAGTGGGCTCAGGACTCCAAGCACCTCGTGTTTCAGTCCAATTTCCAGCCCCTTTACCGTCGGTCGGGCATTGCGGACATCTACATCTATTCGCTTGCCGATCGCCGCCTTCAGCTCGCCACCAAGGGGGCCCGCACCGGAGAACTTTCTCCGAACGGCGCCACGCTCGGCTTCGAGCGCGGCGGCGACATGTACGTGACGAACCTCGCCTCCAATCAGGAGAAGCGACTGACCACTGGCGCGACCGAGCATGTGTATAACGGGCACTTCGACTGGGTTTACGAGGAAGAGTTCGGTCTCGCCCAAGCGTGGAAATGGTCACCCGACAGTCGCCGCATCGCGTACTGGCAGCTCGACCAATCAGCGGAGCCGGAAGCCCAGTTCTCGGACTTTTCGGGTGTGCACCCCACCTGGGACAGGATTCGCTATCCGAGAGTCGGCGATCCCAACCCCACCGTGCGCATCGGCGTGGTCGATGTAGTCTCGGGCAAGAACACCTGGCTCGACCCCGGTGAGAAGGGGGAGTTCTACATCCCCCGCATCTACTGGACGAGCAGACGTGACACGCTTGCGGTCGTGATCCTCAACCGCCCGCACAATGAAATGAAGCTGTTGTTCTTCGACGTGAACACGGGCGGCCGCCGGCAGGTGATGACCGAGACGTCCAAGACGTGGCTGGATGTCTACGATTTTTACGCCGGTGTGGAGGACATGCTGTCCTTCCCGGAGGGGTCGACCGAGTTTTTCTGGATGTCCGATCGCGACGGTTGGCAGCACCTCTATCGTTACGACTATTCGGGACGCCTGATCAACCAGGTTACGCGCGGAAACTGGAGCCCGACGCGCATCGAAGGCACCAACCCCGCCACACAAACAATTTTCTATACCTCCACAGAAGCGTCGCCGCTCGAGCGGCAGCTCTATTCGATTCGTTTCGACGGAACCGGGAAAAAGCGCATCACCACGGCTCCGGGGAATCACCATATCGACATGGCCCCAAGCGCCACGTATTTCCTCGACCGGCACTCGGCGGTCCAGCGTCCCGCGCAGGTCGAGCTATGGTCGAGCGCAGGCCAGAAACTGAAAACGATGGAGGCGAACGCGGGTGTCACGACGTGGCTGGCGAGCCATGCCTACTCGCCGGCGGAGATCTTTTCGTTCACGACATCGGACGGCGTCAAGATCGACGGCAATATGATCAAGCCG